>CAZMVU010000243.1:0-6608 GCA_964569295.1 uncultured Nitrospirales bacterium
CGCTCGTCACGCTCGAAGCGAGCGGGGTTCCCATACTGCTCTGCACATCGGAGGCTGTATTGACCGCCAACGTCAGGTCGCCGTCTCCCGTCAAGCCGGAGAGGGTGACCGTGTAATCCTGTGGCCCATCTTCTATGGTGACGCCGGTATGCGCCAGCGTTCCGCCGCTCGTAATGACGAGGTCCGTCTCGTCGTCAAAGTTGACTACGTCCTCGCTGAAGTGCACCAGAAACGCAACGCTGCTGGCGTTCATTGGGCTCGCGGCGCCCGTGGTAATGGATTCGGCCTCAGGCGCCAAGGCGATGTCCGCACGTATGTTGATTTCGTAATCCGTGCCGTCGGCCGCGAGGTTGTCATACGAAACGCCGTCCAGGCTGAACCAGCTTCGCCCGCTGAGAACGGCGTCTGCCACCGCCGGCACCATGAACGGGCTGGAGTAGTTCGAGTCGTATTGGACTTGGATGTAGAAATCGGTGCCGGCCGCGAAAGTCTGGGGCGAAGCAAGGTCGAGCTCGGCATAGCCCGCCCCGTCGTGGGAGCCGGATTGCGTGGTCAGAAGTCCCGCCGGCGCCCCGCTGTCCCAGTCGCTGAACACGGAAATGGTGTAGTCCGTGGTGCCCGAGAAGACAAAATAGGTGCGCACCCGCTCGAGGATACCGCCGCTGGCCGTAGTAAAGTGCACGACCCCGAAGTCATTGCCGTCGTTGCCCGATATGGCCTTGCCCCCGGCGCCCAGGCCGTCGTAGCCCAGCGAAAAGCCGAGCAACCCCGGCATCGCCGTCACGTCGCAGGTCATGTCCGCGGTGCCCGCCCCCGTGAAGGCGCTGAGGGCGATACCCGTGCCGTCCCCGGCATTGTCCGTGCTATCGGGGGTGCTCGTGTCGTCGAAAACGGCCGACCCCGCCGGGTAGAGATCGCCGGCATTGCCGAGGTTGTCCTTGTTGTCCAACTCGTCGAGTCCGTCCGCCTCCTCCACATCCACTTTCTTCAGGCTTTCCGTCCTGTTGTCGGGTATGTAATCGTCCACGTGCAATACCAGGGCGCCACTGCCCGGCACATACTGGTCAAACCCCGTGGCCGCATCTGCGGTGGTCCGCTTATAGCGATTGCCGACCAGAAAATACTCCCCATCCTGATAGGGGTCGACGGGGATAAGCAGTGCGTCGGGGTTCTGATCGAGAGCGGGTATTGACACACCGGCCGTATCGGCGGTAATTGCCGTGGGGGTCAGCCAGCCCAGAGCCTGCTTGCACCAGGCATCGAAGTGGCACGGCTTGGCGCCGTTGGGCCCCAGCCAGAGGCCGTAGCCCATGACACTCCAATAGCCCACGCCATAGGAGCTGTTGTCGAGGTCGTAGAGGTCGGGCAGGTTGTACATGTGATGCCCCATCTCGTGACAATAGACGCCGATGGTGCTCAGGCTGGAGGTGCCGTGGCGCTCGGGCGCCGTGAAATAGTCGCGCACCTGAACGCCATCCACAGTGACGGGAGAACTGAGGTACCAACTGTGTGACCAGATGGCGTTCGTGCCGCCGCCGTTTTCTTCCCCGCGTCCCTGGTGGGCCACACCGAATACGTCGACCATACCGTCGCCGTCGGCGTCGTACTGAGAGAAGTCCACCGAGGCATCCGCGGCTGCCAGCGCATCGATGACCATCTGACGCGAATGCCGGTCGGTGCCCGCGCCACTGGTGTTTTCTCCGTAGTATTGGGCGGTCTCGGGCAGGTCGAACCAGCCATAGACATCCAACTGCAGGGTCAGCGTCCCATAGGAGCACTCGTAGTAAAAATCGCGCACGCTGCCCAGCGCGCCATTGCTGCTGTAACCGGTCGTGTTCATCAGGTCGTCGAAGTCACTGGGACCGAACAGGGTCGTGGTGTCGGAGAAATTGACAAGAAGAAGCACCCCCTTCACCACGCCGGTGGCCGGCGCCGCCCGGGTGAGCCCGCCCTGAAGCCGCTCCGCCGCACGCGCCGCCGCAACCGCGCCCGCCTCGCGCAGCCACTGCTCCTTTTCCGCGCGGCTGATGACCGGTTCGCTTTGACGCGATGCCGACTCGCCGGCTACACGTTGCTCCGTCGGCTCGAGTGTGCCCTTCGATGCGGGCTTCGCGTAGTACCAAACACCCGTTTCCGGGGCCCTGGTGATGAGCGCTCCCTGGGCCGTCGTGTAATAGGCGTGAAATTCGTCCCCCGCGAGCGAAACTTCGAACGGCGTACCATCGGGTTGCTGAAACGTCCACACCTGCTCCGGGTTGGCCGGCGCGCCCACGGCGGTCATCGTGAGCGTGAGCAATGCGCCGCAAAGGATGGTCAGCCGCCCCACAAGGGCATGGCGCTCATGGCCCGGACACTTCACGCGGAAAGCAAGTGCCTGCAACCCAAGAAGCAAATGCATGAGACCCCCTACAATTTTTGCCTACTTAAAAGTATATCATAGGTACTGCGCACGCCGGCGGGTTCCGTTGATGACAAATCCCCGTATGCTAACAAACGCCCCCAGTGCAAGACTGAGGGCGGAAATGCAGACCGTTGTGTAAACACACTCCCCTACGAACGTGTGTACATGCTCCGCTTGCGAACCACGCTCAACCCCAGCAGGCCCAGCCCCAACAGCGCACACGAGGCCGGCTCCGGCACCGCCGATACCGCCGAGGAAAGATACTCGACGCGAAGCCCCGTCGGATTCCCCGAGCCGCCGCTTTCGTTGTTCACGACGAATTGCAGCGTGTTTTCGCCCGCCTCAAACCCATCGGAGATCGTGAAGTCATACCACTCGGTAAACGCCTGCGTCGGGGTGCGGTCGTACGAGTCCGAAACCAGATCATTGACATCCGTGTCGTTGATGAGGATCTGAAAGCCGTCGTTGTCCGAACTCCATTGGCCGGAGATGGAAGCACTCGCGGGATTCATACCCGTCAAATCGAAGGTCGTGGTGTAGGTGTACTCGCCAACGGGATGGCTGTCGCCGCTACCTTCAACGGGCTCGTAAGGCGTTATCCACGCGGATGTGTCATTGTCGTCGAGCCAGGGGTCGCCGACCGGAAAATCTCCGTCGGACGTCCACGCATACGTAGTGCCCTCGTCATCAGGCGGTGTAACCGTATAGTGCGTGTCCACATCGTTATGGCTCAACACGTCGCCACTAGCATCCACCCCCGTGTTATACAGGCCCGTAATGGAATCGGCTGCCGCATATCCGGGCATCAGGCAGACGAGCGCCATAATAGCCAGCACGCCACCCATGCCCCACCGTGTTGTATTCATTGTAATCACCTCACCGGATTTTTTGCTCGATGGACGCCCCATTCGCACGACAGGTGCCACGAGCATGCCTGCAAAGCACATAGCAATATCGATGCCAAAAACCGGCAATGGGCGTAACCTGTGTACTATTATGGGTTTAGCCCATTTTCTCGCGAACGCTGTTGACCAATCTGTTGATAAAGGTGTGTCACGACTGCATACATCGTGGGCTGCCGTCAAGGCCGGGGGCGCTTCTTGATGCCCAGGGTCAGGGGGTCGTGACGGTGCAAATGCCGCACGGAAATGTAGGCCGGCGCGCCGGCGTAGGTGCCGTCATCGGCGAGCAGCAGGATGTCCGTCCGAAGGTCGTCGCGGTTGTTGGTGAGACGCCAGGGAATCCGGATACGCAGCCGCGACCCCTCGTCATTGCGGCGCGTAATGGCCGCCTCGCCCCGAAGCACCTCCGTGAAATACTGCGCGACCGGCAGGTTGTGGTCCGTCCAACTGTAGCGCAGATCGACATCGAGCACGAGCGTCTGCCCATGGCGCAACGCGGCGGTGACGGCGTAGGTATTGACCTCCTTGTAAATCTCGCTGCGGTTGGGCCGGTCTTCCTCGTCTTCAACGCGCATGTCCGTCACGTGCAACCGGCACACGGGCGGGATATGCTTCAGTTCGTGAGCCGCCGTTATCAGCCGGTCGAGAAACGGGGCGTCTTCTTCCGTCTCGTGTTTCGCCGCGTCCGGCAGGGAATAGGCGGGCACATGGGCCTCGGTGCCGCGTATGCCGCCGGTGATGCTCTCCTTGAAGAGGTACATGAGCGCCGGTACATAGAGTCCTTTGCGCAGGATGCGCGTCTTGAGCTCCGGGGGCAGGGCCGCTGAAGCCATGACCAGCGGCTTCATGAGGCGGGCGTCCGTGCCCGAGGCGCCGACCGAGTGCAGGTAGAACGGACTCAAGAAGGCGAAGGTGTCGCGGCCGGGCTTGAATGTGCCTACCGCCGGCGCCACAAACAGAAAATTGTTCTCATAGAACGTCCGGTACGTACGCTGCATGGTTACGGGGGCGCCGGTTTCGTAGTAACGGCGAAGGGCGGCGCGGATACGCGACTCGATAACACTGTGCCCGTCGATGCCGTAGGACTGCACCCCCAGCGTGACGCGGGGGCGGAAGATGGTTTTGGCCGGGTTACCCAGGGCAGCGCGGGGCTCCGCGAATTGCAACTGTGGGAAGGCGCCCGGACGCAGACTGGAATGCTTGTCATCGAAACTGCGGAAGGTATCCTGCGTGAGGCCTGCGGCCGTACCCGCTTCATACCACCCATTGATTCGTTTCACCCAGCGTTCACCGGCGGCATTGTGGTAGGGGCCGCCCGTCCACTTCCCGTAGGCCAGCGGCTGCGCCTCTTCGGGCTTCGCCCCGGGCCCGGGCCAGGCTGCAAGATGCGCAAACAGAAAGCCCTTTGCCCAGGTAAAACCCGTGCTGTCGGAGGATTCCAAAACGCACCCGAATGGCGGCACCGGCGATTCCCCAACCCACCGCCTCGCCTGGCCGGCGGCCGGGCCGTTGGTTTCTTCACTCGCCGCCCCTAAACACCCCGCCAACAGGAGGAGGAGGACGGGAATCCAACCCCGTAAACAGACGACCGGCACACGTGGCATGAGCCCTCCTTTATGTGTAGCCGGAAACTCCGGCCACACGGGGGGTATTCTACTGAAACCCGCGCAAGCGATATCCTTAATTCAGGATGCACCCCCTCGAACTGACGGGGGCCAACCGCATCCAGTATGCCCACTCGGAAGCCGGGGGCCAGCATAGAGTTTCCCGTTTTCCGTTTGCAAGACGGCGAGGACCGCTGGAAAATGGGGGACTGACCACGCGCTCCCTCCTTCGCTGCGAAGCTTCGGCAGGGCAGGCGGGGACTCGCCTGGTTCTGTCCCCTTTTCAACAGGTCACACCTGGGCGGCCCGCCACCGCGTATCAGGAACCGCATCCGGGAGTTGCCGGGCCGGGGAAAATGGACTATTGTCTATCACGCGTGACCATGCTGTGCGGGTTTTTTCGGTGTGTTGATCTATTTCCGCAAATTGGTCCGAATCTCTAAATGCCTATATTGCAACTACGTACGCAATTGTTTTTCTCGTTGAAAAAATTGGCACCGAACTTGCTTAATGGTGGGCGTATCGAAAAAGACAGTTCGCTGCAAATGGTTATGGAACCATCGGTGGCGGGAAACCAAAGGGGGCCGCCTAGAGTGCGTGGCCACTGGGAGAAGGACAGAATGAAAAACGAGAAAATTGCGAAGAAGGGGTTGTTCCTGTTGCTGGCCATGTGCCTGGCTGTGGGAACCGCCCAGGCCGACTGGACCAACATCACCATAAATGATGAGGACAATCCGCCGAACTGGGGTGCAGGGGGCGGAGACTCTGACGGCAGCGGACAGGGCGATGAAGACCAGGAAACCGAGCCGGGCATGATTGGAACGCAGGAGTGGGACCTGGAAGGCATGCTGACCAACGGAAATGAGCTCATGCTGGTCGGCGGCTGGGACTTCCAGCGGGGCATCGATGATCCGAACATTTCGGGTACTGGAACGCAGGACTTAGACGATCCGGTAGGCGACGGGTGGGTTAGCTCAGGCGACATCTTCATCGACGTCGATAGCGATGCCAGGTATGGTACTGAGGGTAACAAGTGGGACGAAGATGAAGACGACGACACGTATGGCTATGATTATGTCCTGGACGTAGACTGGGACACTGGCAAGTGGAATTTGTTCTCAGTGCTCGGTACTACCCCCATACAAGTGACCGAGCCCCAAAATCAACCCGAATCCAATCCTTGGCTGAGAGCCGACGGCGAGGACCAATCCGTGTCGGACGAGGCCACCTTCGGCACAATGACCGACGCGGAGTCGGGGTTCCTGGGTGGCACGCACCACACGGCCACCTTCGACCTGACTAGTGTGCTGGAGCACGGCGGCATCGATGTTGCGGACTCGTTGACCTTCCACTTCACGCAGGAATGCGGTAACGACAACCTGATGGGCCAAGTCGAGGGTGGCTGGGACCCGGCGCCTACCCAGCCCGTGCCCGAACCCGCTTCCGCAGGCCTGCTGGGGCTGGGCGTTGCGGGTCTGCTGGTCGCGCGGCTTCGGAGGAAGAGCTACTAGCGCATACGAAGATAACCCATAACTTGGTAAAGGCGCCCCCTGCCCAGCGTTCGCGCGCGGGCAGGGGGCGCCATTTTTAGCAAACAAAGGGACTGTCCCTTTCGTAATTCGAGCAAGTGCACCGCCTTGCGCCATACGGCTAACGTGGGCTGCGCCCACAACCCAAGGATCGAATGGCGTGTTCCCCGGT
>CAZMVU010000244.1:0-6521 GCA_964569295.1 uncultured Nitrospirales bacterium
GCGGTACTGTCAGAGCTGTATCCTTAAGTTAACGCGTATGGGCCAACGGCCCAGGTTATGGATGCGTCTTATTCAAGCGCTGAAAGTGGTCGGCGGCGACACGCGCCTTTACGGGATAAACGCCTCATCGCCCCGCAGGCTGCACACCCACTCGGCAACGAGTTGCGCGCACGCCTCGACGTCTTTCAATGACACCAGCTCGACCGGTGTGTGCATATAACGGTTCGGCACGCCAACGGTCGCGGTGGCCACGCCGCCCCGGCTGAGTTGCATGGCGTTGGCGTCGGTGCCCGTGCCGCGCGGCGACGCCCGGTGTTGCACGGCGATCTTCTTCTTCGCCGCCACGGCCAATAGTCCCTCGCGAACCACCGGGTTGATGTTCGGGCCGCGATCGAGGATGGGCCCCTGGTTGATCCCGGTGAAACCGTAGCGCTCGCCCTCACCGTTCGGATGGTCCGTGGCCCACGCGACATCCACCGCGATACCCGCGTGCGGGTGGCAGCCATATGCGCTTGTCGTGGCACCGCGTACGCCGATTTCTTCCTGCACCGTGGTCACGCAATATACCGCCACGTTCACCTTGCGCTTCGCGAGCATCCGCATGGCCTCAAGGCATACGAACGCGCCAACGCGATCATCGAGCGCACGCGCCACCACCTTGTGGTCCCGCAACTCGATGAAGCCCTGATCGATGGTAATCGGGTCGCCGACTGCCGCAATGCGCTCGGCATCGGTCTTGTCCCGCGCGCCAAGGTCGATCCACATCTGGTGGATCTCCGTGAACTTCTTCCGGTCCTGCTGCGGCGTAAGGTGAATCGCCTTGCGGCCGATGACACCTGGCACAGTTTTCTTCGCGCCATGCACATGCACCCGCTGGCCCGGCAGGGTCGCGGCGTCTACCCCGCCGATGGGCACAAACCCGACAAAACCGTTATCGTCGATGGTGTTCACCATCAAACCAATCTCGTCCACATGCCCTGCCAGCATGATTCGCAAATCCGCGTCCTTGTTCTTCACATGGTACTGGTTGCCGTGACGATCCTTGTAGATCGCATCGGCATACGGCGACACGTAGTCCGCGCAAACGTTCTGTATTTTCTCCTCGAAACCCGAGGGGCTGGGCGTGGCCAGCAAGTGTTTGAGAAAGGCGTAGGATTCCTTGCGCATGGGAGCGTTCTCCTTCTGTTTGATGGCGACGCCATCCTACCAGAAGCGCCGTACCGCGCCGTAGCTGGCCAGCGCACAGGGTGCCGAAAGGCCCCGAGCGGCACGCACCCTCCTGGAAAGAGTGGCGGCCCCAGCGCGAGGGGGACGCCGGGGCCGCGGGACGAGGGGGATGTGCTCGGGAAAAGAACGCGTGTAAAGACTTACTGAGGAAACCACCGCACGCGCAATTACATTCCCATCATGCTCGTGCCATTGAGCATATGGTTCGATTTGTGCAGTTGCAGGCCCGCGTTGTTCACCGGAAACGGGCCATCGCCGTTTTGCCAGCGGACAAAGTCCACATGGCCATCGAGGTATAACACATTGCAGCCGCCAGGGATATGGTTAAACATGGCCGGTCCCGGCGCGAGGGCGTCCCACATAATGGCGAGGGTGGTCTGCGCCTCGACAGCCCCTGCGGGGGCGTTTACATTCGTAATAAGAAACCGCTCGATGCCTTCGCGCAGGCGGTAGGCTTTCTGCTGCCCGGTCATGGCCACGGCGAATTCCCAGTCGCTGTCGGCGGCGGCGTGTGCACGGCGCGTGGCTTCTTTTCCGGCTGCGCCGCTATCGATGCCCCATTCCATGGCCTTCGCCATGATGTTCCGTTGCAGCGGCGTCATGGGGCCGCCCATCATGACCATGTCCTGGTTCAGTGCTTCCGGCAGTGCCCAACCGATATACGAGTACGGCACGGCGCCGGTGATCTCACACGGCTGCACCACGCCGTCGCCCGTGAGTACGGCGCCATTGCGTTCCTCAGTATAGTCGCGCATGCCGGCGGGGCTGTTGTTCGGGCGGCTGTCCCAAGTAGCTTGCGCAAGCCCCACCTCGAGCGTGCTCGGGCACACCAGCACATCGAAATCGCTCAGATAATCGGGAAACACCCGTTCCATGTCGGCCATCTGGTCCCAATATACCGGTTCGCCGTTACAGTACGTGCTGCGGATAGGCGGAAACTTTTCGCCCGGGTCCTCGCCGGCGTATAGCTTGAAGGTGAGTCCCATCTGCTTCAGGTTATTCTGGCAGCTGGCGCGCCGTGCCGCCTCCCGTGCGCGGCCTAGGGCCGGCACCAGCATGGCGGCCAGTATGCCGATGATGGCAATCACCACCAGCAGTTCGATGAGCGTGAAACCCACGCTTCGTGTGCGCATTGGATATCTCTCCCGGTGTGGATACACGGTCCCAGGCTGGGGGATAGCGTCCGCGAAGAAGCAGTCAATATGGGGGGGCAAGCGCCAGCCTCGCCGCTGGATGCGTGCCCGGTGCCCCGGGTAAAGAGCGCCTGCCCTTCACCTGTTGAACAGCTTGGGCTGTCCCCCGTTCAGCATGCTTAACGTTCGCGGCCCCCGGTTTATTTCTCGGCCGTGTACACGGGGAGGTAATGGCGCGGCTCGACCGCCACGCCGCGCATGCGCACTTCGTAGTGCAGGTGCGGGCCGGTAGCGTTACCCGAGGCGCCCACCAAACCAATGCGCACGCGCTGGCGCACGGGCGCCCCCACCGCCACAAGAATGCGATCGAGGTGCGCGTAGAGCGTCTCGATTGTCGGAGAATGGCGGAGGATCACCGTGTGGCCGTACCCCGATTTCCAGCCGGCAAACACGACCTCGCCGTCGGCGGTGGCGTGTACGGGGGTGCCGGTCGGCGCTGCCAGGTCAAGCCCCTTGTGTACGCGGCCGCCGGCACGGCTTTCGCCAAACTCCGAGGTAATCACCGGCAGCGACTCGATAGGCCAGCGGGAAGGACGCACCACTGCGGGGCGCAGCGCCGTGGCGGGCCGTGCGATGGGTTCTTCATGGCGGGCGCATGCCGCCACTACGCCGGCCAGCATGGCCGCGAGAATCGCTACACGTATGTGGCTGTGCGCCGCGTAAAATGTCCGGATCACGATGTTTTCCCCTGCACACGCAACCATCGAGCGTCACACAGAACATAGCACAGACAGACTACCGAGGCAAGAAAAATCTTTACAAGAACCGCGGAATGCAAACCCCGCAAAAAAAGCCAACGCCAAGGCAATGCGTATTGCCGTGGCGTTGGCTCATGGGACAATGCTATGAGCGGTGTCGATTTCCCGTCCGGGTGTATAGGACAAAAACACGCTTGCGAAGTTTGACCGCTGGGTTGCGGCCCCGACCTCCGTGTCTGTCTTGCCTTGACCTCCGTGTCTTGGCCTCGCACTGGGACTTATCGGCAGCGCGCGGCGCAAACTTAAGGGACACGGTCACCGGATGTCCGGCCGCCAACGTGGGCAAGAGACGGCAAAGGCGGGCCTACTCCAGCACTTCCTGCAGCCGCTCGGTCACCGTGCGCAGGGTTTTCAAGCGGGCATAGCGCTTGTCATCGCCCTCGACGATGGTCCACGGAGCACGTACCGTGCTTGTGCGCTCAATCATGTCGGAAACGGCCTCGTAGTAGAGGTCCCATTTCTCGCGGTTGCGCCAGTCTTCCTCGGTGATCTTCCATTGTTTGGCAGGGTTGTTCTGGCGCGCTTCGAAGCGCTGCAGTTGTTCCTCAGGCGAGATGTGAATCCAGAACTTGAACAGCGCGCAGCCCGCCTCGACGAGCTCGGCCTCGAACTCGTTGACCTCGCGGTACGCACGGTACCATTCGGCAGGCGACGCAAAACCCTCGACCCGCTCGACAAGCACCCGCCCGTACCAGCTCCGGTCGAAGATGGCGAAGTGCCCGGCCTTGGGCACATCGCGCCAGAAACGCCAGAGGTAGTGATGGGTCTTTTCGTCGCCCGCGGGCGCCGCCACTGGGATCACCTCGTAGCCGCGGGGATCGAGCTCGCGCGTGAGCCGCCGGATGTTGCCGCCCTTGCCGCCGGCATCCCACCCTTCGAACACCATGGCCACTGGTTTCCGCGCCAGGTAACACAGGTGTTGCAGGCGGCGCAACTCCTCCTGAAGTTGCTTCAGTTCCTTGTCGTAGTCGTCCTTGTCGATGCTGAGAGACAGGTCCACCCGCTCGAGCGGGCTCGTGCGCCGGGTGGCGGGCGGCGGCGCCTCGGCCGATTCGCCCGGGCTGAGTGCGGCGGCATGCTCGAAGGCGGCGGCGAGGGTCTCCGCGACCTTCAAGGAGCCAAAGCGTTCATCGGTGGCGGGGACCAGGGTCCAGGGCGCAAAGGGCGTCGAGGTCTCGCGCAGCATTTCCTCGACCGCCTGGTAGAACTTGTCGTAGGCTTTGTGCTGCTTCTTTTCCGAGCCCCCCACGCGCCAGGCATAGGCCGGGTCGGATTGCAGTTTCTTGAAACGCTTGGCCTGCTCTTTCTTGCTGATGTGCAGGAAAAACTTCACCAGCACCACGCCGTCATCCGCGAGCTGCCGCTCGAACACGCGCATACGCGCGTAGGCTTCCTGCAGCTCAGCACCCTTGCGCTTGCCGAACACCACGTCGTCCAGCACTTGCCGGTACCAGCTCCGGTCGAAAATGCCAATGGTCCCGTGGGCGGGCAATTTGTTCCAGAAGCGGTGCATGGGCGGGTAGAGCTGCTCTTCGGGCGTTGGCGGGCCGATGGTATGCACGTTGTAACCGCGTGGATCCAGCGGCTGCAACAAACGCCCCAGCACCGTGCCCTTGCCCGCCGCGTCCCACCCCTCGAACACGACTACGGCCGGCACCGCCGCCGCATGCAGCTTGCGCTGAAGCTCTGGGAGGACGATATCGAGCGTGTCCTGCGCCTCTTTGTACGCTTTTTTCGAGAGCGCCGCATCAAGGTCGAGGGTTTCAAGCATGGTTGATTTCCCTAATCTCGCAAACAGACCGCGAATTGCCACCGTCTATATGGCAGTTTGCCACGACCAAAAGCGGCCTTTATTCGCAGTCTGGGCGCGAAATACGCTACTCCCACAGGGCGGGGTGCGATGCCGCGCGGATGCGCAATGCCCAGGGTGTGCTCGCCGATGGCTCGATGGACACATACCCGCCGGCTTCCCGCACGAGCGCGGCGCCCGCCGCCACGTCCCACCACATGATGTCCTCTTCGCCGTAGGCTTCGTAGCGCCCGGCGGCGACGTAGGCCAACATGAGCGCGGCGGAGCCGAGGAGACGCAGCTTTTTGTACTGTTGCACATGCCGCACGAACTTCGCCAGGGCGTCGTCGCCATAGGCCCCGGCGGTGGGGAATCCCGAGGTGAGGATGGCCCGGGCTTTGTCCGTAATGCCGGAGACCTGCATGGGCGCGCCGTTGCGCCAGGCGCCTTCGCCGGTGATGGCGGTGAACAGCTCGTCCCGGTTGAAGTCGTAGATTACGCCCAGGAGCGGTTGGAAGCCGCGACACAACGCGATTGACGTGCAGCACAGGGGGATGCCGCGGGAAAAATTCAAGGTGCCGTCGAGCGGGTCTACCACCCACACCAGGGCGTTTGTGTTCTGCACATCGCCATGTTCGCCGCTTTCTTCCGCCAGCACCGGGTAGCCGCTGTCCGCAAGCATGTCGAGAATGATGGCCTCGGCGTCGCGGTCCGCCTGCAGCTTGATATCGCGGCCGATTTCGCTCAGAACCTGTTTGGGTTGTTCGCTGAGGGTAGCCAGTTTTGCGCCGGCTTCTTTCGCCGCGGCGACGGCCCGTTCGAGATCCCTTTCGTACCCCATGGAAACTCCTCGTACTTTGGGGGACAAACTACGCAACAAGTTGCTTCCCATGGCGCCAAACGGACCGACGGCCGCGTTTATTCGTAGCATGTCCCGAAATTATGCTCACTCGCGCGAGGTGGCCTGCGAGGACCAACGGTTTTCTATCGAAACAAAGAAGTCCTTGAGCCGGGCGAGTTCCCGGCGGGTAAGGTCGAGTTCCTGCTGAATAGACATGCCGAGTTGCTTTATTTCGGTAAGTTCCGGCTCATTGTGCGCGATTTCATCGTGCAGGCCGCGCAGGCCGGTCGCCATGGTATCGTTGTCCTGCACAGGCCCGCTCGCGTCACCCAAGATGCGGCGCAGCCGCTCGGCAAGGGCGCGCTTCGTCTGGCGCCAGGTCTCTTTCTCGCGCTGATGCACGCTTGTTACCCGGGCTATTTCGTCCCGTGCGGCCGCAAGTTCGGCCTCGAGGTTAGCGCGGCTCTCTTCCCAGACAAGGCGTTCGCGGGCGTGGGCCTGGGCGACCTCGTCTATCTCGTCGTAGAGGCACTGCACCTGTTCGGCAAGTTCTGCGGCATCTTCAGCCTCTTCCCGGGGCGCGGTTTCAGCGGCCTCCACAGCGGCCCGTAACGTTTCCACTTCCTGCGTGAGGGTATCACACACTTCCTGGGCAGTGGCCAACTCGTTGGCGAGGCGCTCCTTGTCTTCCTGGGCAGTGGCCAACTCGTTGG
>CAZMVU010000245.1:0-6488 GCA_964569295.1 uncultured Nitrospirales bacterium
GCGGGTGGGCCAGAACCGCTCCCTGCGCCGATACCGGGGAGCCCCATGAAGTACGGCAAACGGCTAAATAACTAGGATATTTAAGCGACTACTGCGTGGCGCGGCGCCTCGCCACAGAGGCCTAATCGCCATCGAGATAACCCAGAGCCTCGAGGCGCGCGGCCTCTTCGGCGGTCCATTCGCGGTCCGGTGCACTATCGAGTTCGTAGGCGCCCACACTGGGCAGGGCAATCTGCGGTACGTCGAGCGCGTGCAGAGAAGGCGCGTCCAACGTAAAAACGCCCGGTTCGCGAAGGGACATGGTGAGCGAGACCGTCTTGCCCGGCGGCGTAACGCGGCGGGTCACGGTCGCCCATCCGTTGGTGGGCTTGCGCAGCACATAGGACCAAAGCGTTTCCTGCTGTTCCGTGTCGACAAAGGCCACATCCACCACACCCGACTTGAGCTGATAGCGCAAGGTGAGCAGGTGGGGGGTGCCGGCCTTTTCCAGGGACGCGCTTACGGACGCGCGCGCCTCGGGCAAAGCCACGGTCACCGCGCCTTCATCGGCGCCACGCACGCCCGCCGCGGGCGCCGATACCGGCGGCGGCCAATCCGTTGTGAACATATTCGGTCCGCGCGCAATCTGCGCGGGCGCGTCCAACACATCACGCGTAAAAGATGCCCAACGCGGGTTCAACGCGCGGAGCCGCTCGTTGTAGCGCGCGGCGGAATCGGGTTCGATATCCACCAGGTTTTTCTGGCAGCCGGGATCGGCGGCCAGGTCGAACAGGCCTTCGGCAAAGGGCCAGGCTGCCTGTGGCCGGAGAAAGTGCGTGTCCGCATAGATCCAGTAGAGCATGTCATCTCCCACGATACCTGCAGCCGGGCCGGTACCGTCGGGCGTTTCGGTGTACACGTCGTGCGGCGCCATAGCTTCACCACGCAACAGCGGGAGCACGCTTTTGCCGGTGAGGCCCTCCGGCCGCTCGAGACCAAAGATCTCGCAGAATGTGGGAAATATATCGAGCAGGCTTACGGGCTGCGTCAGGCGGCGTGCCGGGAACCCGTCGAACCGGATGAGCAACGGCACCACGATCTCCTCCGGCATGAGCGAAGCACCGTGCCGCCAAAAACCGCGCTCGAAGAATTGCTCGCCATGGTCTGAGGTAATGACGAGCATGTCCGCCGCCGGGTCATACCCGAGAGACGCCAACAGCTTCGGGAGCATGGCATCGGTATAACGTATCGTGCCGTCGTAAAGGCCGATGAGCTGCGCCAGATCCGCTTCTGTCAGGGGTATGTTGTTCTCGGCATAATAGGGGAGATTACCCACCACCGGCTTGCCGCTGTGGGTGTAGATATTGCCGAAGTGGACCACATCGCGATCGTAGTCGGTGGTGAATTCCCAGGCATAGGGAATGGGCGGCGTATACGGATGGTGCACGTCCATGGTATGCACATAGATAAACTCCCGGCCGCCGCTCGGCTCGTATGCCTCCTTGAATTGGCGCACGATTTCGCCAAAGGTGCCATAGGGCTGCGATTGTGCATAGAGCGTGTGGTATTCGTCAAAGCCCTGGTTATGCCCTTCTTCAGGCCGTAAGAAGTAGTTTGTGGTGCAACCCACCGTGCGGAAGCCCGCCGCCTGAAACGCCTCGGCCACGCTGGTGGCAGCACGCGGCAGCCCGTCGGCGTCCGGGTCCGTGTGAAGCAGCGAGTAGGGCATGCCGCTCATGTAGGCCCCGACCGACCGCCGGGTCACGTTTGACGGGGCAATGGCGCGCTCGAAAACCACGCTTTGTTCAGCCAGTTCGTCAAGCCAGGGGCTTGTGTCCCGTCCATAGCCCGCGTAACCCAGGTGGTCCGCCCGCAACGAATCCACCACAACCCAGATTACCCGGCGGGGTGCCGCATCGCTACCGTGTTGTGGCGCGGACTCCTGCGACGGTTCACAGCCCGCACTGCCAAACAGCATCCCCAGCGCAACGGCGAGCATTATCCACGACAACGGCGTCACCTTTTCTGGCGATAGCATAGGGCAGCCGGCGCAGAGTCTTTTACACATCATCGGTCTGGCTCTCCAGCGTGCGGGTGCGGCCATACGCCACAACTACACGCGATACGCGCAGGGCGGGTTCATAGCGGCAGAAGCTGTTTACCGCCGGCCTAGTCGTCATCAATCCCGCCGAAGTAGCCGAGGGCTTCCAGTTGCTCCCGGGTTTCGTCGTCCAGCAGCATGCGTTCGGTGGGGACGTTGGCGGCGGGATGTGCCAGGGCGTTTTCCAGAAACGAGGTAAACGCCGCCCGGTAACGCGCGACAGCTTCCGTCTGTGTGGGGGCGCGGTTTTCCTGTTCGGTCGGATCAGCGGCCAGATCGAACAGTTCCATACGTTCGTCATCCCGGTGGATGATGAGTTTCTCGTGGCCGGTGGTGTAGGCCGCTTTGTCAATGCCGAGTTCCGGCAGGGAGGAACGGGTGTTTGTGAGGGCCGGCGCTTCGGTGGTGTCGGCGCCGTGCGCGATAGGCACGAGGCTGCGGCCCTGCCATTGCGCCAACGGCGCGATGCCCAGCAGCTCCGCCAGGGTGGGTGCCAGGTCGATGCACCGCACAAGGGTGTCTATGGCGCGCGGCGACTTGCCGGGAGCCTGCAGGATAAACGGTACGTGGGCAACCTCGTGGTAAACGGTGGTGCCATGGCCGAACCAGCCGTGTTCCCAGAATTCTTCGCCGTGGTCCGCCATCACAATGAAAATCGTGTTCGGGTGTTTCTCCACGATGCTGGCAATGAGCCGCTCGATGTGCAGGTCGAGGTAGCGGCACTCGCTGTCGTAGCGCTGCATAATGTGGTGGCGCACGTTGTCCGAGAGCGGCGGATATTCACGTGTATCGCTCAGCCCCGCAAAAAATTTGAACCCGTCGATGGCTTGATCGCGGCGCAGGTCCGGGTTATCGAACCACGCCTGCTCTTCCGGCGTAAGCGGCGGCGCCTCGCCGAACTGGGAAAAATAGGGCTCAGCCACCTCATAAGGGCCGTGGACATCCATATAATGCACATACAGGAAATAGGGCGCTTCCAGTCTTTGTGCCATGGCGAGGGCTTCGTCGGTGAGATGTTCCGCATCCGCCCCAGCTTGGTACAAGTATTCGTCAAAGCCCTGGGCGAACCCGTACGCAGCTTTCATATGCGAGTTCCGCTGCACGGCGCCTGTCGCATAACCGGCTTCCTGGAGCCACTCCGAGAACAGCGTGAATTCCTCGGGCACCACATCCACCACCATCGCTTGCTCCTCGAGCATGCGCCTCTGAAGACCGAACTGCACACGATGCACCTGCGGATAGAGGCTGGTGAATATGGTGGTCATCGCGGGCTTGGTCCAGGTGGCCTGGCTCACGCAGTTCTTGAACTCCCAGCTTTCTTCCGCCAGCGCCGCCAGGCCGGGCATGATGGCGTGCCCGTTCCGCCGCCCATGCACCCGGTCTGCGCGCAGCGTGTCGAGCAGCAGAAACACCACGTTGGGACGGCCCGCATTTTCTGGCAGGGCCGCCGGTGTCGAAGCGGTTTGCCTGGATGGTGGTTCCGGCTTCTCCTCGGCTGTGCAGCCGGGAATAAGCACGGCCAGGCACACGGACGCCAAGACCAGGCGCCAGAGCCTTTTGTGCATAGTCTATCCTTCGTGAAGCAACCCGGGGTAGCGCACAATATGCAAGGGGTGTACGCGGGCTTCCCGGACAGCCCATGTGGTCGAGTATAGGCGGCCGCCGTCAGCGTGTCAAAATGCGGGGTTGCCGCGGCAACGCATGGCCCTGCTATACTTCGCGCCTACACGGAAATGAGGCCAACCCATGCGGATTCGAATCGCGGGATATGTCCCCGCCGAGGGGCGCTACAGTATGGGGCGGGTGGCGAGAACGCTCCACGCCCATCTGGCCCCTTACCTCGCGCCGGACGACACGGCCGTGCTGGATGATTCGGCCATGCCGCGCACGGGAACCCGGCTTTTGCACGGTCCCCGCGTGAAGCTGCACAAGCGCGTGCTGCATCCGCTTCGGCAATGCACGCGGCCATGGGATGTGCTGCACCTGGTGGACAACGACTACGCGCTGGGCATTCCCCCCGGGAAGTGTGGGCGCACGGTGGTGACGGTGCACGACATGATGCCCTTCCTGCTCCATGACAACCCCGCCCATGCCTTTTCCGGGCGGCTGGGGTGGTGGTTCTACAGGCGCACCCTGGCGAATCTGGCGCGGGCCGGGCGGATTGCCTGTGTATCCCAGTTTACCCGGCACTGTCTGCTGGAACAACTGGACGAACTGCCGGCACCCGTTGCGGTCATTTACAACGGCATTGACCAGGCCATGCACCCCCTGCCCGCTGGCGACCCGATGCTTGCGGATTTTCGCTTGCGCCATGATCTTACAGGCAAATGGGTCGTCTTGCACGTGGGCTCGTGCGCACCCTACAAACGAATCGACGCACTCCTGCACATCGCCGCCGGGCTCCGGCGAACCTTGGGAGACACGCTGTGCCTGCTGAAGGTGGGCGGCCGTTTCTCCGATGCACAGCGCGCGCTCGTGGGCGTGCTCGGTCTCGGCGATGCCCTCGTGCATCTGACCGGTCTCGATGAAGACCAACTCGTGTGCGCCTACAATGCGGCCGATGTATTGCTGTGGCCGTCCCAGTTCGAAGGCTTTGGCCTGCCCGTGCTCGAGGCCATGGCCTGCGGCACACCCGTCGTGTGTTCGAACGGCGGCGCCCTTGCCGAGGTGGCGGGCGATGCCGCAGCCACGCACAAGCCCGAGGACCACGCCGGCATGACGGCAGCCTGCCACAAGGTGCTTGAAGACGCCGCCTACGCCGATGACTTGCGTTCTCGGGGGCGTGCGCGCGCCCAGGATTTCACGTGGGACACTGCGGCCCGCCGCTATTATGCCCTCTACAAGGAGGTCGCGGCGGGCGCATGACGTAACGATGGATAGATAGAAACGCAGCAGCGGCTTTGTGCGCAAGGTCTCCGGCGATGCGCCCGGACAAACGCACAAGCCCCAAACTCGGGAAGAGAAACATGGGCAACGACACACACACGCCAGCGGGCGGATACCGCGGCCTCGACTTTGTACTGATAGCGGTTATCTTCGCCCTGATGGGCGCGTTCTTCTGGGCGATTCGCGGCACGGGCGGCTACGGGGGCGCGATGGGCGGTACCCTCGCAGGGCTCGGATGGGCCATGCTGTGGCACGGATTCTCACGTCTTGGTGGCGCGGGCCGGCAACGGCCCCATGGCATGGGCGCTATGATTGCCGCGATCACGCTCGGGATCGCCGCAGGCGGCCTGACCGGTTATGGTGTATACAGCGCGTGGATTCGCGGCGAGTTCTACCTCGACTATCCCGACGGTGTCCGCTCCATCGCGCCCTGGACCGGCCTGGCGATGATGTTCTTCTGCGGTCTGCACTGGGGCGGGGTAACGGGCGTGTTCATGGGCTGGTGTGCACCGGACAAGCGGGCGAATCTCATGGCCTGGGGCGGCCGCATTCTCGGCGGTGTTGCGGGCGCCGTGCTCGCTGGAATCATTGTGCGCGTGTTTCCGCACTGGTTTCTGCCGTTCTACGGCGAGGGCATCTACCAGAACCCCGACAACGCCACCTGTATCCGTGCGGTCGGCAGCATTCGCAACATCGCGCCGCATGTGGGCGCCTACCTCGGTTTTCTTGTGGCGGAACTCGTGCGGAAAGACCGCCGCGCCGCAGGCATGATGTTGCTTATGGGCCTGGGTTTCGCTATTCCGTTCTCGGTTGGCGGCCTGTGGCATGCGGCACGGGGTTCCAGCTGGGACCTGCCCTTCTGGAAGTTCTGGGAAATGAGCATCGGCGGCGGCGGCGGTTTGGCCTTCGGACTGGCGTTCTATTTGTTCAACCGGCCCGTACCCGATGCGCCGCCGCACCGCGTGACCTGGAACGAGCGCATATGGCCGGTCGCGGTCGTTGTCTCCCTTGCGGTGACCATCACCGTAACCAATGCCTATGCGGGCTTCATTAACCTGCATGGCCTCGAATGGCCGGCAGGGGTGCGGGTCTTGATCACCCTGGGGTGCCTGTTCGCGGTGGAAGCGGCGTTCACGCTGTGGTTCGTCCGTACGCGCATGTTCTTGAACGATGAGCGCAGCCTTCACAGCGGCGCACTCATGCCCGGTTGGATCCCGCTGGCTGTGCTGGCGCTCATTGTAGTGGCCGGCTATCTGGTCAGTGTGCCAGGCGAATTGCAGCATAAAAACTGGGTCTTGTTGCCGCTGTACACCCTCTACATCGTTGTGTCCATCGCTGTGGCAGGCGTGCTCGCCGCACGGAGACCGCCCAACGAGAAGAACAGGCACGCAAACCGCCGGCCGTCATGAACCTGCGTTGTCACCAAACCGCCATGAACAGCCAATAGCTTTCTGCTTTTGTGCAACTCGTTAGTGCCTTAGGCACTGACTCGTATAAAGAACAACAAGAAGTTATTCGGGCA
>CAZMVU010000246.1:0-6439 GCA_964569295.1 uncultured Nitrospirales bacterium
TTCAAGGACACCGCTGGCGACTGTGTACGGTTGCTCTCCCGCCTTGGACAAATGCGTGCATTCGAGCCCACGCGCGCAATAGCGGTGGCAAGCCCCCGCAGTCCAAAGTGGCGCCAACACCATGGCTATCCCCATCGCACGACTGGTATTCGCTATCACAGGGCTGGCTGGTGGCGGTGAAGCCTACACCGGTCATGTATACGTGAAGCGACGGGGCTTATCCAGGAGGTTCCGGTGGCGTTTCTGCGGGCGGACAGACGGGAACCGTCACGACAAAGCCTTCCGCCGGATCATAGGTAAGAGAACCTTTGTTCCGGGCGAGAAGTTTGCGCGCGGTAGGCAGACCCAGGCCCAGGTGCGGCCCGTCCATGGTCGTGACAAACGGTTCGAATATGGACTCCCGGATGGCCTCGGATGCCGTCGGACCCGAGTCCCGCACGGTAAGCCGCACCCTTTCCCCCTCCTGACAAGCGGCGATATGCACCACGGCACGCTCCACATCCGCGACATTCTGCAGGGCATTGAGAAAGAGGTAATGCAGCACCAGTTCGAGCTTTGTCGCGTCGCCTCTGATACTCGGCAAATCCGGCGCCAACGACCGCTCGACCGAGACCCGCTGTTGCTTGATACTATAGACGTGCAACGTGACCACATGCTCGATGAGGTTGCCCACATCGACCAGACCTTCGGAGGACTTATCACGGCGCGCAATGCCCGTGAACACACTGAGCATATGCGCCGACCGCCGAACTCCCTCGATAATCTGGCCCAACATACGGCGCGATTCATCGGAGATGTTCTCATCCAGGGCCACCAGTTCGCCATATGCCATGACCGCACCGAGAAAATTATTGATCTCGTGGGTGACGCCGTTTACACACCGCCCGATCTGTGCATAGCGAAAAAGCTGAAGCAGGCGTTCCTCGAATTCGTCTGAGCCGGGCGGCACGGAAACCGCGCCGCGCTCACCATCCATTTTGTCCATTGTGGGCCCCCCATACAGCCACACCCTCATACCATGCACGCAGCCGGTTCACCGGCCCGCGCCGCAACCCATCATAGATTATCGATGACCGCCCGGCCAAACTCGCTGCACGTCACTTTTGTGGCGCCCTCCATGAGCCGGGCAAAATCATAGGTAACTGTCTTCGAGGCGAACGTGCGGGTGAGTGCCTGATTGACCGCGTCGGCCGCCTCACACCAACCGAGATAATCCAGCATCATCACGCCGGAAAGCAACACACTGCACGGGTTCACTTTGTCTTGGTTCGCGTATTTCGGGGCGGTGCCGTGGGTCGCCTCGAAAATGGCCGTGCCGGTTTCATAGTTGATGTTGGCGCCCGGAGCAATACCGATCCCCCCCACCTGCGCCGCGAGGGCATCGCTCGCGTAGTCCCCGTTCAGGTTCATGGTCGCCACCACATCAAACTCACGGGGACGCGTGAGTATCTGCTGCAAGAAGATATCCGCGATGGCATCCTTCACCAGAATCCGCCCCCCCGGATCGCCGCCGCAATCTTCCCAAGCCACCGCCACGTCCGCGAACTCCTCACGCACGACCTCGTAGCCCCACTTGCGGAAGGCGCCCTCAGTGTACTTCATGATATTTCCTTTGTGCACAAAGGTCACGGACTTGCGGCCATGTTTGACCGCATAGTTGATGGCGGCACGCACGAGCCGCTTCGAACAGGTCCTGCTGATTGGCTTGAGGCCAAGGCCGGAATCCGGCCGGATGTACCAGCCGAGTTCGCGCTCACAGAAGTCGATAAGCTTTTGCGCTTCCGGCGAGCCCTCGGACAATTCAAGGCCTGCGTAGACGTCCTCCGTATTTTCGCGGAAGATGACCATGTCCACATTACCGGGGGTAATCACGGGGCTCGGCACCCCCTCGAAATGGCGCACCGGGCGCACGCAGGCGAACAGGTCCAGTTTCTGGCGCAAGGAGACATTGAGGCTGCGGAAACCGCCGCCTATAGGCGTGGTAAGGGGCCCCTTGAGGGCCACGTGATAGTGGCGAATGGCGTCAAGGGTTTCCTCGGGCAGATAGTCGTTGTACAGCCCATTCGCCTTTTCGCCGGCGAACACCTCCATCCACGCTATACGGCGCTTATTGCCGTAGCAATGCCGCACCGCCGCATCGAACACCGGCTGCGACGCCCGCCAGATGTCCGGCCCGATGCCGTCGCCCTCGATAAAGCCGATAATGGGCACATCCGGCGTTTTGACAGCCCCCTCCTCCATCGTAATCCGGTCGCCTTCGGGCACCTTGATGTGGCGAAAACTGGTAGCCATGGCCATAGCCTTTCCCTTTCATATGACGGCGGCGCCGCTGGGTTACGTCAGGTCTAATGCACGCACACCCAGGACATGGCGGATGTTGCGAATGGCATCAAGGGTTTCTGCGTCGACCTGCTGGTCCACATTGAGTACCGTAAGCGCCCGGCCACCGCGCTTGTCGCGGCCGAGCACCAGGTTGGCAATATTCACTCCCGCCTCGCCAATAAGCGTGGTAATCCGGCCAATCATGAGCGGGACGTCTTCATTCTCGCACAGCACCATGACGCCTTCGAGTTTTGTGTCTATCCGCATACGGTCGATGCTCGTGATGATCGGATCCTCGGAGAAGAGGGTGCCATGTACCGAGTGCCCCCCCTCGCTCGTGGTAACAGAGACCCCGATCTCGAATGCGTAGTCGGTATCGCGCGCACTGCGCTTCTCGCTCGAATTGATGCCGCGCGCCTTCAACATGGACGGGGCGCTCACCATGTTCACGCTCTCGACCATCGGCGAGAGATACCCGGCGATTACCGCGGCCGTGAGCGGATACGTATCCGATATGCCCAGATCCCCCACATACTCGATGTCGATGGTGTCTGGCACGCCCTCTGTGTAGAGGCTCAGGAATTTGCCGAGTTGCTCGGCAAGTTCGAGCAACGGCTGCAATTGCTTGCGTGTTTCGCTGTCGAGGCTGGGCACGTTGACCGCGTTCACAATGGCGCCGGTCTCAAGGAAATCCACCACCTGCCGCGCCACATCCACTGCCACACTGAGCTGCGCCTCACCGGTCGAAGCGGCCAGGTGCGGGGTCATAATGACGTTGTCGAGGCCGATGAACGGGTTGTTCTCGAACGGTTCGGATGTGTATACGTCGAGCGCGGCCCCCCCAATGATTCCCTCTTTCAGCGCTTCGGCGAGGTCGGCTTCGTTCACGATGCCGCCGCGCGCACAATTGATGATACGGCAAGTGGGCTTCATGCGGCGCATGTGCTCCGCGCGAATCATGTTCGTCGTCTTGTCCGACTTGGGCGCGTGTATCGATATGAAATCCGCCTGACCAAGCAGATCGTCGAAGCTGACCAGCTTGACCCCGAGCGCCTCGGCCTTGAGCTGGGTGAGGAGCGGGTCGAACGCGAGCACCTTCATCTCGAAGGCCTTGGCGCGCTTCACCACCTCGCCGCCGATGCGCCCCACACCGACAACCCCGAGCGTCTTCCCGCGCAACTCCGAGCCCATGAACAGCTTACGGTCCCAGCGGCCGGCTTCCATGCTGGCGTGCGCCCGGGGAATATTGCGGCACAGCGACAAGAGCAACGCAAAAGCATGCTCGCACGTCGAGATCGTATTGCCGCCAGGCGTGTTCATGACCACAACGCCCTTTTCCGTGGCCACCGCCTTGTCGATATTGTCCGTGCCTACGCCCGCGCGGCCGATAACTTTCAGCTGCGTGGCCTGTTCGAGCGCCTCGGCGGTCACTTTCGTGCCGCTGCGGACGACCATGGCCTCATAATCGCCGATGATGGCCGCAAGCTCGGGCGGCTTCTGCGCCGGCTTCACATCAACCTCATAACCGGCCTGTTTGAAAACATTCACTGCCTGCTCGCTGATACCGTCCAAAACCAGAATTCTTGGCATAATCGCGATTCCCCTGGCAAGGACTATGCCCGGCCACGCCGAAAGGCGCAGACCAGAGCCCGGTCCTGCATTGTCATGGCGCACCCGCCAACAGGCAGGCACACCCGCTCCCAAAGCTGCCGTGTCCGGACGCATCACAGGATTCCCGTGTGCCCGGCACGTGTGATAAGACCTCTTATGCCCCGTAAGGCCGCACGCGGCGGCCTTCGGATGGGTGCCGCCCTTGTTCGCGGCGGCCCTTAGCGAATGCACCTGTTCCATATAACCCAAGCGCAGCCCGAAACACCGCGAAGTCTGCCCGGCAAGAGCCGCTGGCGCAGCCATGGCCTGTGCACCAGCACGCGGTACGCGTCGTGCACATCTGTGCGCCCGTTTTCCGGCCGCAATTCGCGCGGATGGAAGCCTAGCGGCCCAGCAGGCCGCGCTCACCGCGCGTTACGCTCCCCTGCCGGCCGGGGGGCATTCCAAAACCCGGGCGGCGTACGCGAGGGGGCCCGCCACCTGGTAGGTGTGATCGGGTCGAGGGAGTGCAAAGCGTAGCAAAGCGCGCACTTTCATGTCAACCGGCAGCCCGGCTCGGATGCTATTTCGGCGAATGTTGCCAAGAATGCGTATTGCACGTACCCGCTTTGACGCACCGCGGTTCGCTGCGTATACTGAGCATCAGGCATGAACGAGAAGAGGGTCCTGTCACGGCCTATCGCCCTTTGTGCGCAGCACGGCAGCCGCCTTCCAGGCCGGTGTTGGAATATGCGGCGGCTGACCGGTTTAACGTTCACAGGCGGGGCTGACAGACGGGGCAACGCACGCCGGCGCTTCCGGCAAACGAGGGTGTGTGTATGCAGTACGTGCTTGGCGTCGGACATCAGCGCAGTCTGCGTGACGTTATCAACAAGGTGCTGGTGCAACTCCAGGAGAACGAAGGTACGCCGCGAGAGATCCGGGCAGCAGGCAACGGGATTGTCGTGGATGCGCGCCGCCCCGAATTCGAGGGCGCGTTCGACGAATTCTCCATACAGGTGAAGGGAGGCAGCCGGCGGCTGCAGGCATTGCAGGAATGTGCGGAGAAGCTGGGCGATGCGTGCAGTCTCGAGAAGCGGGAGGGTGGACTCACCCTGCATATTCCTCCGCCAGGCACCCCCGTGACCAACGAAATGCTCGCAGCCATCGATGAGCTGTCCACGCACATGAGCCTGCCCGAGGTGTGGCGCGTGTCGGGCGATCAGTACCGCGTCGACCGGATCAGCGTCGGGATGCTTTTCCAAGCCATGCTGCAGTACCGCGCGAGCGACGTGCATCTCGCGCCGGGCACATCCCCGGTGTTCCGGGTCGACAACGAAGCGCACCGCTCGGAACTGATGGGCACGCTGTCGGCCCAGCAGATTCGCACACTTATCCAAGAGCTCGCCCCGGAAGAGCATTGGGATGAGTTCGAGGCACAAAAACAAACGAGCTTCAACTTTCATCAGATCGGGGCCGGCTACGCACGCATATCCGCGTTTATCAAATCCGGTGCACCGCACTGCACGTTGCGTTTTCTCCCGGAGGACATCCCCTCTTTCGAGGATCTCAACATCCCCCGGGCAACCATGGAACAACTGGCGGGCCTGCAGCGGGGCCTCGTGCTGGTGACCGGCATGACCGGCAGCGGTAAGTCCACCACGGCCGCCGCCCTTATCGACTGGATCAACACACACAAGTCGCTGCACATCCTCACCATCGAGAATCCCATCGAGTATGTGCACCACAACAAGAAAGCCATCCTTTCCCAGCGGAGTCTCGGCACCGATGTAGGCACCTTCTACGAAGCCGTCACCGGGGCATTGCGCCACGACCCTGATGTCATCTTCATCGGAGAAATGCGGGACCCGGACACCATCCGAGCCGCTATCAACGCCGCCGCCACGGGCCACCTGGTCATCAGCACCCTGCACTCAAACACCGCCAGCGAGGTAATTAACCGGATCGTGAGTTTCTTCGATCCCATCGAGCGCGACCTGGTAAAGCTCCAGTTGCACGATTCACTGCAATGCGTCATCTGCCAGCGCCTCATACCCAAGATCGGCGGTGGACGCGTACCCGTGCTCGAGCTGTTGTTCAAGGATATCAAGCCCATCTCGGATGGCATCAAGGTGGGCAACACGGAAGTAATCCGCATTGGCATGCAGCAGGCGGTCACACACTCGTTCATCTTCGAAAAGTATATCCACCGTCTGTACAAGGAGGGGATTATCTCACTCGAAAAAGCGCGCGAGGTATGCACCGACATCAGCACCTTCGACCAGATGCACATGGGCACCTACTCTGTCCCACGCCTCGACAGCATCAAAAACGTGGGCACCCACGAGATGTTCCGCGTGTGACACACAGCACAGCCCATGGCGGCGATTTGAACCGCCGGTGCGAAAACGGACTTGAGCAGGCTGCGTGAAGTTACCCCCATCTTTCGACAGGATCTGGCGCAATTAAGATGTCCTAGTACAGCTTAATCAGTCCCGCTCTGGATTCCCGCCTGCGCGGCAATGTC
>CAZMVU010000247.1:0-6371 GCA_964569295.1 uncultured Nitrospirales bacterium
TAGAGCTTACACAAGGTGCCCGAATAACTTCTTGTTGTTCTTTATACGAGTCAGTCCTATGGCACTAACCTTCCACCGTGTTTTGTCAGTGGTGGGGATTTGCGATAGAATCCAGCCATGGCAAAACGACTGACAGCAGACGATATCCTGGCACTCATTGCCACGCTTGGGCCGCAGGAACGGCTTCGGTTATTGCGCTTGATTACGCAACAAAGCCCTGCCGAAGACGCTGCCGCCTACACTGCTGCACCAACACGCGACGAAGAATTTGCTTCCGATGAAGACCCGCTTGTATGGGATTCAGAAGGCTGGGAGGAATTCGAGTGACACGCGGCGAAATTCGGTGGTATTTCTTCAAACCGCCGGATAAGCGGCGCCCTGTGCTTATACTTACCCGGGATGATGTCATTGACGCGCTCAATGAGATTATCGTTGTCCCGGCAACGCGAACCATACGTGGACTCACGACCGAGTTGATCCTGACAGTGGAAGACGGCATGCCCGCCGTTTGCGCATTGAACTTCGACCATGTCTCGCTGGCGCAACGCGGCCTGTCTTCGAGCGCCTGACCGGACGCCCCCTGCGCCCCAAACCCCGCGGTCCCCAAGCCCGGAACCAAGGGCCAGAAGCGCAAAGTAACGTGGTCCGTTCCTGCAATTTCTCAAAAAAGCCCCACGTAGAGTTTCTACGTGGGGCTTGCTGTCCGGGGTCTTATCCAACCCCAAAAGGCGCCTGGTTATGGAACGAGAATGCGCATCTCGTCGATGGACCAGAAATAGCCGTCGCTGGCCTTGCCGGTCTGTTCAATTTTGATGTAGCGTGCGCGCATGGGCTCGAACTTGATCGCCGTAATCGGGCTTTGACCTTCCCCTTGTGCTACCGGCTCTCCTGGCTCGTTCGGGTCATCGTACACGTAGACCTTGTAGTTGCGGGGGTAGTCCTTACTCGAGCGCGACACATCGAGTACGAGGCCGTTGATTAGCGCCGGCTCCGTCATGTCGATGCGGAACCACTCACCACCCTTCATCGGCGAGCCGGATGTCCAGCGGGTGCCGATGTCTTTGTCCATTGCCTTGGAAGCCTCCTCGCTGTTGGCGGATGCGCTGAAGTTGTAGAAGGAACTGCGGATGCGCTCCGCAGCGACCGCCGCCTCATCGCGCAGGCTTTCGTCATCGAGGTACTGCTTCACCGCTTCGAGCGCCGCCGTGTCGGGTATGTCGGAAAGCCCGGCGAGAATCTGGCGTTTGTCGCGCGCGCTTTCGGCAAGCTCCATGGCGTGCTGGTAGGCGGCCACCGCCTCCCTTGCGGGTTTTTCGCCGGCATCTTCCCGCAGCATACGCACATAGCCGGTAAGCGCCTGCGAGCGGACGGTCTTGTTCTCATCTTCCTCCGCCACGGTCACCAGGGTTTCCATAGGGGTGGCGTCGGGCCAGGCGGCGAGAGCGGCAACGGCGGCCTGGCGTATCTGCGCGTTGTTGTCCGTGAGAGCCGTGCGCAGGGGCCGCAATGCGGCCGGATCAGCGATTTCGCCCAGGGTGCGCAAGAGGGTAATGCGTGTGTCGGCATTGCCGGCGCTATTCATAGCCTTGATGAGCGGTTGGGCGCGTCCCTCGCGTTTGTCCGACTTTTGGGCCAGGGCCGCCAGTGTCCGCTGTGCCACCGTGCGCACCCGGTCGCTTTCGATCGTGGGCAGCAAGTCGATTACCGCCGGCAGGTCGCCGGCGCCGCCTGCCGCGGCCACGGCCTCGAGGGCGGTCCTTTGCATATCGGCATCGCCGGACCTGGCCTGTTCGAGCAGGAGGGGCACGGCCTCTGTGACCCCCCGCGCGCCCAATGCACGCAACAATTCCTGGCGCACGGCAGGCGGCGCATCGGGCACGGCCGCCATTATCGCGTCATTGACGCCGGCCCCCGGCAGCCGCTCGAGGCTGCGCCGCGCGGTGAGGCGGTCTCCGCCCTTGCTCTTGGCGGCCACCTTTGCCAGTAAAGGCGCCGAAGAGGCATCGCCGAAAACAGCGAGTCCTTCGAGTGCGGCCATGCGCACCGCGTCGTCCGGGCTGTCGAGCGCTTTGGTAACCGCCGGCAGCGCGGCGGCATCGCCGCGGTCCCCCAGCGCCTGGATGAGCAGCGCGCGGGTGTGGTCCGCCAGATTGGGCCGCTCGAGCACGTCCACAAACGCCTGCGTGGCGCCTTCGGCCTCGAGGGTGCGCACGTATTTCATTGCCTGCACAACCCACTCGAAGTCGTCCGAGACGATGTGGTCGACGAGCGTCTGCAGCACTTCCGCCGGTGCGCTATTTGCCCAGCCCTCGAGCGCGGCCATGCGCAGCGCCTTCGCTTCCGCACGCGTGTACACCGCTTTGTACATGGCCAGCGCTTTCGCCGCCTCGTCCTCGGCGAGGTTGTCCGCCGCCCGCAGAAACGCATCGGTATAGCTTTGGTGCAGCGGGTCGTCCGCCTCTAAGGCGACCGATCCCAGCGCGCGGGCGGCATCCAGCGTGCCGATACTGCCAAGGGCATACGCGGCGGCCTTGCGCACAGCGGCCGTGTCATCCTGCAATGCCTCTGCGATGGCCGGGACCGCCGCCACGCTGTTGCGTTTGCGCAGCGAGTTGATAAGGCCCACCTTGAGCGCGTCCTGTGTTTTGTCCAGGGCGTGTATGAGCGCCTTTTCCGCCTCGCCGCCGGGGATAACTTGCAGCGCATAGCGCGCGAGATGGGCAAGGTCCGGATCGGTGAGCAAGGGCGCGAGTCTTGGCACTTCGGCTTCGGTGCCAGCCACATAAAGCTGTTGGCAGGCGAAACGTTTGCAGGCATACGTGGTGTCATCGGCGAGGAGATCCGCCAGCCGCGCGGCAATATCGGCGCGCGCGTCGCTATCGCCATGGCGCGCGTTTATTGCGTCGATAATGAATTCCTGCGCCGCGCCGCTGTCGCCAAAATCGTACGTGCGTACCGTTTCGAAGGCCTCGTCGAGGTTTTCGACCGGCTCGGGTTCGGTGTCGGCGTCCTGCGCCAGGGCGGCGCCCGCTGCCAGCAGCAGAATTGCGAGGGTTATGTGCATGAGCTTCATAAAAGAGTCGTTCCTTCTGTTGCTTATACCTGCCACGGCGCGCGCATGGGGCGGTGGATGAGGCGGTTGGCTTCCTCATCGCCGGCGAACACCTCGTTGTCCGGATCCCACGTGAGTGAGCGTTCGAGCCAGTAGGCGATGTTGCCGATGTGGCAGACGTTGGCCGTGTGGTGGCCGATGTCCACGGTGCAGATGGGGTTCTTGCGGGTGCGGATAGCTTCGATCCAATTCTTCTGATGGTTGTCGCTCTGGTACAGATGCGTTTCCTCGGGCCCGATGGTTTCGTGCTTGAGGTGGCCGGGCTCCGTCTCGAGGTACTGGCCGCGATTCACACGCACCCGCCCCTCCTCTCCAATCCACTCGACCGCCGAGCCCGGCTTGCCGCCGCCATGGTGCATGACAATGCCGTTGGCGTAGACGTACGTGATCGGCTTGCCTTTCTCGTATTGCACCTCGACGGGGCCGGTGCCGTCCATACCCAGCCCCCACTGGGCGATGTCGTAGTGGTGGGCACCGAAGTCGGTCATGCCGCCGCCGGCATAGTCGCGGTAGTACCGCCAGCGCGGCCAGCCATCGAAGGACTCAGGCGGTGCGAAGGTGCTGTTGTAGGGGCGCCACGGCACGGGGCCGAGCCAGAAGTCCCAGTCCAGGCCTTCGGGCACCGTTTCCTCGGGCAGGTAGTCTTCCTCCGGCGGTCCGCCGACGTTCACATGCACGGTGTGTATCTTACCGATGCGGCCGTTGCGCACGAGTTCGCAGGCAAAGCGGAAGGCGGAGTCGCTGCGCTGCTGGCTGCCCACCTGGAGGATGCGGCCATAGCGGTGGACAGCCCGCTGGATAGCCTGTCCTTCGCCGATAGTGCGCGCCAGCGGCTTCTCGAGGTAGATGTCTTTGCCGTTGCGGGCCGCCTCAACCGCGTTCAGTGCGTGCCAGTGGTTCGGCGTGGCGATGACGACCGCGTCGATGTCGGTGCGTGCGCACAGGTCGCGGTAGTCGTTGTTTGCTTCGCAGCTCTTGTAGCCGGCGCGGTCCTCGCGCTCAGCGTAGTAGTCGTTGGCCCGTTGGGCCTGGCTCTCGCGGCGGCCGCGCTCGACGTCCGCGATGGCGAGCACCTGCACTCCGTCATTCCCGAGGAACCCGCCAAGGTGTCCCTTTGCCATCTTCCCGATGCCGATGAAGCCCAGCGTGATGCGCTCACTCGGCGCCACGCGCCCTTCGCGGCCCAGGGCGGAGGCCGGCACAATGCAGGGGAACGCCATGGCGCCTGCGGAAAGTGCGGCTGTGCGCTTGAGGAATCCCCGGCGGCTGAGCGCCCGCGCGTCTTGTCTATGGTTCTTCATCGTTTCCCTCCCTGCACGGCATGGCCATGCGCATGGATCGCAAAATTACGGATTATGCTTTATACTACAAAGCAGCCAGCAAAGGCCAGAAGAACGGAAGAATGTGGCGCTCCATCCCAGCAAGGAGAACTGTGTTATGGCCATCGATACCGAACGTGATATCTACCAAACCCATGAAGTCATCAACCAACCTACTGCGCTGAACAGATACAACCTGTTCGAATCCGACGCGGCGCTCAAGGAAGGGGTGATACAGGGAAGGGCGGAGTGGGCCCATGAGCGGCTCGCTGCGTTCGGAGAGAAGGTGGGTACGCCCGAGTACTTCGAGAAGGGGGAGATCGCGAACCGGGTGTTGCCGGAACTGGAAACCCATGATCGATTTGGAAAGCGCGTGGACCAGGTGAAGTATCACCCGGCGTATCATGAGATGTTCGCGACGGGCGTGGCCGCGGAAATGCACGCCCTGCCCTGGAATACGCCGAAGCCGGGCGCGCATGTGGCCCGCGCCGCCACGCACTACATGCTCTCCCAGATCGAGTCGGGGGTCGGATGTCCGATCACGATGACCTTCGCGGTGGTGCCGGCGCTCCGGCTGCAACCGGAGGTGGCCGCCGTGTGGGAGCCGCGGGTGACCTCGACCAAATACGACCCGCGTTTCATCCCTGCCGAGCAGAAGACCGGCTGCACCATGGGCATGGCGCTCACGGAAAAGCAGGGCGGATCGGATGTGCGCGCGAACTCGACCCGTGCCGTGCCCATCGGCGCCGAGGGACCCGGGCAGGAGTATCTGCTCACGGGCCACAAATGGTTCTGTTCGGCGCCCATGAGCGATGCGTTTCTCATGACCGCCTACACGGACAATGGCCTGTCATGCTTCCTCGTACCGCGCTTCCTGCCGGACGGCACGAAGAACCGGTTCTTCATCCTCCGGTTGAAGGACAAGGTCGGGAACAAGGCGAATGCGTCCTCCGAAATCGAGTTGCTGGACACCTGGGGCATCATGGTGGGTGACGAAGGCCACGGCGTGCGGAACATCGTGCAGATGATACATCACACGCGGCTCGACTGTTCCATTGGCACCGCGGCCATCATGCGCCAGGCGCTTGTACAGGCACTTCACTACACTAGCGGCCGCGAGGCCTTCGGCGCCACGCTCACCGACCAGCCGCTCATGCAAAACGTGCTGGCCGACCTGGCCATCGAACAGGAGGCCGCCACGGCGCTCATGATGCGCCTTGCCCAATGTTATGACGACCAGATGGAGAACCCCGGCTCCGCATACCTGGTGCGCCTCGCGACGCCCGTGGCCAAATACTGGATCACCAAGCGCGCACCCGACCTGATCTATGAATGCATGGAGTGTCTCGGCGGCATGGGCTATGTCGAAGAAACCCCGCTGCCGCGTCTGTTCCGCGAAGGGCCGGTCAACAGTATCTGGGAAGGCTCGGGCAATGTCATCAGCCTCGATATGCTGCGCGCCATGGACCGCGACCCCGAGACTATCCCGGCGCTGCTCGCCGAGGTCGAGAAGGCCCGCGGGGCGGACAAGCGGCTCGACGCGTACATCGACAGCGTGAAAGCGGAGTTCGTGAATTTGGATGCGTTGCAGATGCGTGCCCGGCGGATCATCGAGCGCCTGGCGCTGGTGCTGCAGGGCGCGTTGCTTGTGCAGCGCGCGCCGGATTTCGTGGCCGATGCATTCTGCGCTTCCCGTCTCGGCGGCGACAAAGGCCACGCCTACGGCACCCTGCCCCCGGGCGTAGACGCCAAGCGCATTGTCGAGCGCGCAAAGGTGACGGTCTAGCGCTAGTAGTTTCTCGTGCAGGGCCTCGGGTGGACCTGCTCTTCTGGAACAGAGCAGGTCCACCAGGGCTACGACCGCAGGGCTTTAGACGGCCGAGAAAAAAGAGGGTGCAGTTTTTGTACTACCGTGCTGTTGGTGAAAAAGTGAAGCAAAA
>CAZMVU010000248.1:0-6334 GCA_964569295.1 uncultured Nitrospirales bacterium
GGGACCGATTGCCGAAAGGTGTGCGCCGCACCACGGCAAACGGCTAAAGAGTTACAGATTCTTTAGCCGCTTGCTGGGGGCCGTTTGCCATACTTCATCGGGTGCCCCGGTCTCGGATTATCAGCAAGATAATGATGGCACGGTCTTCGCGGGGTGAATCTCTCCGGCCCCCAGCGCATGTGCGCAAGAGCAGTGGCCTTGTCTGCCTTTGGCGGATTACCGCCGCACTCCGAAGTGGCGCCAACGGGATGGCTGGCGCAGGGCAGATTGGCGAAGGGAGCGCGCCGCCTTGCGCCAAACAGTTCGAGGTGCGCTATATCCGCACGGGCCTGGGAAAGCCGCTGCCTTCGCTGCGTGGGGGTGGATGGGCTTCCCATACGCCGGGGATGGCATGGCCGCATTCCGGGCATTTGCCGTCCCGCATGTGGTTGGCGGCGACAAGGAAACCATTCCGCTCGATGACCGTGTGGCCACATTCGGGGCAGTGCGTGTTCTCCCGATCGCCCACCATACCGGCGAGGTTGCCGGGGTAGACAAACTGGAGGCCCGCCTCTTTGCCGGCGTTGTAGGCGCGCTCGAGGTCATCTGTGGTGGTGCGCCGCCCGCCGTCCATCTTATAGTCGGGGCGGAAGGCCGTGACGTGCCAGGGGATTGCCGGCGATACCTCCGCGATGAAGGCCGCCATGTCGCGCAGTTCCTCGTCGCTGTCGTTGAGATCCGGGACGACGAGGGTTACCAGCTCGACCCAGTAGTCCATCTGCTTGAGACGGCGGATACTGTCGAGCACAGTATCGAGCTTGCAGCCGAGTTTGCGATATTCCTTGTCGCGAAAACTTTTCAGATCGACCTTATAGAGCTGAGTAAAGGGGCGCAGGTAGTCCAGGACCTCGGGCGTGGCGTTGCCGTTGCTCACGAAACCGCACGCAATGCCCTCGGCGTGGGCGCGCTTGAACACCTCGCCCGCCCAGTCCGCGGTAATGAGCGGTTCGTTGTAGGTGCTCACGATTACGGGGATATGCTCTTTCACCGCGAAGTCGACCATGTCCGCCGCCTGCACAAAGCGCGGCATGGCCACGGCCTGATCGTCGCGCAGGGCCTGGCTGGTCACCCAGTTCTGGCAGTAGGAACAGTGCAGGTCACAGCCGAGCATGCCGAAAGACAGGGCATCGCGCCCGGGGAAAGCATGGAAGAACGGCTTCTTCTCGATAGGGTCGGCCTGCAATCCGGCAACGTAATTGCCGGGCACGCGCAACTCGCCATCCCGGTTGAAGCGCACACGGCACACACCCGCCTTGCCCTCGCGGATAAGACACCGGTGACCGCAGGCGAGACAGCGCACCGCCTTGTCCGTTTCCTGCCGCACCAGGGCCGGATCCGCAGCAATAGTGTTTTCGTACAAAAGCTTTTTAAGTGATGTTGTATTGGCCATCGTGATTGTCCGCTCGAGTTGTCCAGTGCCTCTTGTTCTTGTTCTTCTTGCCTGTTTTATCGTAACACATGCCGCCGGACGCCATCGCTCGCGCGGACCGCCGGGCCTGTGCCATCATAAGCGCCATGAGATGAAATTGCTGGCTGACGGGAGACTTGGCGCATGACTTTTCAGGAATCTCTATCATTGACAACGCAAGAAAGCGGGGAAATGCATGACATCACAGACGCGATTTGCGCGATTGTGGCGCGGTCGGGCGTAACGGCCGGGCTGGTGCATGTGTTCAATGTGGGCAGCACAGCCTGTGTCGGGTGTATCGAGTTCGAGCCGGGGCTGGAAGCGGACCTGCCGCGGGAATTGAGCCGGCTACTGCCGCCTGGGCGGCATTACGGCCACGAGCAGGCCTGGCACGACGGCAACGGCCACTCGCACCTGCAAGCCACGCTCATGGGCCCGGGACTCACCGTGCCGGTCAGCGAGGGGCGGCTGGTGCTGGGCACATGGCAGCAGGTATTTCACCTCGAGTGCGACGTGAAACCGCGCAACCGCCGGATCGTGGTCACGGTGATGGGGGACTGATTTCCGCGTTCGCTGGCCCCGCTTCATCAAGGGCGTCTCGGATGGCCCGGCACAGGGTCTCGGTGACAATGGGCTTGGGAACGAACTGGTGTATTTCATCCTGCAAATCCGGATCCTCATGGGCCCGGCCAGCGTAGCCGCTGATGAGCACAAGGGGGAGCCTGGGGTGTTTTTCGTGTAGTGCCTTCGCGAACTGGATGCCGTCGGTCATGGGCATGAGGTAATCGGTGACGACGAGATCGAAGGGTTGTTCGCCTTGGGTAAAATACGCGAGCGCCTGCTGCGCGTTGTCGCAGGTGGCGACTTCATAGCCGCGAATTTGCAGGTTCATGGCAATGACCTGGGCCACATCGTTGTCGTCATCAACCACGAGAACCCGTTCGCAGCCGCCGCTGGGTGTGTATGTTTCAGCGGCAGAAACCGCGCCAACGATGCCCAGGCGGGGAAAGTAAACGTGGATGGTGGTACCGGCGCCAACGGTGCTGTCGACCTGCACGGCGCCGCCCATACTTTCGACAATACCGTGGACCACAGCAAGACCGAGCCCCGTGCCGTCGCCAACGGCCTTGGTCGTATAGAACGGCTCGAAGATGCGCGGCAGAATATCAGGGGCTATCCCGGCGCCCGTGTCGGCGACGGCAAGGTGCACATACTCGCCGGCCTCTAGCATCCCGACATCGACATAGAACGGGGGCTCGATTTGCAGCACCTCGAGCTTCACAGTCAGCGAGCCGCCGCACTCGCGCATGGCATAAAAGGCATTCGTGCACAGATTCATGATTACCTGATGAATCCGGGTGGCATCCGCCAGCACATACCCCGTATTGGCCTCCATGTTGCTATAGATGGCGATGTTCGCCGGTAACGCGGCGCGCAGGAACTTCAGCGCCTCCTTCACGATAAGGTCGATCTGGACCGGTGCGTACTCCTGGTCTTCCTGGCGGCTGAAGGTGAGAATCTGCGATACCAGATCCGAGGCGCGGCCAGCGGCTTTCAGGATGCTGTGCAGATTCTCCAGGGTGGGATGGTCTTCCGGCAACCGGTCGAGGCCGACTTCCGCATGGCCCACGACCAGCGACAGCAGGTTGTTGAAATCGTGCGCGATGCCGCCCGCCAGTGTGCCGATAGCCTGCATCTTCTGACCCTGGCGCAATTGCCGCTCGAGAAGGACCTCGTTCGTAACATCGCGCTTGAGAGCGACATAATTGACGATCTCCCCGGCCTCTCCGCGCACGGGGGAGATCGTGGCGTCTTCGTAAAAGAGATCGCCATTCTTCCGGCGGTTGACGAAACGCCCCTGCCACGTGCTGCCCCGCGTGATGGTCTCCCAAAGCTCCCGGTAGAACGCTTCCGTGTGGCGGTCGCTGCGAAGCATGCGCGGCGTGCACCCGATCGCCTCCTCCGCTGTATAGCCGGTCTGCTGCGTGAAAGCGGGGTTCACATAGCGGATGACGCCAGCGGCATCGGTAATCAGCACCGACTCCGCCGCCTGCTCGATGGCCGTGGCCAGACGCATCCGCTCTTCCTCCGCGCGCCGCTCCGCATCGATATCCCGGAACACGCAGTGAACCAGGCGGCGGCCTTGGAAGGGCAGTGTCGTCAGCGCGACAGACGCCTGGAAGGTGCTCCCATCCCTGCGCAAGTGCACCCAGTCAAACTGGCGTGATCCCTCGCGAAGCGCAATGCGCAGGTTGTTCGCGGCCATCTCCAGCGAGTCGCTGCCATCGGGTTGCCTGGGCGGGGCAAAGGCCGAGGGGCGCTTGCCGAGAACCTGCTCATGGCTTTCGATGCCCAGCAAGCGCAGGGCGGCGGCGTTGCAGTCGACGGTGCGACCCGCCGTATCGAGCAGCACGGCCGCGTCCGAGGAGGCATGGAAGATTCGCATGAACGTTCGCTCGCTTTCGTTCAACGCATCCTCTGTGGCGCGCTGCGCGGTGACATCGCGCATGTACAAGGCAAAACGGGTCACCTCCCGGCTCGCGCCCATAACCGGTTCAATGTTGATAGCGAGGCGAAAGCCCATAAGCTCCTCTTCCATGCACGCCGTCTCTTTGCTATCGGCAACCATAGCAAGGCGTTCGCGCACGGCCACGGCCGTCCTCGCCGGCATGAGCGGAAAGAGTTCCATATTGCGCAATTGCGCCGCGCTTCGGTTGAACGCGCGCGCAAGGTTCTCATTCGCCGTGAGGATGCTTCCCCACCTGTCAATGAGCAGCACCATGTCAGTCGTGGCGTTGAGCAGCGCGCGGTTCATCTCCTCCGAGCGTTCGACCGCACGCTGGATGCGCTCGCGTTCGGTGACGTCGCGGCTGGTACCCTGAATTTCGGTCACGACCCCCGCTTCATCCACCATGCTCGTGTAGCGCACTTCCACCGGAAACACCCGCCCATCTTTGCGCCGGAAAGACAGCACGAGCATCTGGCTGCGCGCCCCATCCGCGTACTGCAATGCCTCGGAGAAGGCCTCCCAGGCAGGCTCAAGGCTTTCACTGGCAACAATAAAGCTGAGCGTGCGCCCCAGCACCTCCTCCACCTCATAACCCATCATGGCATGAACCACCGGACTGATAAAGACGATGCGCCCTTCCGTATCCAACCGCCACACGATATCGGGCGAACAATCGACAAGATCGCGATACCGCGCTTCGCTGGCGGCAAGTGCTTCCTCCGCCTGTTTGCGCTCCGTAATATCAAGGCTGTTTTCGAGAACCGCATAGAGCTGGTGGTTCTCCTCCCGCATCGGAAACAACCGCACCCACACCGTGCTGCCCGCCGCAGGCCCCTCTTCCACCACCGTTTCGAACACACGGGACTTGTTGGTCCGCACCACCTCGGCCAGCGGGTCCGACTCCTGGCCCGGCGCACGAAGCGGGGTCTCCGCCAGCGCCCCCGTGAGATGCCGCGACGCAATGCGGTTGCGCCACAACAAGGCGCCATCCGGCGAAAACACGCGCATGCCGTCGTGCGTGGTTTCCTGCACCCCATTCAAGAAACGGCGCTCCGCCTCCAACGCGGCGAGCGTATTGCGGCGCTCACGCCCAAGATACCCCAGAAATTCACTGCACACGACCACAACGAAAGACGACACAGTCAAGACCCGGCTCACTTCAGCCATGTCCCCACCAAGGCCCTTGTTTGTTTGGTACGCCGCAATGAACAGCGCCCCCAACATGGTCAGATATACCCACCGCGGATGCAGAAACGCCGCCACGAAAACCGCTACCAGCGGCAGGTACAGCCATTGATCCGACATCTGGTTATGGATAAGCGTCATGCTCATCGCGGCAACCACCACCGCGAAGCCAACCACCAGCACAAAAGGCGTCAAATTCCACTTCATGGACATCCCCCTCTGCGTATCTTTCCTTGCCATCTGTTCTATATGATTACACTGCGAAGATCAAGAGGAAGCGCATAACCCAAGGCAACCACCGCCAGAAGGCCGCCATGTGAATTCTTGACAAAACGCGCCCCAAAACGCTATCACATCCACCAACGCCCCGATAGTTCAAGGGATAGAACTTCCGCCTCCTAAGCGGACAATGCTGGTTCGAGTCCAGCTCGGGGCGCCATGTCTTCTTTGTCGGAAGGGGGTGCGGCAGGCGGGGTTACAGAGGATTCTGCCGAGTTGTTTCTGGTGGTTCTCGGCCGTGGCTTATTCCTGTCCCGGCTCATTGTTTTCGTTTCTTGATCTTCGCTTCAAGGGCTTTCAGTTCGGCATCGTCCTGTTGGTCGGCTTCCCGGGCTTCCTGATCCTTGCGCTGCCGGTCGTATTTCAGGTAGAGCGCGTTGGTTTGTTGCTCCATTTGCTTGTGGCTGACGGAGCCCGCGTGCGCCAGCAGGGGGAATCCGTTGGACGTGATGATCTGGTCGACATTCTCCTTCCAGAAGCGCATGCGAGTCTCCTGGCGGTTCTTGGCGCGCAGTTCTGCCGTTTCCAGAAAAATCACCACCAGGCGGTTCAGCGTGTCGATCTCGTCTTCGCTCAGATAGTTCTTGGCGATCAGGATGTCCTGCTTGCGCACTTTGGCGCCTTCCCAATGCAGGAGTCCGAAGTGCGGATCATCACTATCGGCCCGCTCGCTGATGAGTTCGGCGGCGGTTTTTTGGGTGACGGCGTAGATCAGAAGGTTTTGCACGGTAGCGAAGAACTGGCGCGTGGCCTCGTCTGTCTTGTCGTAGTCGCTGCTGAGGGCGAACAAGTCCCGCACCTTCTGGTAAAAGCGCTTCTCGGAGGCCCGAATATCGCGGATGCGCTCCAGCATTTCGTCGAAGTAATCCGGGCGGCCATCCGGGTTTTTCAGCCGCTCGTCGTCCATCGCGAAT
>CAZMVU010000249.1:0-6291 GCA_964569295.1 uncultured Nitrospirales bacterium
GGTGCCCGAATAACTTCTTGTTGTTCTTTATACGAGTCAGTGCCTAAGGCACCAATGTGCGGCCGCGATGGCCCTGCCCTTGGCCCAACTTTGGAGTCCGGTAGCCTGCCACCGCAGCCCAAGCGGCATATAGCGATAGCGCGTAGGCCAAGACCGCTGCCAGCGCCGATAACCATGTCCTTATGCAGTATGGAAAACGGCTCATGACTGAACGGCCAAAGAACTGTCACAATTCGCATAAGTCCATGTGTTCGAGCCCGTTCGCCGTGGGCATTACCGCCGGGGACGGTGCCCGCGCTGACTTCGGCGTTTGCGCGCATCGTGCCGGTCTTGACGCCGCTGGCGCAGGTGATGGCGCAGGCGCGCCAGGGGCTTGGCCCGATTCCTGTCGGTGACCGGAAGAAGAACGGGCCGTTCCTGCGGCGGCACAGCCGCGTCAACGCGCGCGGCGCCGGGGGCATCGTGTGTAGCGAGACGTTGCGCGCCGGATGCCGCGATGTGGCCAGCGGCATCGTCTTCGCGCGCCTCCATGGCCTTCTCCAGCTTTTTGAACTGCCGCCGCCGCCACCAGTCCATGACATGGCGGTAGACTGTAGCACCAACCGCCACACAGAGTATCGTGAGCAACATGAAGCGTCCGAGGGCTTCGCTATAACGGGTGAGAAAATGAAAGAACCAGATCCACGCCGCCGTAGCGAGGATGTCGCCCGCGATGACCACGGTGAACGTTAACCAGGTGGACATGCCGATAATAAAGCCGACCACCGCGCCGACAAGCGGTCCAGTGCTCCAGAGTGGAAAGACCACGAATGCCATGAGTCCGAGCGGGCCGTATTTGGCCACGCGATCCCGGTGCGAAAGGGCCAGGGTATGCGCGCCCGCAAGTGATCGGCCCACGACAGGCACCTTCGCAAGCCGGTGAAAATTGCCCACGAAGAGGCCATAGGCCAGCAGCATGATGATAATATCGGTCACGACGCACTGGAAGAGGAGGAAGTAGCGGCTGAAACCGAGGCTGGGATCGAGGCCGACTGCACAATTGGCGGCACGGCCGCCGAAAAAGTGGGCGAGCACAAGCTTCCACACATGGCTGTACGGCTTGGGGTTGAGGTCGGCAAGCCCGATGAAGAGCACCAGGGTGGCAATGAGCAAGAGGTTTCCTGCAATGAAGATGCCATAGGAAACGAGCTTCGGCGCCGGTTCGAGGGCCGGTTTGTGCGCGGGATCCTGCATAGAATTACATGATGTGTCGAGGTAATAACCGGTAAAAGCACTGAACAACGCCAGAAAGCCTCTGGATAACCACACGCAGTTTACCACCGTGCCGCAGGCACAGTCCATTCGCGGCGCCGGCGTTGCTGTGATAGATTGAACCCATGTCCGACAAAACCCGCGCCGCCATATCCGCCCCTGATATTCGCACACAGCGGATCGAATTCGACGTGGCCACCGCCGCCACGCCCGAGGAATTCGCCAAAAACTTCGATCTCACCCGGGTGAGCACGGGACCTGGTTGCTATGTAATGAAGGACAGCCCGGGCAAGGTGGTCTACGTGGGCAAGGCGAAAAATCTGCGCGCCCGCCTGCGCAGCTATATCTACGAAACGGACTCGCGCTACTCGGTGAAGTTTCTGATGCGGCGCGTGGCGCATGTGGACCTGCTGGTAACCGCCACGGAGAAAGAGGCGCTGCTGCTCGAGAACAGCCTCATCAAGCAGTACAAGCCGCGCTATAACGTGCGCTTGCGCGATGACAAGACCTTTCTGAGCCTGCGCATCGATCCGAAGAGCAAGTTCCCCCGCCTTACCACGGTGCGGCGGTATAAGCGTGACGGCGCCCGCTATTTCGGCCCATACGCGGATACGCAGGCCATGCGCCAGACCTTGCGTGAGATGCAGCGGCTGTTCCCCCTGCGCACCTGCTCGGACCATGTGCTCAACAACCGCACGCGCCCGTGCCTCTACTATCAGATGAACCGGTGCGTGGCGCCGTGCGTGGGCTATGTGAGCGAACAGGCGTATGGCGAGCTGGTGCAGCAGACCATTCTGGCGCTCGAAGGCCGCAGCGGCGATCTGGAAAAACGGCTGAAGGCGGAAATCCAACGGCACGCGGAGGCGCTTGCGTTCGAGGCGGCGGCCGCGTTGCGCGACCGGCTATACGCCCTCCAACAGACCTTCGAACGCCAACGGGCCGTGGCCGTGCCGGGCGCCGAGGACCGGGATGTGTTCGGCCTCCATGTGCAGGGGCGTTTCACGGAAATTCAGGTAGTCTTCTACCGCAAGGGCCGGATGACCGGCGGACGCAACTTCTCCTTCGAGCGCACGGAAATGCCGCGGGATGAACTGCTCGGCTCGTTTCTCCTCCAGTACTACGCCGACGCGCCGAACATTCCCCGGGAAGTGCTGGTACCGGTCGAACTCGATGAGGCAGACACCCTCTCGGAAGTGCTCACGGAACAGCGCGGCGCCCGCGTACACTTGCATTGGCCGCAGCGGGGTGAGAAACGCGCGCTGGTGGATCTCGCCCAGCGCAATGCCAAACGCAGCTTCGAGGAAAAACAACTGGCGGAAAAAGCGCGCAAGGATGTGGTCGAGCAAACCCAACAGGCCCTGGGGCTTCCCCATCCACCACGGCGGATCGAGTGTTTCGATATTTCGACAATCCAGGGCGCCCGTACCGTGGGCTCGATGATCGTTTTTTCCAATGGCGTGCCAGACAAACAGCGCTACCGCCGGTTTTCCGTGCGCGCCGTCGAGGGACAGGATGACTTCGCGAGCATGCGCGAGGTGCTCATGCGCCGCTATACCAGGGCGGTCGAAGAAAACGACTTGCCGGACTTCGTGCTGATCGACGGCGGCAAGGGCCAGCTCGGTGTGGCAGTGACGGTTATGAAAGACCTCGGCCTCGAGGATATGCCCTTGGCGGGTATCGCCAAGGCACGGCCACAGGATACGGGCGGGGCCTCGCCGGAACGGTTTTTCGTGCCCGGCCGAAAAAACGCCATTGTCCTCGAGCAGACGGGGGCGGTGGTGCAATTTCTGGCACGCATCCGCGATGAGGCACACCGCTTCGCCGTAACCTACCACCGGAAACTGCGCAAGAAGGCGACCATCAACACCACACTGACGGACATTCCCGGGGTAGGGGCGGAACGGGCGCGCACGCTCTTGAACCATCTCGGCTCAGTTGCAAGAATACGGGAGGCTGGCGTGGAGGACTTGGCGGCACTGCCCGGCTTCAGCGAGAAACTGGCCCGGGCAGTCATCGCGCATCTGCACAGGCAGTAACCGGCCCACGTCCCGAACAACGGGCAGTGTTGCGGGAAGCGCGCTGCACCGGGAAAACAGAAGTACCATGTTAGGTTTGCTCATCGTCTTACTCGTGGTCACGGCAATTGCCGTGGCATCGTTGCTCTACTGGAACACCTTGGTTTCGTTGTATCCCGAACCCCTGCGCTGCGAAGAAATTACCACCATCACCACCGGTGACCTGTGGAAATTGCGTTTGTGCCGCTACCGCAAAGGACGCAACGTGGGTGAACCCATCCTCTTTGTACACGGAGCGGGCGCCAACCACCACAACTTCACCTGCCCCGAGGGGGAAAGCCTGGTGGACTTTCTCATGCAGAAAGGCTACGACTGCTGGGCCATTGACCTGCGAGGCACGCGCTCGAGCCGCCCCCCTTTCGGCCATAACCATTTCGATGTCTCGCTCGAAGACCACCTCGACGAAGACCTGCCGTCCGTAATCGCGCATATCCGCCGGGTCACCGGCTATGATCGCCTGCACTGGGCCGGCCACTCGATGGGCGGCATGCTGCTCTATGCCTACGCCCTGGCACACGGCGAGGAACAAATTGCCGCTGGGATCACCATCGCATCGCCACCGGGATTCGAGAACGTCACGCTGCCGCCGGTTGAGCGTCCACTCGCCCTGCTGCGCCGCATGCCCTACTTTGGCTGTGCTTGCATCCGCGCCCTGCTGCCCATTCAATTGCGTTTGCGAATCACCAGCCCGCTGCTGCCCGTGAATCTGGCCAACCTGCATCCCGACATTACGATCCGGCACTTCTTCAATATGATGGACAACGTTCAGCCGGGCGTCATGGGTGAACTCGTGGCTGCCGCCCGGGAAGGGGGATGGCATATGCGCAACGGGGCGCTCGACATGCAAGCCGGCTTGACCAGGCTGCATGTGCCGCTTCTCGCCTTTTTCGCGATGCACGATCCCTTCGTACCCCTTGCCGAAGCGCGCACATTTTTCGAGCGGCTTCCGAGCGACGACAAGCGCGCAATTTACCTGGGCAAGTCGGAGGGGGCCTCGGCCGACTATGCCCATATCGAGATTCCTTTCGCCCGTGAGAGCCACAGGGAGGTTTTCCAGCCAATTCTCGCGTGGCTACGCGCACACCCCATCACGCCCGGTGAACCCGCTTCCACGAAACCCGAACAAGAACGCTATTCCCCCCCGCCCTCGCACCAACAGCGCAAAGACATTCTCTCGGGCAGCTCCTTCCAGCATGTGGTCAAGAACAGCGACGAGGCGCCTCCCCCCGAACCCCCCTCACCCGAGGCCAACGGCCGCGAAGACCAGTCGCCACCCGCCTAATTTCCGCGCGTACCGGTCCTGCTGCCAGCGCCGTCACGTGTCCGCGTGCATGGGCGCTCTTTACGCCGCGTGAAATAATTCACACACACCTTGTGTTGGCTTGTACGAGGGTGTCGAGGTGGTGTTGCGCAGGCTCATATACAGTGCACAGCGGTAATACGGCACATCCCCAAGCTGTCGACCGTGGCAGATGTTCCTTTAAGGAGCAGCGCAATGAACCACGTATTGCCGGCAGGGCATACATCCTGTCCCCTTGATGCCCACAAGCGATGAGTTTTCCGCGTTTTCGTGCTCGTTTCGCATGACGGCGCGGCGCACCGCGGCGAAACCCGTACAGAAGACGCACCACGCCGCAGGAGTTGGTGTACCTCCTGCTCATGGGCAGTGCGCCCCATGATATTCGCAACGTGCGCACGAGTGCACGCTTTGCACGCAAACAACGGACGCCACGGCCGTTTCAGGTGCACTGCGCCGCCCGGTGAGAACCCGGCAGCACATTCTTCGCTGGCGAAGAACGGTAATGTCACGCAGTTACCAGGGAACGAGATCGTTTTTTTTGCGAACAAGCGCGGGGGCTGGCATGCACACGGCTGTGCCGTCATACGTGGCAGACCCCGAGAACCAAGGGAGAATCCATATGATCGAGAAGACAGAACAAGACTTCGGAACCCAACCAATCGAGAAACGCGAGAGTGACAACTACACCCAAGAATACGTCCACGGCTTTGTCGAGAAGTGGGATGAACTTATCGATTGGGAACGCCGCAGCAAGGGCGAAGGCGATTTCTTCATCAGCCACCTTAAGGAGCGCGGGTGTAAGAAAGTGCTCGACGTCGCCACAGGGACGGGCTTCCACTCGGTGCAATTGAAGAACGCCGGCTTTGATGTGGTCAGCGTTGACGGCAGTCCCGTCATGCTTGCCAAGGCTTTCGAGAATGCGCGCCAACGCAACCATATCTTGCAGACGGTGCATGCCGACTGGCGCTGGCTCAACCGCGACCTTCACGGCCAGTTCGATGCGGTGGTGTGCCTGGGCAACTCATTCACGCACCTGTTCCACGAACACGACCGGCGCAAGACCCTGGCCGAGTTCTACGCCGCGCTGAACCACGATGGCGTGCTCATCCTCGATCAGCGCAATTACGACGGCATGCTCGACAATGGATTCTCCTCGAAGCACACCTACTACTACTGCGGCGAGGCGGTCTCGGCGGAACCGGAACATGTTGACGAAGGACTGGCGCGATTCCGCTACACGTTCGTCGATAACAGCGTGTACCACCTGAACATGTTTCCGCTGCGCAAGAACTACGTGCGCCGTCTGCTGACCGAGGTGGGCTTCCAGCACATACACACCTTCGGCGACTTCGAGGAAACGTACCAGCAGGACGATCCGGATTTCTATATCCATGTTGCGGAGAAGGAGTACCACGATCCCGAGGAAGGCCACCAGCTCGGACAATGCCCATAACCCACTGAGTGACGCCGCAAACCTGCACTTGGCCGGCTGCATTTTAAGGATGCCGTTCTGATGCTGCCGATGCTCTGGATTCTTCAATGACACGTACGGGTAAGCAAAACGGGACTGACACAAGTGAGTACAGCCCCCTATTGCTTCACTTTTCGTAAGTTTTGGGTGCAGTTCTTCTACTACCGATGTTTTGGTTCCTTCGTGCCAGTTGT
>CAZMVU010000250.1:0-6282 GCA_964569295.1 uncultured Nitrospirales bacterium
GTGAGGGTGAGGGTGAGGGTGAGGGTGAGGGTGAGGGTGAGGGTGAGGGTGAGGGAACGGCGTATCCGCCATGCGAATCGGACTACCACACCGCAGACCAGGACGAGAACTTCCGCATCAACCTTGCGGAATTGCTGCGGGTCATCCAGTTCTTCAACGCCGGCGGTTTGACCTGTGCACAACCCGGCGCCACGGAAGACGGCTACCTGCCCGGCGCCGGGGACGACACGGACTGTTGCCCCCATGACAGCGATTATCTGTCGGGTGGACCGGACTGGACCATCAACCTTTCCGAGTTGTTGCGCCTGATCCAGTTTTTCAATATCGACGGGTACCGGGTTTGCGCCGGCGAGGGCACGGAAGACGGGTTCTGCGCTGGCCGGGAATGATGGGATGTGGCGGGGCGGAAGAAGGCATTCCGTTTTTTCCTGGGGTTCACGCTTGTCCACGGCCATTGGACAGCAGTGCGCACAGTTTTAGCATTCCGACCAGGAGCGGGGGTTAAACGCGGGATGCGGCCAGAAAACTACTTTTTCGGTAATTCTTTAGCCGTTTGCCGTTTCCCGTTTCTCATACTTCATGGGGTGCCCGGATATCACCGCAGAGAGTGGTTCTGGCCCACCCGCTGTCTCCATGAGTCACGATGTATGCGCCCTTGAAATGATTTGACTGCCGGGGCGGTATGCAGTAAACTGGAATTAAAATACGATGAATCCCGACCTTCGGGGCAGGGTGAAAATCCCGGCCGGCGGTGAAAGCCCGCGAGCGCCTTGGCGCAGGATCCGGTGTGATTCCGGAGCCGACGGTAAGAGTCCGGATGGGAGAAGGTTGTGGTTGAAACGTTCGCATGGCATGCGGCACCGGTATTGTGCCCGGGGCATGCGGCACGTGAGTCAACCCCCGGCGGAATCTGCGCCCGAAGGTCAAAGCGGCTTTCGGGCGTTCTTCTTTTCGAGTGCAGGGGCGGTGTCGTGCCGCAAGAAGAACAGAGTCTGAAAGCATCTGTTACAGTACCTTGGATAACGCAGCATGACACGCGACACGGAATATATGCGGCGGGCGCTGGAACTCGCCGAACGCGGCCGCGGCCGCACCTCGCCAAACCCGATGGTGGGGTGTGTGATCGTACGCGATGGCGCCATCGCCGGCGAGGGCTATCACCAGCGCGCGGGCGGTCCGCATGCGGAGGTGGCGGCCATCGAAGCGGCTGGCGGCGATATCGCAGGCGCCACGCTTTACCTCAATCTCGAACCATGCACGCACCACGGGCGCACGCCGCCTTGCGTGGATATGCTCATGGCGCAGAAGCCGGAGCGCATCGTGGTGGCGATGAAAGACCCGAACCCGCAGGTGCACGGCCAGGGCATAGACCGTTTGCGCGATGCGGGGATCCGGGTGGATGTGGGGCTACTCGAGCACGAGGCCAGGCGCCTGAACGAAGTGTTCGCGAAGTACATTACCACCACGCGGCCTTTCGTGTTGGCGAAATGCGCCATGACCCTCGATGGCAAAATCGCCACGCGCAACGGCCATTCCCGCTGGGTTACCGGCGAAGAGGCGCGGGCGTTGGTTCATCGCCTGCGTAATGAGGTGGATGCGATCCTCGTGGGCAGCCGCACGGTCATGCTCGACGACCCGAGTCTCACGACACGGCTCAATGGCGATGACGTGCGCGATCCGGTACGGATCATCCTCGATGCCGAGGAATACCTCGACCGCGAGCGCCGCGTATTTCATGCCGCGAGCACCGCCCCGACGTGGATCGCCTCGACCACCACACGCGAATACCCGGAGGCCGACGACGTGATTCGCGTGCCCCAGGGGCCGGGCGGCGTCGACATGGCGGCCTTGGCGCAGGCGCTTGGCGAGCGCGGCGTAACCCACCTGCTCATCGAAGGCGGTGGCACGACCCACGCCTCGGCCTTCGAGGCGGGCATTGTGGACAAGGTGTGGTTTTTTATCGCGCCGAAGATTGTGGGCGGGCGTGAAGCGATCACCGCGGTCGAGGGCGATGGCCTCGCCACGATGGACGAAGCGATACAACTTGACAACCTCACGGTACGCACGGTGGGCGAAGACTTGCTCGTCGAGGCATACGTGAAGAAGTAGCCAGCTTATGTTTACAGGAATCATCGAAGAGGTCGGCGCGGTCACCCGGCGCTCGGGTGCGGACATGGAGATCATGGCACGTACGGTGCGCGAAGACCTTGAGCTGGGCGAAAGTGTGGCGGTGGACGGCGCCTGCCTCACCGTGGCCGCACTCAACGATCGGAGTTTTGTCGCGCAGGTGTCGCCGGAAACCTTGGCGCGCACGACGCTGGGGCGCTTGCAGCCGGGCCACGCGGTCAATCTCGAGCGCGCCATGCGCCTGGGCGATCGCTTCGGCGGGCATATGGTGCTCGGCCACGTCGACGGCATCGGCAAGATCGACGGCGTGACGGACCAGGGCAAGTTCCAGCTCTGGCGATTCCGGGCGCCGGCCGATGTGGCCAAGTACCTCGTGCCCAAGGGTTCCGTTGCGATAGACGGCATCAGCCTTACGGTGGTCGATCCGCAGGGCGATGCCTTTGCCGTGGCGATCATTCCCACCACGCTGGGTGAAACGACCCTGAGCGCAAAGCGCATCGGTGATCCGGTGAATATGGAAGCGGATGTGCTCGGCAAGCATGTGTATCACTACGTCAACGAAACACGCGGCGGCGGGCTCACGCAGGAAACCCTGAGCCGCCACGGTTTCGCATAAGCGCGGGAGCGGTTCGCCGCCCCGTATTCAGGAAGTTGTACGAAGTATGTTGGCGTCTATACCGGAAATTCTCGAGGATTTGCGTCATGGCAAAATGATTATCCTCGTGGATGACGAAGACCGCGAGAACGAGGGCGATCTCGTCATGGCGGCGGAGAAGGTGACGCCGGAGGCCATCAATTTTATGGCGACCCATGGCCGCGGGCTCATCTGCATGCCCATGCTCCCCGCGCGCATCAAGCAGCTCAACTTGCCGCCCATGACCAGCGAGAACACCTCGGCCTTCAACACCGCGTTTCATGTGTCGTTCGAGGCGGCGCAAGGTGTGACCACGGGGATTAGCGCCCACGACCGCGCCCACAGCATCCAGGTGGCGGCGGACCCGGCATCGGGTGCGGAGGACTTGGTGCGGCCGGGCCACGTATTCCCGTTGCAGGCGCGCGACGGCGGCGTGCTCGTGCGTGCGGGACAGACGGAAGGCAGCATCGACCTCATGCGTATGGCCGGCCTCCGTGAAGCCGCGGTTATCTGTGAGATCATGAACGAAGACGGCACGATGGCGCGCATGCCCCAGCTCGAGGTATTCTCGAAGCGCCACGATATCAAGATTTGCTCGATCGAGCAGCTTATCAAGCACCGGCGCGCCCACGAGAAACTCATCCGGCGCGCCGTGGAAACGGAACTGCCCACGAAGTACGGCAGGTTCCAACTCATCGCCTACGAAACGGACGTCGACGATTATCAGCACCTCGCGTTGGTGAAGGGCGACCCGGCCCAGGCCGAGGATGTGTTGGTACGGGTGCACTCCGAGTGTTTCACGGGCGACGTGCTGGGCTCGCTCCGGTGTGACTGCGGCACCCAGCTTCATCATGCGCTGCGCATGATCGATGAGGAAGGCTGCGGCGTGCTGGTCTACATGCGGCAGGAGGGCCGCGGTATCGGCCTGATCAACAAACTCAAGGCCTATGCGCTGCAGGATGGGGGGATGGATACGGTCGAGGCGAATGTACACCTCGGGTTCGATCCGGACCCCCGTGAGTACGGCATAGGCGCGCAAATCCTGCGCGACCTCGGCGTGCGCAGCATGCGGCTGTTGACCAACAACCCGGTGAAGCGGGCGGGCATCGAGGGGTACGGTCTCACCGTGAGCGGGCGCGTATCTATCCTGGTGTCCTGTAACGATCACAACCGTAAGTATCTGGAAACCAAGAAAGCGAAGATGGGCCACCTGTTGTAGGCGGCTTACGCGCGGATTCAGGAGTTAGAGACCATGCCCACGATCCTCGAAGGCCACTTCGACGGCACAGGCCGTAAGTTTGGCATTTGCGTGTCCCGGTTCAATGAGTTCATAACCAGCAAGCTGCTGGGCGGAGCGCGCGATGCGTTGCGCCGTCATGGTGTGGCCGATGAGGATGTGACCATCGCGTGGACGCCCGGCGCGTTCGAGCTGCCCCTGGTAGCCAAACGCATGGCCGCCGCGCAGAAATACGACGCGGTCATCGCCCTCGGTTGCGTCATTCGCGGCGCCACGCCCCACTTCGACTATGTCGCCGCAGAGGCTGCCAAGGGCATTGGCATTACCGCGCTCGAGTCGTCGGTGCCGGTGTTGTTCGGTGTGCTCACCACGGACACTATCGAGCAGGCGGTCGAACGGGCAGGCACGAAAGCCGGCAACAAAGGCGCCGATGCCGCCATGTCCGCCATCGAAATGGTCAACCTGCTGGAGCAGATTTAGCCGTGCTCGACCCACAAACACGCCGGCGCGCGCGCGAACGGGCGCTCCAATTTCTCTATGGCCTGTCTTTCACGGGGTATGAGTGGAACGACGTGGCCGAGCCCTTCTGGGTGCAGAACCCGACGCGCCCGGGCGCCCGCCGCTATGCCACGCGGCTTGTCCGCGGCGTGTGTGCGCACCAGGCCGATCTCGATGCGGAGATTGGCGAGACCCTGGCCAACTGGTCGTTGGCGCGCGTGGGCGCTATCGAGCGCAATGTTATGCGTATTGCCCTGTATGAAATGCGCTATGAAGATGATGTGCCGAACGGAGTCGCCATCAACGAAGCGGTCGAGGTCGCAAAAGCGTACGGTGCGGAAAACGCTGCACGTTTCGTCAATGGTGTCCTCGACCGCCTCGCCAAAAAGCTGCGTGCCGAAGCGGCCCAGTAAGCGGCCCGGGCCGCGCGCATCATGGCGGATTTCGTAGACCTGCACCTGCACACCAACCACTCCGATGGCGCTGACGCACCGGCGGACGTGGTGCGGCGTGCCGCGGAACTGGGCATAAAAGCCCTTGCCATCACCGACCACGACGCCGTTTCGGCCATTCCCGAGGCGCGCGCGGCCTGTGCGGCCCACGGGATCGGCTTCCTGCCGGGGACCGAAATCAGCGCCTTGTACAACCACATCGAGGTGCATGTGGCCGGTCTCGGCATCGACCCGGCGAACACGGTGCTGTGCGAAGGATTGGCGGGGCAGCGTGAGGCGCGCTGGACCCGGGCCAAACGCATTGTCGCAAAGTTGCAGGACTGCGGCCTGGCCATCGATTTCCACCAGGTGGCGGGCCCGGCAGGAGCGGGCGGCATCGGCCGGATGCACATCGCCGCCGCCCTGCATGAAATGGGGGTTGTGCGCACGGTGCAGCAGGCCTTCGACCGGTATCTCAACCCGCATCGGCCGGCCCACGTGCCCAAAACAATGACCCCTGTTGAGGAAGCCATCGGCTGGATTCATGCCGCCGGCGGACTCGCCTTCCTGGCGCACCCCGCCATCGGCGCCAATACCTGGCGCAGGCTGGATGCGCTGTTGGCGTATCCCTTCGACGGACTCGAGGCCTATCACATCCGGCACAACGCCACCCAGCAAGCGCGGTTGTGTCAAATGGCGCACGCGCGCGGGTTGCTCGTGTCGGGCGGGAGCGATTGCCACGGCGATATCAAGCGAGAAGGGCCGGAAATGGGAAAGGTCCGCGTGCCGGTGGCATGCTACGCGCAGATCGTCGAGAGGCTCGCGCAAAGAGATGGGAAGCCAGGAACAAGTATGCACCAGCCCGAATGAGTGTCGCGCCGGCCAGAAGCGGCGCCGCAAACGCGCTGACGCCGGGACAGACACCCCACGAAGACTGCGACATCTTTGAGCCTGCTGATAATCCGATACCCGGCCACCCTGTCAAGCAGGGGAAACGGCCCGCGGCAAACGGCTAAAGTATCACCTGTCCTGCAATTCCTTGACCATGTCCGTATGCGACTCCCCCGTCCACCCGTACGCGCACTTGACAACACCACAGTGCATCTGTGCATAGTAGTAATCTGATGCTACAACTAGATGCAATTGGGTAAGCCAATGCGGAAAGTGACCTCACCCGGATTGCCGCCAGGCGGCCTGCCCGGAACGCCGCACCGAAAGCCGCGGGAGGACACATACACCGGCGCCTTCATAGACCGGAATAACAAGGGAGGAGAATAACCATGCCAGAAACCCTGACCCTGCAAACCCTGCACAACACCATGAAAGGCACCGCCGCCGCTTTCCGATGCCGGACG
>CAZMVU010000251.1:0-6272 GCA_964569295.1 uncultured Nitrospirales bacterium
CGCGAGCCGAAACTGAGGTGGGGAGGGCGAGCGTCCCCGCGAGCCGAAACTGAGGTGGGGAGGGCGAGCGTCCCCGCGAGCCGAAACTGAGGGGGGAGGGCGAGCGTCCCCGCGAGCCGAAACTGAGGGGGGGGGAGGGCGAGCGTCCCCGCGAGCCGAAACGCGACGTAAGCCCCCAAGTTCCAGGGACATTCCCCGTTACTTTGGTAAGTCCAATGTTTCGTAGTCTGTCCCTAAAACTTTTCCAACGCCGGTTTGCCGAACACGTCGAATTGATATAAACTGACTACATGAATGCGAAACAAGCAGCCTTGGACAGCATTAGAGACCTGCCGGACACGGCGACTTGGGCCGATGTCGAGGAGCGCATCCGGTTCGTTGCGGCCATCGAACGCGGGCGCGAGGACATGAACGCGGGCCGGGTCATCCCGGATGATGAGGTACGCGAAAGTCTTCGGGAATGGCTTACACCGTAGTGTGGACATCGCTCGCCGTCTGGGACCTCCGCGCAGCGGCTCAGATATTGCCGGGGACAATCCACACGCTGCGGCGGCTTTGGTGAGGCGTGTTATCGCGCGGGTGGACGCCGCAGCCTCTTTTCCGTTTGCACAACGCCGTGTTCCAGAATTCGACGAGGAACGCACCCGCGAGGCAATCCTGAATCCTTACCGCATTGTCTACGCGGTGGACCAAGTTAAACAGACCATTACCATCCTTCGTGTTTGGCATGCTGCCCGTGGTGTACCGGGCCTGAACAAGACCTGATACAAGCATCAATACGGCGCCGGGCCTCCCTTCGCCAGCTTCCCTTTGCGTGTGTGTCTCTCCCCGCCCCCGATTTGCTCCGAAGTGCGTGCAGATGCTAGGATTATGGCGTTGGCGCGTCTTTCCGCGCGCTGCCCTTTGTCACCCCTACCGCACGCGGGAGTTGGCCGTGTCCCAGGAACGAACGGAAGCCTTGGTGCTGCGTGGGGTGGACTTCAGCGAAACGAGCCGGATTGTCACTTTTCTGACGCCGGATCGGGGCGTGGTTACGTGTATGGCGAAGGGGGCGCGGCGTAAGCGGAGCCCCCTGGCGGCGGCACTCGATACCTTCAACCGGGTCGAGCTGGTGTATTATTGGAAGGATGGGCGCAGTGTGCAGACCCTGGCCGAGGCGAGCGTGCTCGACGGCTTTCGCCGTTTGAAGGCCGACCTCGAGAAGAGCGCCTATGCCGCGTTTCCGGTCGAGCTGGCGGGTAAGGCGGCGGGCGAGAATGCCCCGGCCCACGGGCTCTACGATACCCTGGTGCGCGGTCTGGCGGGCATGGAAACGTGGTCCGGCGACGTCCGCACCCACGCGTGCTGGCAGGCGCTGCACCTGTTGACGGAGGCGGGCTTTGCCCCGGTGTTGGGCCGTTGCGCACACACGGGCCAACCAATCACGGGTGCCTGCGGCTTTCGCTTGGACAGTGGCGTCGTGGCGCCGGGTGAGCGAGCGGACCGGCGGTTGCCGGCCGAGGTTCACGACGCCCTGTGCAGGCTTGCGGAACACGGCGAGGCGTGTCCTGAAATCGCCGTGGACCGCGCGGTGTTTTATGTGTTGCGGCACTACGCCGCCTATCAGTTGGAATCGGACTTCCGCAGCGCGCGGGTCATCGAGCAGATGTTCGACTGATCCGCTACGTACAGGCTGAGTTACAGCCGGAGAGAACATGCGAGTTCCCCAGGAACGCATACGAAACTTTTGCATCATCGCCCACATCGACCACGGGAAATCCACCCTGGCCGACCGGCTCCTGCAATCCACGGGCACCATCGACGCGCGGAACCTGAAAGAGCAGATGCTCGACTCGATGGATCTCGAGCGGGAGCGCGGCATCACGATCAAGTCGGTGGCGGTGCGGATGAGCTACAAAGCCGAAGACGGCCGGGACTACGAGCTGCACCTGATCGATACGCCGGGCCACGTGGACTTCTCGTACGAGGTCTCGCGCAGCCTGGCGGCGTGTGAGGGCGCACTGCTCCTGGTCGATGCCGCCCAGGGCGTCGAGGCGCAGACGCTGGCCAATGCCTACAAGGCCATCGAGCAGGATCTCGAGATTATCCCGGTCATCAACAAGATCGATCTGCCCAGCGCCGACGTGGAGAGCGCGAAGCAGCAGATCGAGGAGATAGTGGGCCTGCCGGCGGACGAGGCCATCCTCGCGAGTGCGAAAGACAACATCGGTACACAGGAGATTCTCGAGGCCATCGTGAAGCGCGTGCCGCCGCCGGACGGCGAACCGGACAAGCCGCTGCGGGCGCTTGTGTTCGACGCCATCTACAACACGTACCGTGGCGTCGTGGTGTATCTGCGCGTGGTTGACGGCGAGTTGAAGGCCGGGCAGAATGTGCTTTTCATGAAGACGGGGCGCAAGTACGATGTGGCAGAGGTGGGCGTGCTGCGTCCGCAGCCGGTTCCGCGCGAGACGCTATCGGCCGGCGAGGTGGGCTATCTCATCTGCAACATCAAGACCCTCCAGAGTGCGAAGGTCGGCGATACGGTGACCAACGCCGACAAGCCCGCGCCCGAAGCGCTGCCGGGCTACAAGGAAATCAAGCCGGTTGTCTTCTGCGGCATGTATCCCGCCATGGACACGGACATCACGGATCTGCGCGACGCTCTCGAGAAGCTGAGCCTCAACGATGCCTCGTTCGAGTATAAGCCGGACAGTTCGGATGCGCTCGGCCTCGGGTTCCGGCTTGGGTTCCTCGGACTGCTGCACATGGAGATTATCCAGGAGCGCCTCGAGCGCGAGTTCGACCTGACCCTGGTGACCACTGTGCCCAATGCCGCCTACTACGTGCATAAGGCCGATGGCGAGGTCATCGAGATCGAGAAGGCCTCGCAGATGCCGAACCCGGGCGAGGTCGAGCGTATCGAGGAGCCGTACATCGAGGCCGAAATCATCGTGCCCATGGAGTACATGAGCCAGGTCATGGATCTGTGCAAGCGCAAGCGCGGCCAGCATGTGCGCGTGGACTACATCGACCAGCGGCGGTGCATGGTGATCTACGAAATCCCGCTGGCGGAAATCGTGCTCGATTTTTACGACCGGCTCAAATCCGTCACTCGGGGCTACGGCTCGCTCGAGTACCGGATCATCGGGCATCGGCCGGGCGATCTCGTGCGGCTCGATATCCTGATCAACGGCGATTCCATCGATGCCCTTTCGACCATCGTGCACCGCGATCATGCCGTGTGGGTGGGCCGCACGCTGGCCTCGAAACTGCGCCAACTCATCCCGCGCCAGCAGTTCGAGGTGGCCATTCAGGCGGTCATCGGACGGCGCGTCATCGTGCGCGAGACGGTGAAGGCCCTGCGCAAGAACGTTACCGCCAAGTGCTACGGCGGCGACGTCACCCGCAAACGCAAGCTCCTCGAAAAGCAGAAGGAAGGCAAGCGGCGCATGAAGCAGATCGGCTCCGTCGAAGTGCCGCAGGAAGCGTTCATGGCACTCCTGCAGGTGAGCGACGAGGCCCTGAGCCGCTGAGGAAGCCGGCGCCGTGCCGAATACAACGCCTGAACACGAACATGAACCCGAACCCGCGCCGGGCCCGGGATGGTTGAAACGGGGCGTCCAGGTGTTGACCGGGCCATGGACCTGGCTCAATCTAGCCTCGTGGGCAGGGCTGCTCGTGGCGCTCCTGCTCATCAAGGCCTGCCTGCTCGATCAGTACACCGTGCCCACGGGGTCGATGGAGCCCACGATTCATGGCGACCCGCGTTTTCTCCGGGGCGACCGGGTGCTCGTGAATAAGGCGGCCTATGGCCTGCGCGTGCCCTTCACGAATCGTTACCTGTGGCGGTGGGATGCGCCGGAGCGCTGGGAGATCGTGGTATTCACGCACCCCACGGACGGCCGTGAAAACAACACCCTCGTGAAGCGCGTGGTTGGTCTGCCGGGGGAACGCATTATTCTGCGCAATGGCCAGGTGACCGTAGACGGCGAGACTGTTCCTTTTCCCGATCACATGCCGGACAGCGTGTACTATGTAAATCGGCTCGAACTGCAACGCATGACGCAGTCCCCCACCTGGGAGGAAAACCCGCGTCAGCGGGCGTTTCTGCGCCATGTCCTGGAGACACACCCGGTTCGCTACGTGTGCAACGTGGCGCCGGGGGTGCCGCCGCCGGACACGTTGTGCGTGGTGCCGGAAGGGCATTACCTGGTGTTGGGCGACAACAGCGTGAGCGCAGGGCAGTTTAGCCTGGATGGCCGGGTTTGGGGGTGGCTTCCGGAGGAAAACCTCTTGGGCCGGGCCATTGGCGTTTGGTGGCCGTTGACGCGCCGGCGCGATTTCACCGGCTGGACAGACACGTGGTACGGGCTGGGTCTCCTCTATGGTGTGCCCGCCCTATTCGCGTTCTATGAAATACTCCGGGCACGGAGAAAACGGAAGCGGGACAAAAAGGTCTGACTTTGCGACGGGGGGGGACGCAGCCCGCTGGGTCTTCCGGGTTGTTGGATGACAAAGACGTTTACGTGAACAAGACATTCCCCCCGGGTTTCCGGTATTCTCTGGACTTCCTGTGCAAACGATGAGGCGCGCGCGCATTGGCAGGCGTGGGCGTCTCTCAACCAACGAGGCAACGCCGTATGGCGGAGAAAAATACGCGCGAAGAACAGGCCGGCGAGGAAGATGTTGTGCTTAGCGGACTGCTCGTAGGGGGCGGCCTGGCGCTGTTGGGCGCGGCCCTGTATTACATCGGCGGGCGCTACCCGAGCATTAGCGGGTTCGACTGGCTGCAGATGGGCGGCGTGTTGTTGGTCGTGGCCGGGGTCATGATCTTCCTGTCCGGCGGCATCACCCGATCGAACGCCATCGAATGGATGCGCAGCTTCGGTTATGCGCTGGCGCTGGCGTTGCTTATCCGCTGGCCCATTGCCGAACCCTACCGGATACCCTCCGACTCGATGCTCCCTACACTGAGCGGCGACCCGCGCATCGGCCGCGGCGACCGGGTCTTCGTGAACAAGTGGATCTACGGCGTGCGTTATCCCTTCTTGAACAAACGCCTCTGGTACGGCAAGACGCCGGAACGTTGGGACATCGTGGTGTTCAAGGCGGTCGAGAAAGACGCCGCGCACCCGACGCTTGTGAAGCGTATCGTGGGCCTGCCCGGCGAGCGCATCCATATCATGAAGGGCCGCCCCTTCCGTTTTTTCAAGCCCGAGGACCCCGTCCCCGAACCGGACGAAGCCCCGGATCTCGATTTCGAGAACGCGCGCCGCACACCTGTCTCCGGTACGGGTGAAGAGTGGCTGTTTGTGCCCATTGCCCTGCCGGACCACATGCCGGACTCGATCCGCTACACCTCGCCGCCCAGCGCCTATTCGGCCATGCGGTACGGCGTGCGGCTTGAAGACAAGTACAGCCACATCCCCAAAGAGAACTACCTGCTGCTCGGCGACAACAGCGGCAACAGCCGCGACGGCCGCTACTGGGGCTGGGTGCCCAATGAACACCTTGTCGGCCGGGTGGCGTGTATCTGGTGGCCGCCGTCGAACTGGCGCGATTTCACGGGGTTCTCGCAGACCTGGTGGTGGCGCACGCTGCTCGCCGTGCTGGCCATACTGATCGTGTGGCGGTTGTTCTTTGGCCGCTCTTTCGCGGTGCATGCGGCACAAGACCAGGGTGTGGACCACCTCTATATCGACTTCATCGGCCTCGGCCTGCGCGTGCCGTTCACACACTACTGGTTCGTGCAATGGGGCATGCCGCGCCGGGGCGATCCGGTTATCTACTGGGCCAAGACCAGCGAGTCGGCCCACGCCGTGTTGCTCACGGGCCGTGTGGCCGCATTGCCAGGCGAGCGTATCGCCTTCGAGGAGGATCAACTTCGGGTAGACGACGCGCCGCCGGACCTGCCGGAACTTGCCGAGGCGCGTTTCGCGAACCGCAAGGAGGACGGACCCTATGGCCGTGCGAAGCGTAAACAGCACACGGAGGTGCCGGAGAACCACCTCTTCATCCTCGCGGTGAACGATGACGACGCCACTGCCGTCGACAGCCGCCGTGTGGGTTGGGTGCCGCGCGAGAGCCTCGTGGGCAATGTGCGTGTGGCCTGGTGGCCGCCCACACGCTGGCGCAGGATGTGACGTTGCGGCTGGCGTGCCGCGGGCGCGCCAGTGGCTCGGTCAGGAGACCGGCCATAACAATGGGTGCAGTTCTTCTACTACCGATGTTTTGGTTCCTTCGGTGCCAGTTGTGGGCAAGCAAAACGGGACTGACACAAGCGAGCGAGT
>CAZMVU010000252.1:0-6212 GCA_964569295.1 uncultured Nitrospirales bacterium
CACAACGGCACGATCTACAACGCGGACCACCTCTTCGGACGCCTGCGCCTGCCCCGGTTCGCGGAGGTGGACAGCGAGATCATCTTCCGCCTGGCGGACCGCTTCGCCCACGAGAGTTCCATCGAGCCGGATGGCTTCAAGCGGGCATTGGCTCTTTGCCGTGGTCAGATGAGCGCCGTGCTGGCCTCCCGTTTCGCGCCGTGGACGGTCCTCGTGCTCAAGGGCAACAAGCCGCTGAGCCTGTTCCTCCACCGGAAGCACCGCGTACTAGCCTACGCCACCGAGCCGGAATGGCTCGAATACGCTGTGGCCGGGGAGAAAGGCTGGCGCCAACTTGAGGCACCGCCCATGACCATGCTGACCTTCGAATACCAGGACATCACGGATTTCAGGGCCGAAACCTTCCGGTTCACGGCCCAGGAACGCCGCGGCGGCCCTATCGAAGCAACAGGAAACCGCCGGAGAGTACCCGCATGACACCCAAGGAAACCCCGCCGAAGAACACAAACCGCGAAGACAGTGCCGGACTCAAGGTCTCCATCTTCGTATACGGCACGCTGAAACGAGGCTTCGCGAACCACGACCGCTTCTGCCGCAACGCCATCGACATCCAGCCCGCCACCGTCTGGGGCCGTCTCTACGACCTCGGCGCCTACCCCGCCCTCGAAGTGCCCGAAGAATCCATCCTCGCCCACGGCACCACCGACCCGCTCGCCGACACCGCCACCCAGGCCCGCGTCGCCGCCCACATGCCCGCCGGTACTCTCAACACCCCGCCCCCCGGGGACCTGTCTGCGTGCGGACACGCACAGGCAGGCTGGAACCTCATCCAAGGCGAACTCATCACCTTCCCCGACCTCACCCGAAACCTACCGCCCTTGGACTATCTCGAAGGCTTCCGCCCTGGTCAAGACCCACTCTACCGGCGCGTTCTGGTTATCGCTCGAGGACGGGATATCACTATTCCTGCTTGGCTCTATGTCGCCGGACGCTGACTGGGCGGATTCGGCGAACGCCTATTCACCAAGGCTTGGCCACAAGGAAAAGGACACACACATTCGAATAGTTGCATGAGTATGCCGACAATTGTTCTTTGAGTTCGTTTGTAAGGACATCACGACCGGTTCATTGCTCCAGAAGAGACCTGTAGTTGTCCTTCTGGACATTGTCAAAGTAGTAGTTGTTCTGCGGTCCGAACCAGCCCACACTCCATCGGCTGTTTCGCGCACCATAGGCATTTTCGTCCGGAGCCCATTCCCAGCGCTCGCTCGAGACATGCCCGTCGCACCAGAGCACATTGGCGCGGCCGTAGTGGCGGAAGTGCATGCTGGGCGACATGAAAGATTCGCCCGGGAATCCGCGGGGGTGGTCGTACGAGACGGCTTTGGGCGGCTCGACGAAGCTGTATTCGATAAGATAACCCTCCTGCGGGATTGCGGCGTCGGCGAACATGATGGTCTGGGCTGGATTCTTGATGCTGATGTCGCGCATGCCTTTGCGGCAGGCTTGGACGGGATCCTCGATGATGCTCAGCATTGAACCGACGTAAGCCATGTTATAGCCGTAACCGCCGGTGCCAGCCTCGAATACGTTCAGCGCGTCCTCGTGCTGGCGGTACTCGAAGAAGACGGGACACTCCTTTACACGGCCATCGGGCAGGTATTCGAAGAGCGGACCTTTGCGGGGATCGAATTCAGAAAACTGGTTTGGTGTTTCGCGCGCGCCGTGCCAACGCAACCGGCCGCCGAAGTGCTCGGGATCGGCGCCGGGCAACAGGAAGTCGTACATGTCGGCGGCGGCGGGCACATAATGGCCGTTGTGCTCGGCGGCGTACATGGTATTCGCCAGGAACAACTGGCGCAGGTTGCTGACGCATTGCGCCGAACGCGCCTGTGCGCGCGCTCGCGATAGCGCAGGAAGCAGGATAGCCGTGAGAATGGCGATGATTCCGATCACGACCAGCAACTCCACAAGCGTGAAGCCCGCTCCGCGCCATGATCTCTTGCGTTGTACGTCTCGCGTCATGCGCTCCGCCTACGACGCCGCAACCCGAGGATCCCAGCAAGTCCCAGCGTTGCCGCCAGCGCGCCGGAGATGCAGAGCGGCATTTGCACCACCTCAAAGATGTGAGTCGCTTCACCAAGAAGCACGGTCTCTTCGGGATCAGCATAGAGCGCAACGGTGACCAGGGCGGAATCGCTGCTCTTCCGCGTCTCAGCTCTTACCAAGAAGGTGGCCACGCCCTGAAGCAGCGCCACTTGATGTCCGGGGTCGCCGGGGGAGGCATCGGGAGTCACCGCCTGGCCACCTTCAACCACGAGGGTTAGGTAGGCGCCAGCATCGAGGGGATTGCCATATGCGTCGAAAACCTGGCTTGTCGTGTAGGCGATGGGGCCGGGTGCTACCGTGCTGGGATCGAGCAGATAGATGTCGATAGGACCGAGAGGCGTTCCCGCGGCGAAGACGTAGTTCAGTTGGCCGTGCAGTACACCGTCCAGGGAAGCAGCGGTCACGGCCGCTGTGCCTGCGCTGGTTCCGCCCACGATGGTAAAGGCAATGACGCCGCCACTCGCAGACACCTGTATGCCGGGGGTCGCGCCGTCCTGATCGGCTGTGCTGATCGTTCCCAGGGTCGTGGCCACCGTGAAATGGGTGCCGTCGGGGACCAGTGACTCGTCCGGCAGGTGAATCGGGTCGCTGGTCGCGCTTGCTTCCGTGCCCGGTTCGCCCACTTGGCCTTGCGGGGGGGATGCATGAAACACGTTTTCTCCGGCGCCGGGGTCGATGTCCCCCTCGCCCGGGAGGGAGGCCAGGAGAAAGGTTCCAGGATACTGGCTTCGGAAGGTTAATGAGTTTTCCGCCGTATCTTTGGTTACCGACGATATGCCGTCTTGCGTGAAGACGCCTCCCGAAAAGCGATAGGGCTGCAAAGCCGGTTCGTCAAGGCCGGTGATTTCGAGGCTGGTGTAGACAATGGACAACTCGGCGTGCTGCACCTGGCCCGCTTCGAAATCGCTGACGCTGCTTTGGAATTCACGTACGGCGCCGCTCTTTTCGAGACTGGGAATGGACTGCGCGGGCGCGGGGTCGCCAACCGTCAGAATGTCCACGATACAGTTGTAGTCGCGGAAGCCGCTACGTAGGCCGTTCGAGAAGAGGGTGATAGCGTTCCCCTGCGCATCCTCCGCGGTGCCGAGTTCCGTACCGGCGGGACTGCCGCCGTCTTCGGGGGGGATCTCAAGGGCCAGCACGGTGCTCTCAGGGCGGGCAGGGTCGGTTCCGGCTACCCGTATCTCATATTCGTCCAGGATGCCGTCTTCATCGTTATCCACGTCAGGTGCGACATCGGCCACGGCATCTATCTCGGGCGTGATGTAACCAAAAGGGCCGTCCAGCAGATCGATGAACGCCGAAACACGGATGAAGTGGAACTGCGACAACCCCGCCGGCGCACCGGTCTCGTCCACGGCCCAGGCGATATCGAAAGCGTCGCCGCCGCCGCTGCGGGGCGTGAGACCTACCTCGAAGGGGTCGTCCGGCCGCACATAGTTGTCGAGGTACTTTCGCTGGGTGGGCGTGAGTTCGCAGTATCCCCAGTTGTATTCGGTGCCCTCGGTGTTGGGATTGAGTACGTTTCCGGCGAGGGGCGGATCGGGATTGGAGATGCCCTCCGGCAAGACGGACCGGTCGTATTCGCGGCTGCCGGGAATCAGATACCAGGGGTCGTCGGCGAGTCCGTTGCCGTTCACGTCCTCGCTGATCTCGATGATACCCGCCTCGATCCACTTGCGCTCGGGGTTGCCGCCGACCCAGAAATTGTTGCCAAAGACAATGCAATCCAGCCCCATCGGATTCTGGGGATCGTCGGTGACGGGTGTGTTGAACTTCAGAATGATATAGCTCCCCGGGGCTGGCCCCGGGCGGCCGACGGAATGGAGACTGTTATTGTTTGGCGCGTAGGTGCCGCCGCCGACCGGTTCTCCGATGGCCTTTTCCGGTGTATTGAACCCCTGGTTTGGGTCGATGGCGTTATATGAGATGACCTCGTCGGCCCAAGGATCCTCTGCGTACGCGCCGGCAGACAGGTATAGCGCCACGCATATTGCGGCTCCAAGCACTTGCCAATGGAGAGCACTCCAATGCGGCATACTGTGGCGTATCACACGAACTCCTTTCCAAAGGCTTGGGCGCGTCCTGCCCGGGATGGGCAGGACGGCCCTAGCAGGTTGTTCTGTCGTAACTCAGTGCAGCCGAGGGTTGCGTCTGATCTGCTGTGACGCCGTAATGGCGAAGATGATCGCCGCCAAGACTAGGCCATAGGCCGTCGCCGCCGGAACCCCGGGAGCAACGTTAAGCAAGAAGTCCTCTGACGTGACCGTTTCCACATCGTCCGAGACTTCGCAGTAGAACGATACGCCATCGTCTTCCGGACCTACGACAAAGGCGTACACCGGGGCATCTTCGCCCACGGGCGTGTTGGCTTTGCCATGTTCTACGCGGTACCACTGGTACGTTAGCGGACCGGTCGCACCGTCAACCGTTACCGCAAGTTCCACTTCCTGACCGGGCGTAGCACCTATAGCACCGGCATTGACTCCGTGTACGGTCAGAGGTTCGCCATTCTGAGTGGACGTTACGGGCGCGCTCCACGCACCCGCGTTGCCCAACGCATCCGCGGCGTAAACGCGGTACCAGTACGTGGCGTTGTCGGTGAGGCTGCCAAAGGTATAGGACGTATCGCTTGTGCCGTCTTCAGCGGCCAATACCGTCATAGCGGCATCGGAACAGCAAGCCACGTGGTACGTGTCCGCTCCCGTGACCGCGCCCCACGATACCGTGTTCTCGTAGCCATTGGTATAGGGCGGTTCGGCATCCATGACAGGGGTTTCCGGCCCAGCCGTGTCGATGGTGAAGGTCCGGCAGGCGGTGTACGGCGCATCAAGCGGGTTCGTCTCGCCGTCGATGATGGCGCCGGTATCGAGCACATTCAGCGCCACCGTGCCCTCGAATTCGCCCGTGTCCACCGACACCGTCCAGGTGATGTTGTCCGTGGTGGCAAGCGAAGCGGGCACCAGGCTCGGAGCCGTCACCGATGTACCTGTGGCGGTGGCAACCAGGTCGAAGTCCGACAAGGCGAGGCCGGTCACCGCTTCCGTGAAGGCCACCTCGAAATCAATCGTAGCCGCATTCGGCGCGGGTGTGCCTTTCACCGCGGAGGAAACCACGAGCGGCGGCATGGGGATCTCAAAGACGCCCTCAGGCGCGCTCACATAGACTGTTGCGTCTCTGTAGCGCACGGTTTCGAGTCTGCCGGGATAGGTGGCGAGCACCGTGTAACCGTCGTTCGTGCCGTTGCACAAGGTGTGGTAGAGCCGCACTTCACTTGGGTCGGTGAACGACGTGGCGGTCAATATCACGTTGCCCGCCGCGTCGCAGGCCATGCCCGTGGCGCCCGGGTAGCCGCCTAGGTCGGCATACTCATGGCCGGCGGGGGCAAGCTGATTGTTCACTGGGTCTGCAATGGCCGCATCCACACTGGCTGCGTCGAAGCGGAAGATCTTCGCGGGGAAGGCATAGCCGTGGGCGTAGTACATGTTGCCCTGTGCGTCAAAGGCCACGGGGCCGCTGGCCTCGCCAATCTGCGCGATGTGCCGCCACGGCGTGTCCAGGTAGTTGCCACCAGCATCGAGCGCTGTATAGTAGATGCCCGTGCTCCAACTGCTGCCGCCCGCCGAAACGAAGAGGTCCTGCCCCGTGCGCGTATTGAGGCCCCAGGCATTGAGGGTGCTCCCATTCCCGAGGTTGGCGGGCGCACCGCCCGAAACGGGATCGTACCGGTAGTAGTAGAAGTCGTCGTAGCGACCGTAGTCGCCTGCCTCGTTGAAGAAGATGTAGTCTCCAACGCGGGTGACCCGCGCGCCGTCCCAATAGGCCTCCTCACCAAAGATGCGTGTGCTCGTGGCGCCGTCATACTCCCAGACCGACATGCGCGTCGAGAAGCCGGAATCGCCCGTGCTGTAGAAGAGGGTGCCGCTTGCGTCCCAGTCAAAACTCACGAGCGGGTCGGTACTCGGGTTCGGCGTGGGGAAATAGGTCTCCACGGTGTATCCGTTTTCTCCCGAGACGGGCGGCGCTTTCGTCCACGAGTCACTGGCTGAGCCCGCCAGCGGGTTGCCCGCGAGGTCGGCAATGTCGGAAACGAGCACTGTGAG
>CAZMVU010000253.1:0-6184 GCA_964569295.1 uncultured Nitrospirales bacterium
CTCGAACCAGGCGGGGCCGCCCCATTTGCCGGTGACGATGACATCCTGGCCGCCGTCGCCATCGGGGTCGGTCACAACAAGGCTGAGGCCCGAGTGAAGAGGACGCCGGGGGCAACGTCCCTCCCTCACGGCGCCTTGCCCACCGCCGTGCGGGCGGCGTCGAGCAAGTCGCGCAGGGCATGAAGCTGCTCGGGGGGCATGGCGCCGAGGGTGTTGGCGTGTACCGTGGCGATGGGACCGTCGAGCGGGTCGATGAGCGTCTGGCCCGCGGGCAGGATTTGTGCGCAGACCACGCGGCGGTCGTCGTCGCGCCGGCGCCGGGCGATCAGCCCGCGGCACTCGAGGCGGTCGAGAATCCGGGTGACGTCGGGCACGCGGTGCACCATGCGCTTGCCAACCTCGCTGCATGTGAGCCCTTCGTCTCCCGCGCCGCGCAGAATCCGCAGCACGTTGTACTGGGCGGGCGAGAGCCCCGCGGTCTTGAGCAAGGACTTGACCGGACTCCCGAGTTCCTGGGCGAGAAGCACGATGTTGAGGTAGACCTCGGACTCGATGTTGGCAAAGGGTTTGCTCTGTTTGATGTCCTGCTGTAATTTGCTGGGCATAATGAAATTATATATAGTATGGGGGACGCAACGGAAGGGGAAGCGCGGCCGGCTCCCTGCCTGCCGACAACCGATGTTGGAAAAACCACTGCAGCAAGCAGTATACTCGGCATCCATCCCATACCAGGGATTCTCCCGAGCATGCCCATAGCCCGTACCGGCCTGTGTTCGTGGGCAGCGATGGCGGAGAAGGTACACGGTCCGGCAAGAGGCCGCATGGGCATCTGTGGGACTGGTAGAAACAAGCGATCAACCGCGGCAACTGCGAGGAAGCCACGCTATGGAATGTCCGGCCTACGTAAAAAATGACCGTGTGAAAAGGTGGGTGGCCGAGCTGGCCGAACGATGCAAACCCGATGGCGTGCACTGGTGCGACGGTTCGCAGGCGGAGTATGACAGCCTCGCCGATCAGATGGTGCAAGCCGGCACAGCTATCAAACTGAACGAAGCGAAGCGCCCCAATAGCTACTTGTTCCGGTCCGATCCGGCGGACGTCGCGCGTGTCGAGGGAAGCACGTACATCTGTTCGGAAAAGAAGGAAGACGCCGGCCCGACGAACAACTGGACCGACCCGAAGGAGATGAAGCAGAAGCTGCTTGATCTGTTCAGCGGGTGCATGCGCGGGCGCACGATGTACGTGATCCCGTTCAGCATGGGGCCGCTGGGCTCGAACATATCGTATGTCGGTATCGAGATCACGGACTCGCCCTACGTGGTCATGAACATGCGCATCATGACGCGCATGGGCCGCAAGGTGTGGGACGTGCTGGGCGACGGCGAATTCATCCCGTGCATTCACAGCGTGGGTATGCCGCTGGAACCGGGCCAGGAAGACGTGCCCTGGCCATGCAATGCGCAGAACAAGTACATCGTCCACTTTCCGGAAGAACGCTCGATCTGGTCCTTTGGCAGCGGTTACGGCGGCAACGCGCTGCTGGGCAAGAAATGCTTTGCCCTGCGCATCGCCTCGGTTATGGCGCGCGACGAAGGCTGGCTCGCCGAGCACATGCTCATCGTGGGCATCGAAGATCCGCAAGGCCGCAAGACCTATGTGGCGGGGGCATTCCCGAGCGCCTGCGGCAAGACGAACCTCGCCATGCTGATCCCGCCGGCTGCCTTCAACGACTACAAAGTGACCACCGTGGGCGACGATATCGCCTGGGTCAAGCCCCAGGAAGATGGCCGCCTGCACGCCATCAATCCGGAAGCGGGCTTTTTCGGCGTGGCGCCGGGCACTTCGGACAGCTCGAACCCGAACGCCATGGCGTCTGTCGAGCATGACAGCATTTTCACCAACTGCGCACTCACCGAAGAGGGGGATGTCTGGTGGGAGGAGATGACGGACGAGCCGCCCGCCAAGCTCACCGACTGGCAAGGCCAGCCCTGGGAACCGGGCTGTGGCCGCCCGGCAGCCCACCCGAATGCACGGTTCACCGCGCCGCTCACAAACTGCCCCAGCGCCGATCCCAACTGGGAAGACCCGGCAGGGGTGCCCATCCACGCATTCATATTCGGCGGCCGCCGCAGCGACACGGTCCCCCTCGTGATGCAAGCGGCGGACTGGACCCACGGGGTGTACATGGCCGCTACCATGGGCTCCGAGAAAACCGCCGCCGCTTCCGGCAACATCGGTGCGGTGCGGCGTGACCCCTTCGCCATGCTGCCCTTCTGCGGCTACCACATGGCCGATTACTGGAACCACTGGCTCGATATCGCCAGCCACATCAGCCACCCGCCCATGATCTTCTCCGTGAACTGGTTCCGAAAAGGTGAAGACGGCAAGTTCGTGTGGCCGGGCTTCGGCGAGAACATGCGCTGCCTCGAGTGGGTCGTCAGGCGGGTCCACGGCAATGCCACCGCCGAGGAAAATCCCCTCGGCTGGACACCCCCCTACAACGACCTCGAGTGGCAGGGACTCGAAGACTTCACCAAGGAAGACTTCATCAAGGTGGTCTCCATCAACAAGGCGGCGTGGCAAGCAGAACTCAAGTCGCACAAGGAGCTCTTCGAACAGATGGGCAGCAAGCTGCCGCGTGAAATGGATCTCCAGCGCGAGCTTATCGAAGCCCAGCTCGACCGGGCCCCGGAAGTTTGGAGACCCAGCGAAACCTGATCGCCCACAGGCACGGATATACGCACTCTCCCGGCCCGCCGCGCACACACCCCGCGCTGCGGGCCGGTTCTGTGCGCGCTTGCCCCACGCGCCGTCTTCCCCGCACATTGACACGGGCGATGGCGCCGTTCAGTCTTCCGGACGCTCCGTGCCCGGGGCCATTTTCACGAGTCGCGGCTGGAATTTCGCCACCACCGCGACCAGATCGGCCTGGGCCGCCATAACCGTGTCGATGTCTTTATAAACCATGGGCACTTCGTCGAGACCGGCGGAAAGAACAGTCACGCCGCGCTCGGCGAACAGACGCCGTGCCGCCGCCCATGAGAGGGTTTTCTTCGCCTGGCTGCGGCTCATTACCCGGCCCGCGCCGTGGCTGCAACTCGCAAGCGCGTCTTCGTTGCCTTTGCCGCGCACGACATAGGCGGGGCTCGCCATGGACCCGGGGATGATCCCGAGCACGCCCGCGCCCGCTGGAGTGGCCCCCTTCCGGTGCACGATCACCTTTTTGCCGTCGTGTTCTTCTTCCCACGCGAAGTTGTGGTGGTTCTCGATGTCGAGCAGCACTTCCGCGCCCAGGTTCTTCGCCACGTGGTAGTGGATAAGTGCGTGGTTCGCAGCGGCGTATTCGCCCATGAGGTTCATAGCCGCCCAATACGCATGCCCTTCCGGCGAATCCAAATCAAGCCATGCGAGGTGCCGGCATTCAGGGGGCAGGCTGCGGCCGGTGCGCTCTTGTGCCAATTTCGAGTAGTGGTTGCACACCTGCGCCCCCGTCCCGCGACTGCCGCTGTGGCTCAGAAGCGCGAGGTAGGCGCCCGGCCCCGGCCCGAGACCCCGCTCGATAATCTCGACGATCCCGAACTCGACAAAGTGGTTGCCGCTGCCCGACGTGCCAAGTTGTGCCCAGGCCTTGTCTTTGAGCGCGGCCGTCACTGGCGACACGTTCCAGTCGCAGTCCATCACCGCATGCTGACGGCGCTGCTTGAAAGAAGCCCCGACGCCGAACTTCGTTTCCTCTTCGATCGCGCGCTTCAGCCGGTCCACATCGCCGTCAAGCGCCGCAGGCGGGATATCGAGCACGGTCATCTTCATCCGGCACGCAATGTCGACACCGACGGCATAGGGAATCACCGCATTGTCCGTGGCAAGCACCCCGCCGATGGGCAGGCCGTAACCCACGTGCGCATCGGGCATGAGCGCGCCCCGTACCGCGACGGGCAGCTTGCAGGCATTGTTCATCTGCGTGATGGACTTCGGGTCAAGGTCCTCGCCCCATTGCTTGTAAGGCGCCGTGTTCGCCATCGCCTCGCTGGGCGGCGTGTGCCGCCCTTCCTGCGCGAGCAGCACCTGGGCTGCCGGGCCGTAGTACGCGTCGTCCACGTGAGCCGCCGGGTTCTTCGCCACCGCCTTGAGCGTGCGCAAAACGTCTTTCTTGCGGATGCCGGCAGCCTCCGCTTCCTGCGCCGCCCGCATGGCGGCGGCCATGGCAGCGCCGGCGATACCGGCCTTTTTGAGCTCTTTGCGTTTCATGGTGCGCCTGCGCGCTTGCACGCTGTGTGCCGGTGTGCGTTCGCCCGCTACCCAGACATAGCGCCAAGCGGGAGGGGATCTTGCTTGGGTGTGGCGGCCGGCATGGACCCGCGGCCGGGCGCTGCCTCAGCGCAGGAAATCGGGGACAAGAAGGCTGCACACCAATCGTATGGGGAACGTGACCAGATCCAGGATACCCCAGAGCAGACCGGGCACGGTGTCGAACAGCAAGTGACCAAAGGCCGAGAACATGCCGCCAATCCCTTTTTCATCCATGGGCCATTTCCTCCCTGTATCGTGCGCTTGGACGACGAAGCGCCACACGAGAAGGTCAAAAGGTTACAACCCCAGTAAAACATAGGTATGTGGTTATAATCAACGGCTTACCCGCCCGTCGTGATACCGCCTGCAAGCTGAAAAGAGGCGCCGTCCCACGTGGCATAAGCGCGGTTTTCGATCCAGTCACCGGGATTGAGGAAAATGCCCTCGCCCCCGGGCATGGGCAGCGACTCGAGGGTTTGGGCGTGCGAATGTCCGCAACACACGCCATCGACCACACCCTCGGCGAGCACGCGCGCGGCATAGGCGCGCAAGGCCTTCGCTTCCGGGCCCGCCCAGGGATCGGGCGCCTTGTAGAGCGTGCGGCTGCCATGACTCACCCGTTGCGCGAGGGCCATGGCCCAGTCCGGATGTAGCTGGCGGAAACAGCCGACTACGAAACGATTGCGCGCGATACGCTTGTAAATCCGGTATTTCCAGTCCGCCGGGTTGATACCATCACCGTGGATGAACCGCACGGTCTTGCCGCCGAAAGGGAGGTCGGCCTCGAGATGGATTTCAAAACCGAGGGTATCGCGCAGGAAACGCCCGGCCCAGAAGTCATGGTTCCCGCAGATAAGGTGCATCTCGACACCCGCATCGCGCAGTTCCGCCAAGGCCCGCAACACTTCGAAATAACCCGAGAAAACCACATGCCGGTACTCGAACCAGAAATCGAACAGATCGCCCAGGCAAACGACGCGGGTGTACTCCGCCGGATTGAAGGCGCGCAGCCAATCCGCGAATTCGCGCGTCCGTGCCGGCTCGCCGGCTCGCAGGTGCACGTCGGCAAAGATGAGGGTCTTACTCATGATAGGGCGCCGGCTACAACAGGCCGAGGTTGTGGAATGGCCAGAAGCGCAGCACCGCCCGGCCGACCACGTGATCCAGGTTGATGGGCCCGAAGCGGCGGCTGTCTTTGCTGACGCTGCGGTGATCGCCGAGCACGTAGATATCGCCGGCGCCGAGGTCCACCGCATGGCGGCCCGGGTCGCTGCGCTCAACGGGCGCGAGATACCCCTGCGCCGCACGCTGGTGGTTCACATAGACCGTACCGTCTTCATAGCGCACCGCCACCGCCGGGGCCTCGTCCGTGGCGGCGCGCACGACGGATTCGCTGCGCAGCGGCGGCCCAACGGCAACCACACGCTTTACATAGCGCCGCCCCGTCTCGACCGGACTGTCAAACACCACGATATCCCCCGCTTCCAACGGCTGTAGCCCATGCAGGAACGGCAGCCGCTGCAAAGTCACCGGCAGCTTGAACACGAGGATGCGATCGCCTTCGTGCAACGTCGGGGTCATCGAATCGCCGTGTACCGGATAGCCCTCGATCACGAAGGTCTTCATGAGCAGAAACAGCACGAGAAACAGGACCACCGCCTTGACGAGGTCCCAGAGCTCGTGTCTCAGTTTGTCCGCAGCCGGCGGCGCACTGGGCGCCTCGGCTTCCGCACTGGATGCAAAACTACACACTGTACCATTCTTCCCTGCGGCCGGTCTGCCATCACAATCCTATACAGTAGCAAGCTTCGGGAATTCGTGCAACCCCGGGCACGGCAATGGGCCTGCGTCATCAGAGTTGGATTATGTGCTTGCATTTGGTTTTTCTCTGGGT
>CAZMVU010000254.1:0-6062 GCA_964569295.1 uncultured Nitrospirales bacterium
CATCGTGCGACACGGTGAAGGGATTCTGCGCCCCTTCGCCTTCGCCTTCGCCTTCCCCTTCCCCTTCGCCTTCAGCCGGATCACCGGTATCTATGGCTGTCACCACCGTAGCACTGAGTTCGGTGCCGTTGCCGGCATCGTACACCGCGTAACCGCTGATTTCTTTCTCGCCCGATTCTCCCGCCGGTATTTCCAGGCGGTAGGTGAAGCTCACCGGCAAGCTCGGAATATCGATAAAACTAAAAGAAAGCGATCCGGTTCGGCCAGCGGGCGGGGTAATACCCGGATTAACACCGTCCACTATCCCGACGTAACTCCAATCGGCGGGAAGCGTCTCGCCCACACCAAGTTGCGTTAGTGTGCCCGTCCCCTCTTTCGTAAGGGTAATCGTGATGTCGATGGTGCCGCCCGGCGTATAAGTACCATCACCGGCAGGGGTTCGGTCGAGTGTTACGGTGGTTTCCTGCGCATCGGCGCTGGATGTGCCCAAGCACACAACCAGCAGACACGCAAGCATGGTTCCGGCAAACGCAGTGGCACGGACCTGCATGCACTTCATATGGTGGGGTATCCTGTATGTCCTTCCCAAGTAACCTGCTGCAAACAGCGCCCAAGGCGCACAACCCGCAACGTTATTCCAATTTTAGCACCGACTCGCTAATCATACAACACACACTGAAAACAAACCGGTCAAATTCACAGCGCACAACCCGCATAACCCGGAAAATGCGGCTGCCGGCCCACCTGCACTTCTCATGGCTGATGCCTGCCGCTCAATGAACAGCACGCCGTGGCACCAAAAGCAACACGCCCACCGGCGAAGCGGCCGCCGGCGGGCATGATACCAATCGTGAGTGCGGTACAATTTCACCCAGCTCAGAAAAGGATTTCGGCGCCCCGCCCTTGCGCAATGAGTGAGGTGTACGTCCTGAGATCGCTTTGTATCTGAGCGTCGGCAAGATCGATGGTCCGCCCCAGTTCCGCAGCCATGTACGCCGCCTGGACGAGCGTCGTCACCTCGAGACCATAACGCAAGTCAAGCTTGGCATCGCGCCCCTCGCGGAAGGCGGTCACGGCGTCTTGCAGTTCGGTCGTGTAGCCGTAGAGATCCGCCTCGTTCGGCTCGACGGCGAGCAGGCCGCGCGTGGCGGTGGCCTTTTCGAGCGCGATTTCGGCATCGGCGGCGGCCTCGGCGGCGTCATCGCCGATAAAGACCTCGCACGGAGCGCGCAGGGTGTTGATTTCGAAGGCATAGCCCGGTCCCAGGCCGTCCATCATGAGACGCAGGCCCTGCTTGTCATACATCCACGAGTTCGTGAACTGGGCCTTGACCAACTGCCCGGTCTCCGGGTTTTTGAAGGTCACCACGCCAGTGGTAAAATCCTCGGCCGGCGTCTTGGCATAGTCGACGCCCATGGTGTCCAGTAGCTTCTTGCGGTATGCCGGCGCCCCCCACTTCAACAAAGCCGTTTCGGCCTGCACCTTGACAGGTTCGAGAAAACTGATCGGCTTGTCCGGCGGTGTAAGCACATAGCGGCCAACGGCAATCGAGTGGCACGCCATATCCGAAAGCACACCGCCCCCCTGCCGCGTAGGATCCCAAAACCAGGCCTCGTGCGGGCCGCCGTGCTCTTCCGAGCTCCGGGCCAGGGCGAGCGGGCCCATCGTCCGCATTTGCGGACGAATCTGGAGCAGGGCGTTGTTGATGCTTTTCATATGGACCTGGTTCTCGAAGTACGCCGTCTTGAGCTGCACCGAATCCGCCAGTTCCACCAGCCTCTGCGCCTCAGCTACCGTGCGTCCCAGCGGCTTCTCGACGATCAGGCCCTTGAGCGCCGCACCGGCCTTCACGGCTTCGACGACGGCCTCCATGATCTCGATGCGCACATAGTTCGGGGCGAACAGGCACACCACGTCCACCTGCTCGCACAGTTCCTTAATGCTGCCGTACACATGGCAAGGGCCAAGACCTTCTTTCTTCGCGTGCGCCTGAAGGTCTTCGGCCCATTGCAGGGCATACACACCATGCAGGTCGGCGCCGCGCACCTGCGCAAGCGCTTTGGCCTGAAAGTTCGCAATAAAGCCGGCGCCGATGAATCCAAGTTTCATGGTTTCCATAGATATACTCCCCTTCCTGCGGGTTTCTGGATTGCAGACCATGCCTGTATAGCATATACGCTCGTGCTGTTTCGATGCCACCATGTTCTGCTGTCGTGCCGGCAGGCAATACACAACCGGTGACATTTGTTCAAACAAGAAACGGAGGATACCCCCATGCCAAACCGACTGAACGCCATTATCGGCCCATCTCCCATTGGCAACAGTATCATCATGCCGCCCCTGCTTCTTCTTGGCCGGCTGCTCCTGTGCGCCATATTTCTGCACAGCGGCTATGGAAAAATCCTGGATTTCGGGGGCACTCGTAGCTTCATGGAGAGCCAAGGCCTTACAACAGCCACCGGGCTGCTGCTGGTGCTGGCCATATTCGCGGAAATGGCAGGCGGCCTGTCGCTGCTGCTTGGTTTTATGGCCCGCATCGGGGGAGCCGGGCTGGTCGTTTTCCTCATCCCGGCGACGCTGCTGTTTCATGCCTTTTGGAAGGTGCCCGCCGAGGAACAGCATCTGCAGCTGATCATGTTCATGAAAAACGCTGGGCTCGCGGGCGGTTTGCTGTATGTCACCGCAATCGGCGCCGGCCCCTGGAGCGTGGACGGCTTGATCCGTAAACGTGCCGGATAGCACGGCGGCCCTGACCCTGATTAGCGCTTCCAAGATCGTAACCTGCTAGAGATACCGACAAGATTTCGAGCATCATCGGCACCCTGTTGCCGCACAATGCCTTATCGCGTGTAACAAGTGTGGACCTGGCAGCGCGGTTGTCCGCGACCGCCGTCTTGGGGGTGACGGCAAATTCCTGCTCGCGGGGACGCTTCCCCTCCCGAGACCTTCCTGCCCGGCGCGTATGACCCCGTGCAGCTTCTTTCCCCACCGGACCGCCATGAAAAACAAACGCTACGGGCAATGCTTCCGGCTTGACGCGGGCGGAGCGACTTGCTAGTGTTGCTTGCCGCCAGGGGCAACCAGAGGGAAAAACAGGCTATGCAAACGGCAAGCGTTATCGACTGGATTGTGTTGGTGCTTTACTTCGGTGCGATGGCGGGACTCGGTCCGTTCTTCGCGCGGTATGGACGCACGACAGAAGGGTATTTTCTCGGGGACCGATCGTTTCCCGGCTGGTTGACAGGCATCTCGATGTTCGCCACATCCATTAGTTCCGTGACGTTTGTGGCGTATCCGGGGGATGCGTATCGAACGTCGTGGTTGCGGTTACTGCCGAATTTCACGATGCCGCTGGCTATTCTCATCGCCGTGATCGTGTTTATCCCCTTTTTCCGGCGCACACGGATTACCTCGGCCTTCGAGTATCTCGAGGGGCGTTTCGGGGTTAGTACACGAATCTACGCGGCGATTGCGTTCATCATTATGCAGGTAGTACGCGTCGCCCTGATTTTGTTCCTCGTATCCATTCTGGTGGAGCAGATGACCGGGCTCGACCGCTACGTGAGCGTCGTCGTCGGGGGCGTCATTACCTCGTTCTACTCGATTCTCGGCGGCATCCGCGCCGTGTTGTGGACCGACTTCATTCAGGCGGTGGTGCTGTGGGTGGGTGGCGTGCTGTGCGTAGGGATCATCATAGCCAGCCTAGGCCTGGGCACGATTATTCAGGAAGCCTGGGCGGACGGCAAATTCATGTTCGCTGAATACATGCGCGATGGTACCGAGGCGATCGTGTTGGTCGAGAACACCGAGAACGACGGCGCGTTGGAAGTGACGTTGCCCGAGGACATCGAACAGCGTGATGACTATTTCGTGCGGGTCACGGCAGCGGACAACGCCCGGATCACGGATGACAGCAATGTGAACTTCACCATCGGCGAGGAAACGGGACGGGACTTCCGCCTACTGCAGCCGTCATGGGGCGATTATTGGACGCGCGGACGCGACGAGCTTATCCGCTGGCGGCCGGGTGATGTTTCGGGGCCGGTGGATATTTTGCTCCTCAAAGCGCACGAGCCGCTGCGCACCCTGGCAGAGGCGAGGGAAAATAACGGTGAGATGGTCTATACCGTGCCCGACGACATCGAGCCGGGCGAGGATTACCAAGTGGCCGTGCGCGAGGCGGGGACCGAGGACGGCGCTTACAGTGAAAGCATGACCTTTATTTCCATCTGGGACGGTATGCCGGATGATATGTTATTCGTGACCGCGCCCAACGGCCGCGAGGTTTGGCGGCCGGGAAGCACGCACACCGTGCGGTGGGAATCGACGGCAGACGCGGACGAAGTACAGGTGGAACTTGTGAAAGGCCGGGGCTTCCGGCCCGCCTCGTTCGACTTTTCGCTTTCCCAGAAGACGATCTGGGTTATGCTGCTGCTCGGGTTTGCCAACTGGCTGCTCGAATACAGCAGCAACCAGAACGTGGTTCAACGGTATGCTGCATCAAAATCTGCAAAAGAGGCCCGGCGCGCCTCGTGGATTTGCTGCATTTTCTCGGTGCCCACATGGACACTGTTCATGTTTCTGGGGACCTGCCTGTATGTCTACTTCAAACACTTCCACGCCCCTGAAGCAACGGCCATCCTCCATGGCATACGCGGATCGAAAGCAGAGGAAATCCTGCCCTTCTTCGTGCTGCGCAACCTGCCGGCCGGCTTATCGGGACTCGTGATCGCCGGCGTGCTCGCGGCGGCCATGTCGTCCTTGAGCTCGTCAATCAACTCGGTGTCCGCGGTCGGTATTGTCGACCTTTACCGGCGGCACCTGGTGACCGGCCGCGCGGACACGCACTATGTCGTGGCCGCAAAAATCATCGGTGGCATGATGGGCGTCATCATGATCGTGGGCGCGTGGATACTGATGGCGGCGGAAACCAAAACGTTGCAGGACGCCGCCACCACATTGGCTGCGGTGACAGCCGGAGGACTGCTTGGTCTGTATCTGCTGGGCTTCCTGACGACCACCGCCGATGCGCGCGCCGTGGGCGTGGCCATCGTGCTCACCGTCGCCTTCAGCTCCTGGATGGCCCTGGGCGCCATCGGCTGGATTCCCGCCGGCTGGAAGCTGCCCATCGACGACTATTGGACCGGTGTCCTTGGACACCTGATCATGTTTGTGGTGGGTTTTGGCCTCGGCAAGTTGCTGCCGAAACGCGAGCGCGACCTGACGAACATGACGGTGTGGACAACCGATGGCAAGCCGCTCGATTAGCGTTACCGCCTGCGTATGCAAACAACGGGTAGACGCTTGCGGACAAACAGATAAAAGCGGCTCGTTCGTTGCCAAAGTGTTACGATATGTAAAATGGGCCCCGTGTATCGAGAGCCTGTGTGGCACAAGAAAGACCCCGATGTCCGTCATCCCCGCGCATCTCGGACGGCGGGTGCGGTGCGGGGCCAGAAAAACCTGGAATGAGCACCACAGACAACCGCCGCTATACGATCTCCGAAGTGAGCGCGCACACCGGGGTGCCCGTGCACACCCTGCGCAAGTGGGAAAAACTGTTTCCCATGCTGCGTCCGCGCCGCAACCGGGCGAACTGGCGCTTCTATACGCAGACGCAGATCGATATCGTGCGGCGAATCAAGCAACTCCTGTGGCACGAGAAGCTCACCCCGGACGGCGCCCGTGTGCGCCTTGCCCAGGAACTGCACGGCGTCGGGCGGCCCCAGACCCGCCGCGAGGCCATTGAAATGCTGGACCAGATGGAAAAGGAAATCCGTGGGTTACTCGAACTGCTGGATGAGGAGGTGTAACAAGGCCCTGATCGCGCTTGCACCCCCCGCCCCCCATCTGGTAGACTCTGCAACGCTGTGCACACAGCATGTCGGGACGTAGCGCAGTCCGGTTAGCGCACTACACTGGGGGTGTAGGGGTCGCCGGTTCAAATCCGGCCGTCCCGACCAGTTCAACCAATGCCCGCCCTCCGGCCCTCGCCCGGAGGGTTTTCTTAGGGCGCAGTTCTTGTACTACCGCGCTGTTGGTGAAAAAGTGAAGCAAAAAGG
>CAZMVU010000255.1:0-5999 GCA_964569295.1 uncultured Nitrospirales bacterium
GCGTGAATGGCAAGCGCAACACCAGCAGCCCACGCCCTGACCCGGCACCCCGTGGTGTACACCGTGGGCGTGGCAGTGCCGGGGGTCTGAGCCTGCTGTGACCGGGGGATAAGGAGCTTGTTGCATCTCAGGACTCGGCCGGGGGTTGCCCTTTCTTCCAGATGGGTCCGCCTTCGTAGGGTACGCCGACGGGGTAGCGTGGAGAGGGGGTGACGGCTTCTTCCATGATTTCGGCGATGCGCTGCACGATGTCCGGGTGTTCATCGGCGATGTCGTGTTCTTCGCCGAGGTCCTCTTCGAGGTTGTAGAGCTGGATGGGGCCGCCCTCTCCGTGCCGGATGCCTTTCCACTTGCCCATACGCACGGCCTGGTCGTAGCGGTCGCGGCAGTGGCCGTAGTCCCAGTAGAGGTAGTCGTGGGGTTTTTCGACCGCGCCGCCCTTGATCGCCTCGAGCACGGAGACGCCGTCGATATCGTCCGGCGGCGCGGCGCCCGCCAGTGCGGCGAAGGTGGGCAGCATGTCCCAGAAGGTGATGATTTCGTCGCTGGTCTCGTGTGCGGGCGCCTTGCCCGGCCAGCGTGCGATGAAGGGCACGCGGATGCCGCCTTCGGTGAGGTTGCGCTTGTGCCCGCGCAATGGGCCGTTCGTGTCGAACTGGCCGCCCATTTCCGCGTGGCCGCCGTTGTCGCTGGTGAAGATGATGAGCGTGTCGCCGGTGAGGCCGAGCTCGTCGATGAGGTCCACAATCCGCCCGACATCGCGGTCGAGCCGGTGGACCATGGCGGCGTATTTCTTGGATTGATCGTCCCAGTCTTTGCTGGTGTAGGGTTCGGTGGTGGGTACGGCGAGGCCGTGCGGGTCTTCATCGCGCGAGGAGAAGTGGGGGAGGGTGAACGCGCCATAGAGGAAGAACGGCCGGTCCTTGTTCTCGCGGATGAAATCGAGTGCGCGCTCCGCTATCAGGTCGTGGCTGTAGTGCTCCTGCGATTCCGTGTTGCCGGTGAGTTCGAGGCGGCCCTCGTCGTCGTCGAGGTATTCGGTGTAGTAATAGTGCGCGTGGTCCTGGTTGAGGTAGCCGAACCAGGTGTCGAAGCCCTGGTTCGTCGCACGGCCCACGGTGCCCGCATCGCCCAACGACCACTTGCCCACGCCGCCGCAGCGGTACCCGGCTTGCTGCAAGACCTCGGCCACGGTCACGTCGTCTTCCTCGAGGTACGTGTGATAATGGGGGATGTTGTCGCGGGCGGGCGTGTGGCCGTTGTGCAGGCCCGTCATGAGCACACTGCGCGAGGCTGTACACACGGGCCCGCCGGCGTAGGCCTGGGTGAAGCGCAGGCCCTCGCGCGCGAGCCGGTCGATATTCGGGGTTTGGATGGACGTCTCCGCGTAACAGCCGAGATCGCCATACCCGACATCATCCGCCATGATAAAAACGATGTTCGGCTTGCGGCCGTTCGTGGCAGCGGAGGTTGCATTGAACGGAAGCTGCGTTGCGGCGGTGGCTATACCCAGGGTCTTGAGAAAAGTGCGTCGGTTCATGGCGCTTACTCCGTTGCTGTTGTGTCCAGCAGCGCGTTTACATTGAGACGCGGCCGCTCCCAGAAACTGGTTACGTGATACAGGTTCGAGAAGAAGGTGGCTTCGTTCTCCTTGCGGAAGCGGATTAGTTCTTCGAGTGCCTGCTTCGCCATGTCCTCGCGGTCTTCGGGAAGTGTTTTGTGCCCGTCATAGGCGGCGGCGAGTTGCGTGGCCAGTTGGGCATGATCGAGGCCGAGCTGGATGAACCGCACACGTTCGGCGAATTCGGGCAGGGGGTGGCCGGCCGTTTCCTCGAGGGCCTGTGCGAGCAGCGCTTCCGCCGGTTCGAAGCATTCCGGTGGGAAGGCCTCGTGCGCCTTGCGCACGTAGCTGCGGTAGCGCCAGCCCACGTCCCAGTACAGCTCGATAAACCGCATGCGGTTCTCGAAGGCATAGTCTTCCCAATAGCTAAAGTACTTCGCCATGGTCTCTGCCGCCGGCCCGAAGGCCGCGCAATACTCGTCGCGGATGGTTTGCAGGTCGAGGGTGGGCTTGTTGATGAGCCGCAGGTGCATGTAGAGCCGGAGTCCCTGCGCTGCCCACTGCCCGGTGAGCGAGTCGAACCGGCAACCTTCCATGCCATGCTTGTAGGCGAACTGGAAGAACTCGCCCGACTGCCGCGTGTCGAAGTGGGGCATCACGTAGCCGTCGTGCAGGTAGTTCGGGCGGTACCCCATGCGGATGCCCGTTTCGCGCCAGCCGGTCCACTGGTCCTTCACCCATTGGTAGGCCTCGTCGGGCATGGGGAACCAGCGCAGGTGCGGGTCCTGCCACTGCACGAACTCGGCGAAGATGTTCTTGTTCAGCTCGATGTCCGTGACCGGCGCGGGGAATTCGTTCTCATAGATGTATGACGCGGACACCGTCGCGTGGGGGTTCCGCTTTCTGGCCTTGTTCTGGATAGTTTTCCAGAAGCGGGCGTAGCGGTCCGAAGTGACGCCGCCGAAGAGTTCCTGGCCCCGGTCGTCTACGCCATATACCAGCTCCGCGAACCAGGGCGGGGTCTCCGGTTGCGGGCCATCCATGGCCCGGCAGTCGTCGCAGATGCACCGGCCGGGACGGTCCACTGGGCCGAGCCGCAAGATGCTCTCGCCGTCCCATTGTTCGACGATAAAGTCCTGTAATTCCTTGTTGGATATACACAAAGGCACATGTCGGGCGTTCGGGTCTGGATGGCCGCGCGTGCCATCGCGGCGCAGTGCGAACCATTCGGGATGCTCATCGCCGTAGCGCTGCCACCAGCCGCTCGAGGCATGTCCCGTCGGTGGTTCGGCATCCGCCCCGCCCAGGCGGTGCCGGCGGAGCAGCACCTGCACCGCTTTTCCATACCGCTGTGCGACATCCGGCGAAAAGCCGAGGCGGCGGTCTTCCTCGGTGAGTTCCTTGCCGCCCAGGGCTACCGCGCGAATACGTGACCAGGCCAGCAGGCGAAAGGCGAGTGCGGGCGCGGTTGTTTGATTCACGGCCCAAAAGGACACTGTGTCCGTCTTGGGCACATAGGTGCCCAGATCGCCCGGCCACAGCCAGCGCACGCCGAGGTAGCGTTCGAGGAACTCGTAGACCCCGAAGAGCGTGCCCGTGTCCGGGTTGCTTTCACTGAGCGGGTCGGCGCCGCTCTCCTTGCCGGTGATAAACAGGTCATTGCCCACCGACCGCATGACATACGCCTCCCGCGGCAGGCGGTTGGTGTCGATGCCCTGGTGGCGCGCCGTTTCCATCTCGCCGATGTAGACCCGCGTGTGGGGTGCTTCCGGCGCCTTCGATTCCGGTGCCACCTCGAGTGTGACGCCCGTGGCCTTTGCCACATGTGATACCAGTTCTTCCGCCGCATAGCGCGCCGTTGGCGTTGGCTCATCCGCCGTTACCACGACTGCCCGCGCTTCGCCGTTTTCAACCAGCGTGACCTGAGCCACGGTGTTGACAGCGGGCAACAGGGCCGTAACTCCAACCAAGATTGCGATGTATGCCTTGTGTCTACCCATGGAAACTCCCTCTCAATAATTACGGGTTCTTCCCTGCTTATTCGTCCACGCGCGTGGCTTCGCCGATGAGTCTGCGCGCCTTGTATGCGAGGATAACCACAACCCCCAGGCTGAGTACAAGTCCGGCCCAATAGATCACGGCCGGCGGTGCGGTGGCCGCGGCATTGCCCGAAGCAATATCCGCCACTGACCGCGCCCCGGCGCCGAGGTAGGCCACGAAGAGCGTGCGCGGGATCATGCCGACCAGCGTGCCGGCCATGTACGCCCACAGTGTCACCCGGGTGAGTCCAAGGGCGTAGTTGAGCATAATGACCGGAAACAAAGGACACAACCGCAACAGGGTAACCAGCCGAAACCCGTCCCGGCCCACCGCATCGGCAAGCGCGCTGAACTGCGGATCGCCCGCCGTGCGGCGCTCGATCCAACCACCGGCCACCTTCCGCACCAGGAGAAACGTGGCCGCGCTCCCGAACACGCGCCCGATGGACACCACCACCGCGCCCAGCCCCACCCCCCAGATGGCGCCGGCCGCGGCATTGGGCACCACATCCGGAAACAGGAGCATACAGCATGGCAGGTACAACACCACGAATATGAGCGGTCCCACGGAACCGAGGTTCTCTATCCACGCGAGCGCGTTCAGCAGCCACGTTTCGAGGGGGACCACGTAGGATAACCCATACCACGCGGCGATGATCCCGACAAAGATCAACACCTTGGGCCAGAGGCGCGTGGTGGCGGCCGGGGGAGAAGAAGGTTTGGGCCTGTCGATATCCATGGGTGCGTGTCTCCAATCCCGCAGGTGCACCGGTGATAGTAGCAGATTCACCGGCAATGTGCGCGAATTGGAGGCAAATGCAGCGGCGGCCTCGTGCCGCGTTCGGCGGGCGCGCGTACCCGCGAGCTGTTTTCCTGTGAGAAGGATGTTGCGGGCAACGAGCTTGCTTCATCCCCGGCGTTCGAGCACGGCCGGCACACCGGGGTGCGGGTGGATGCCCACGCGGATGGCCGGGCGCACGTGCGTGTGCGGCGCGGCGTGGATGCGCCAGTCCCGGCAGATAAGCGCAAGGGTCAGCGTGCCTTCCATCCAGGCGAGCGGTTCACCGAGGCACACGCGCCGGCCCGCGCCGAAGGGAAAGTAGCCGATGCGTACCGCGCGGGTGGTGGGCAGTTTCTGCCAGCGGTCCGGGTTGAAGTGTTGCGGTTCCTCGAAGAAGCGCGGATTCCGCTGGATGAGGAACGGACTCAGGAAGAGGACATCGCCCTTGCGCATGGCATGGCCCGCGGCCTCGACATCTTGGAGTGCTTCCCGGCCGAAAACGTAGCTCGGGGGATACAGGCGCATGGCTTCGGCAAACACATTGCGCGCCGTTTCGAGTGCGGGGAGATCGGCTGCTGCCGGCGTACGTTCGCCCAGCACGGCGCCGGCTTCCTGTGCCACGCGTTCCTGGATGGGCGGGTGCTGCGCGAGCAGGTGCCAGCTCCAGGAGAGGGCTGTTGCCGTGGTTTCGTAGCCCGCGAGAAACAGAGTGAGGAACTCATCGCGCACCTGCTGCCGCGGCATAGGACAGCCAGTGTCATCACGCGCTTCGATCAGTGTGGTTAGCCAGTCCGGCGGCCGGTTATCCGAGGCGGTCCTGTGCGTAATGCGGTCGTTGGCGAACCGGTTCAGGTGCTGCATGGCCCGGTTGTACCGCCGTGTGCCCGGCAACGGCAGCCGGTCCAGCAGCAGGCCGAGGGGCAGGATCGCGTAGCGCTTGTTGAAATGGAGCAGGGACTCGAAGCATGCGGCCAGTTCCTCGATTTCGCGGTAATCCCCGGCGCTGAACAAGGACTCTCCGATGAAGCGTCCCGTGAGCTCGAACATGGCCGCCTGCATGTCCACGGGCATGCCATTGTTCCATGGGCGCGTTGTTCTGTCCAGCGCCCGGACGATGGCGGGCAGACGCTGCTTGAGCACGTCTTGACGAAACATGGGCTGAATCATCTTGCGTTGGCGGTCGTGGTGTTCGCCCTCGCTGGTGATGAGTCCCTCGCCCAAGAGGCGCCGCAGGAATTTCATGAGCTGGTCTTTGCGGAATGCCGCGTGCTTGCGCACGAGAATGTCCTCGGCCACGGCAGGGTGGTTCGCAATCCACACATGGCGCCGCCCGGCACGCACGCGGATCATCGAGCCCGCGGTTTCGGTCAGCCGCAGCATCGGGCTGAAGCGCCCACGCCGGAAGAGGGCAAGGCGGGGGAGGAGCGTCACGAGGCTGACCTCGGTTACGGACGGTGCATAGGGCGTCTTTTTGAGAAGGTCGTCCATGAACCTCGTGCCGCTTGTGGGAAGATGCTTCCAGGCGCGCGGCCAACTGCTCTATTCGTAAGGGTGGAGTTCTTCTACTACCGCGCTGTTGGTGAAAAAGTGAAGCAAAAAGGGGACTGTCCTCGCGAGT
>CAZMVU010000256.1:0-5969 GCA_964569295.1 uncultured Nitrospirales bacterium
GTCCATTCACGCCTTGCTGTTAGCTGAGACAATAGCATACCCTGAAGTGTCCAAACCATGGGAGGAAAAGCCATGTTGACCATCGTAATCGCCACGTTGTTAACCGTTGCCGCTGCGCCCGCACTGGCGTTGCCCGGTGGCCCGGGACCGCATAACATCTGCGCTGTCCTGGCGGAATCGAACGAGGACACGCAGAACGGCGTGGAGTTGGTGTCTGTGGAAAAGGTTTGGGACAAGGGCGCACACAACGCCTTTACCGATATTCTCCGCTGGCGCGGTCACTGGTGGATCACCTTCCGGGAAGCGCAGGGTCATGTGAAAGGCGACGGCCTTATTCGCATCATCACCTCAGAAGATGGTGACACCTGGGAGTCTGCCGCGCTCCTTGCCGAGGAGGGCGTGGACCTGCGCGACCCGAAGCTCAGCGTCACGCCGGATGGCCAGCTTATGACCGTGGCCGGCGGGTCCGTATACCGCGACGGCGAGCTGGTGGGTAAGCAGCCGCGTGTAGCCTTTTCCGAGGATGGTCACGCCTGGACCGATACAAAGCGTGTGCTGCACGAGGGTGAATGGCTCTGGCGTGTGACCTGGCACGACGGCAAGTGCTACGGCGTTACCTACAGCGGCGGCAGCGTGCCCTCGGGGCAAAAGCTCTACGTGAGCGAGGACGGCGTGGACTATGAGGCCATCACCTCATGGAACCTTGACAACCGGCCCAACGAAACCACGCTGCGCTTCCTGCCGGATGACACCATGGTAGCGCTCGTGCGGCGCGAGGCCGGCGACAAGCATGCGCTTATCGGCCGCAGTGTCCCGCCCTATACCGAGTGGACCTGGGAAGACGCTGGTCACCGCATAGGTGGCCCGAACTTCATTGTCCTGCCCAATGGCGCGCTGTGGGCCGGCGGGCGCGATTACCCCGGCGGCGCGAAAACCGTGCTCGCACGCATGACCACGACCAGCTACGAGCCTGTGCTCACCTTGCCCTCCGGTGGCGACACCAGTTACCCCGGCTTCGCCTGGCACGATGGCCTCCTCTGGATGAGCTATTATTCGAGCCATGAAGGGAAAACCAGCATCTATCTTGCAAAGATTCGGCTGCCGGAGTGAGTCATATTTGGTTTGTGTGTTCTGCTGCCAATGGATAAAGTATAGATAGATGCGAAGAGTGCGCATGGCATCTTAGGGGGGGTAATCCCCCCGGGTTTGGGGTTGGCTTGTCGCCCCTCGCTGAGGGCATGGGGCTACAAGCATAGTACAGCGATGCCGTTTGCCGGGCCAGGTCCACGGCGGACTTCATCGCCAAGATGAAGATAGTCGAAGAGGAATGCGACGAGTCGATCTACTGGATGGAACTAATCGTGGAAGCCGGACTGATGCCCGAGAACCGGGTCGCAGACCTCCGGAAAGAAGCCAACGAAATCCTCTCGATGGTCGTCGCCTCCCTCAAGACCGCCCGCGCCCGAAAATAATCGTCAATCTGAAATCGTCAATCTGAAATCGTCAATCGGCAACCACCCAGTTCTCGACAGCGAGCCCGGGCACGCGCTGAAATTCGCGTTCGTTGTTGGTCACGAGCGTGGCCTCTTCGGCCAGGGCATGCGCCGCGATGAGCAGGTCCATGGGGCCGATGATATTGCTGGCCCGCTCGAGGTGTGCGCGAATCCGGGCGTAGTGGTTGGCAGCTTGGATGCTGAAGGGGAGGATAATGATGGGAGTGAGGAACTGAGTAACCATTGCGTGGTTATGCGCTGGTTTGGCGCTCTTTTCTGCGCCGTGCAGCAATTCCGCGTACGAAATTACCGAGACCGCTACTTCTTCAGGCTCACATGCCGACAGCCTTTCCATGGCCCGGTCACCGCGCTCCCGCATGATGTCCACACAGACATTGGTGTCCAGCATGTAGCGAATCACAGGGGCTCAACGTCCTCGAGCTGCCCCTGATCGCGCTCGGCCATGAAATCGTCCGAGAACTCGCCGATGGCCTCGCGCATCAGTTCCCACGCCTTGCTCTTGGGAAAGATCATGATGGCATGGGGGCTGACCCGCTTGATGCAGACCTCGTCTTCGTCGAATTGGAATTCCTTGGGCAGACGTACGGCCTGGCTGCCGCCGTTCTTGAAAATCTTCGCGGTTGCCATGGTGGTTCTCCCGTTTGTATATACATAAGTATACACAAGCGCCGCCGCTCTCGGCAAGCGCGAACCGGCACGGGCCACGGCAACCCCGTTGCCTCAAGCAAAAATCGATCTGAAATGGGTATCGTTGCCTCATGAAAAATTCTACTCGAAAGGTGCCCCGGGGCTGAAGGCTGTTGTTGGAGGTGATGGCTCCGGTTTTCTGGCCCCCGCCTTTCCACCGTGGGGGCTGTGGTTCCTGGCCTGGCTGGCGCCGGGGCTGTTGTTCTGGCGGACGGTGCGGCTGGGGCCGGGCGGCGCGGCACTACAGTTCTTTGCGGCGGGGTGGCCTTTCACACGCTCTTGCTGCACTGGCTCACGGCCAACATTTTCTGGGCGGGCGGCTGGGCGGCCATCGGTTACCAGCTGCTTTGTGTTTGTTTGGCATTGTTTTGGGCGGTATTGGGCGCCGCGTGGGGGTGGGTGCGCAGGCGGCAACCGCGATTGGGCGGGGCGATTGGGCTTGCCTTTCTCTGGACGGCGATGGAGTTGGCCATGGCGCGGCTGTTCAGTGGCTTCGGCTGGAGTGCGCTGGCCTACAGCCAGGGGGTGAACCTCTTCTCGCTCTGCTTATCTTCTGGTGTGGACATCGCTGCCTATCGACTGCTGAGCTTCTATACAACCTTCAATACCTTCACATACTATATATTGCGGCGCATCTAAATGAAAGCACCTTATATGGTGGTAGACTGTCTTTGACTTGTCAGAAACCGAGAGAGTACAATCTGCCCTGAACGGTTACCTCGATCTCAAGCAGGCGCTTATCGGCCGCAGTGTCCCGCCCTATACCGAGTGGACCTGGGAAGACGCTGGTCACCGCATAGGTGGCCCGAACTTCATTGTCCTGCCCAATGGCGCGCTGTGGGCCGGCGGGCGCGATTACCCCGGCGGCGCGAAAACCGTGCTCGCACGCATGACCACGACCAGCTACGAGCCTGTGCTCACCTTGCCCTCCGGTGGCGACACCAGTTACCCCGGCTTCGCCTGGCACGATGGCCTCCTCTGGATGAGCTATTATTCGAGCCATGAAGGGAAAACCAGCATCTATCTTGCAAAGATTCGGCTGCCGGAGTGAGTCATATTTGGTTTGTGTGTTCTGCTGCCAATTGATAAAGTATTGATTTGGAAGTAGATAGATGCGAAGAGTGCGCATGACATCTTAGGAATTGAAGCCCATGTCTACGGAAATCACGCCCAGCAAGGCAGACACACTGGATGACCTCCGCAGGGTTTGCCGTCCCGTACCACTCACAGGTGTGGCACTCGAGGCCTTCTTTGTCGAGACAGACAAGGCCCGCGACCCGCACCGCAGAACACGCGAAAACATCGAAATGGCTTTGGAGGACGAGTTTGCGAGCGTCCTCTTCTACGGCCATGGGGGTTGCGGGAAAAGCACGGAATTGAACAAGTTCCTCGTGGAACGAAAAGAGAAGTTTCTCCCCGTGCAGTTTTCCGTGCTTGACGAGATGCCCCCGGCAAATGCCCAGGCGGAAGACCTTATCCTCGTGATCATCGAGCGTTTACTGAATACGGCGCGAGATAACGAAATCGCACTTGACAAGAGCCGGCTCGACGCTATCTATAAGTGGTTTGCAGAAACGACAGAGCAAACCGAGGAGAGCCATGGCGCCTCGGCTGAAGTTGCGGCGGGCGTCGATACATCGAGTGCGCCTTTGGGTAAGCTTCTGGGGCTGTTCGCGCGATTCAAGGGCGAGGTTAAATACAACTCTCACAGCCAGGAAACCTCCATATTCCATTTGCGCAAGCGCCCGGCAGACCTCATTGCCCGCGCCAATGAAATTCTTCGCGCCATGCGTGCCGGCCTGGAGAACCCAAGCGGCGCACGCCGATTGCTCGTGATTGTCGAGGACATGGATAAACTGGACCTCAAGCAGGCACGCGAGATTTACGTAAACAACGCCAACCTGCTTACGGGTTTGGATGTGCGGATCATTTATACAATCCCCATCTATCTGTTTCACTCGCCCGATGCGAACGCCTTCAAGAGCCGGTTTTCCACGCCCATACCACTACCCATGATCAAGGTGACTGAACCGAAGGCCGACGGAAAAACCAAGCGCACCGAGGGCTTCAAGACGGTTAAGAAAATCGTGTTCGAGCGCATTAACTCGAAGCTCATCGAAGGCCCCGCTTTGGATATGCTCATCGAGCGCACGGGCGGTGTGCTGCGGCATGTGTTCGAGGTGTTGCAGCGGGTGGCCACCATGGCCGATGTCACGCCGCCCATCCGCAAGAAGCACGTCGAATACGGTCTCGCACAAGTACGCACAGAGCTCTGGCAGATGATTGCCCTGCCCATCGACAGTGTTCCGGGTGCGCCGGAGTCCGTGGAGGTCCTCTATGAGCGCCTGTGCGAGTGCGCAGCGAAACAGTGGGCGGGTGAGAAGCCCATGTGCAATTCCGACGCCATCAACCAGATTCTCCTCAAATCATGCGCACTGGTCGAATACAATGGGGAGGGCTGGCTTGGTGTGCATCCCTTGGTGATCGAGAACCTCGTCAAACTGGGACGGCTAAAGCAGCATGGCGGTTCAAGAGGATAGGGCGGCGCTGCGCCGCGCCTTGGCACAAACCATTCCGGCCTTGACCGTTGTCGAGGTCGAATCACGCGAGCATGCCCGCGCCTTTGCCGAGGAAATGAAGGCCTTGGTTGCCGGACGTCCCTGCGAAACACTGGACCTCATCGCCCGGCCCGCCCACACCAACCGCCTCTTCGAAGAAGCACGGCGTGTCGTCTCCTCCTGGCCGGCCGGCGAGGGCGTCTTGTTTCTCGTGGATGAAACACCTGGCGAAGCCGGCGACGCAACCGAATTCTGGCGCACGCTCAACTTGCAGCGCGAGCAGTGGGGCAGCCTCGCGGCGCACGTTGTCTTTGTCCTTCGGCCAGACAACTACCGCCTGCTGCTGCGCGCCGCTGATCACCTCGCCGCCTGGATGCCGCTCAAGTTCGATCTTCGCGAACCGCCGGAACCTTGGGGAACCTTGCAGCAGCAAACCGCAATGGCGGCGAGCAGCGGCAAAGACATCCGCTCGAGCCAGCTTACCCTTCGATTGCTCGAGGAAGACCTGAACGATTACCTCGCCGGGCCGGAACAAGACCAAAGAATCCTCCTGCACCGCTTCTACCTGCCCATGGCGAAGGCGGCCGTGGATAACGCGCGGGTGGCGGTCGACCGAAAGATGCCCGAACGAGCCTGCGAGTATGCCCGCCATGCGCGCGACATCGCCCGCAAAGAAGGCGATGCAGCGGCGGAAGCCAATGCCCTCGTTCTTTTGGGCGGCGCTTACCAGAGTCTTCCGCGGGGGGATCGAGGGGAGAACCTCGAGGAGGCCATCGCGTGCTACGAGGCGGCGCTGCAGGTGTTCACCGAGGCGGACTTTCCGCAGGAGTGGGCCGGGACGCAGAACAACCTGGGCTACGCCTACGCCCAACTGCCGCGTGGCGACCGGGGCGCGAGCCTGGAGCAGGCCATCGCGTGCTACGAGGCGGCGCTGCGGGTGTACACCGAAGTGGACTTCCCGCAGGGCTGGGCTGGGACGCAGAACAACCTGGGGAACGCCTACGTCCAACAGCCGCGGGGGGATCGAGGTGCGAACCTCGAGCAGGCCATCGCGTGCTACAAGGCGGCGCTGCGGGTATACACCGAGACGGATTTCCCGCAGGAATGGGCGATGACGCAGAACAACCTGGGCAACGCCTACCGCCACATGCCGCTGGGGGATCGTGGCGCGAACCTCGAGCAGGCCATCGCGTGCTACGAGGCGGCGCTG
>CAZMVU010000257.1:0-5801 GCA_964569295.1 uncultured Nitrospirales bacterium
CTTCTGATGGGCGAGGTTGTCGATGCCGAGTTCCGCGAGGAGTTCATCGGTGCGTGTTTCTCGTTCGGCTTTCGTGAGCGGCTGATACTCGAGCACGGCCAGGAGGTTTTGCCGCACGGTAAGCTGGCGGAACGCGGACGCCTCCTGCGGCAGATAGGCCATGCCGAGGCGGGCACGCTTGTACATGGGCATACGGCTGACATCGCGCCCAGTGAACGTAATATGACCGGCATCGGCCTTGAGCAGCCCCACGATCATGTTGAATGTGGTGGTCTTGCCCGCACCATTGGGTCCGAGTAGGCCGACAATCTCGCCGGGCCCCAGGTCAATGGCCACATCGCGCACGACGGTGCGTTTGCGGAAGGACTTGGTGAGTCCGCCGGTGTGCAGCAGCGGTTGTACGTTGTCGCTCATGGTGCAAGAACATGTGCCGGGTAGGCGGCATGGAGCAAGAGCCGGTTGAGCCGGGTGCGTTCCTTGGCGCCGAGGTCATCGCGCCCGAGCAAAGCATCGGCCGCTTCCGGCAGGTCGGTTTGCGCCCAGGCATCGGCATCATAAAGCTGGGGGTTGTGCAATACGCGGTTGATGTGCTTCAAAAACGTATCCTCATTGGCGACAATACTGTCCACTGGGGCGTCGGTGAGGATGCGCTGTCCGCTGTCGTTGAGCAGGCTGTGTACGCGCTTGCCGGGGTTGGGTGCATCGGCCTTGATATCCTCCTTCAGCGTGGTTATGAAGCCAGGCAAATCCTCGATCCCCCCTGGCGTGAGCAGGCTCGGGTCCGTGTCGTTCCCGGCTTGCGGCAAGGAGACGTTCTTCGCATGCACCTTGTTCATGCGGTAACGCTGGGTCTCCAAATTGAGCACGAACTGCTCCGCCTCCACATCTTTCATCTGTTCACTGTTGATAACCACATTGCCGGCAAAAGCGAGCTCGCCGGAATCGAAGTCCCACACCGCCTGGTCGGCGCGCACCTCGGCCATGGGATGCGCCACCGTGACGCCGCCTTCCATAAGGATGCGGCTGGGCTGTACGGCCTCGCCCTCGTAATCAAATTTCATCGTGCGCGCTTTGATGGGCAGCGGTTCCATGGTGTCGTCGCTCGCCAACAGCGTAATCTCGACACCGCCGGTCATCTCGTCTAGGCGCGCACCGAAGTCGCCTACCAGTTCGCCGATGTAGGTGACCTCCATGGCGTCATAGCCTTTGCCGCCCTGCTGGGCGAAGGCGGCCGGCCCTGACAGCAAGTATGCCAGCGTCAGCGCACCGCACAAGCATCGTTTCATGGTTCGGATCTCCTGTCCAGGTGAATGCGCCCCGACACATCGGTCAGCACGAAGCGCCTGGCGTCGGGATACAGCCGTATAGACGCGGCCTCGAGCGTGGCGGTGGGGCCATCGAGGGTGAGCGGCTTGTCGGAACGGGCCACGCCTTGCTCATTTTCCTGTTGCGGATTCACCCATTCGAGGTTCTGCAATTTGATGACGATATCGTTTACGTATGCAGTTACGCCACCCTCGAGCGTTGCGCCCCATGCTTCCTCGAAACGGCCGCGCGCCGCTTCGATGGTGACCGCCTCGTCGTCCGGGGCATCGCCATAGAGCAGCGCCTGGGCATTCTGCACGGACCACACATCATCCTCGAGCATGGCGAAGCGCTCAGCGTGCAGGCGGAACGTGGGGTTGCGGGGGGCGCCGGCGGAGGGTTTGGCTTCGTGCAAATAGAGGTTGATCCCCTGCATCGACATGGCGCCGCCGGCGTCCTGTGTTTCGCCCGGGCGCTCGGCGTGCGGCGCCGGTGGGGACTCGGGGGCGATCCGCCCTTCACAGCCGGCAACGGCCAGGGCGGCGCCCAGCGATACGGCGGCCCCGGCTACCGTGGTGCGCCACCGTGCTCCCCGCACAGCCTGTCGCAACCAGTTCACGCGGAGCCTCTCTCGTTTCGTTCGTAAACGGCCTTGAGCCCTTTGAGGGTGAGCAACGGATCGACTACGTCGATCCGTTCCGCAAGCGCGGCAATAGTTCCCGCATGGCCGCCGGTGGCGATGACCTTGGGGGCGGTGCCCATTTCCGCAGCCATCCGGCGCACCAGCCCGTCGACCATGTCTGCGTAGCCGTAGGTGAGCCCCGATCGGATGTTCGTTATCGTGTCGCGGCCGATGACATGCGGCGGGACGGCGATGTCGATCCGCGGCAGTTTGGCGCAGCGTTCGAAGAGCACATCGGCCGAGAGATGCAGCCCCGCCAGGATCACGCCACCGCGCCACTCGTTCTTCGCCGAAATGACATCGAGCGTGGTGGCCGTGCCAAAGTCGATCACGATGAGTGGGCCCTTGTGTTCGGCCAGTGCGCCCACCGCATTCACGATGCGGTCCGCACCGACTTCTTTCGGATTCTCGACCTGAAGCACTACGCCGGTTTTAACGCCCGGCTCGACCATCACGAGCCGTGCGCCAAACACATGATGTGCGATGTAGTCGAGGGCGGTATTGAGTTGGGGCACCACACTGGCGATGCAACACCCGCCGATCCGCGCGGGATCAAGGCCATCGGTTTGCAACAGCATGTGAAACAACACGCGTAACTCGTCTGCAGTGCGGTAGTTGCTCGTGTACACGCGCCAATGTCCGCGCAACGTTTTCCCTTCGTAGAGGCCGAGCACGGTGTGGGTATTGCCCACGTCCATTACAAGGAGCATGGCCGTTCTCCATCCATGAATGCTATTGGGCCGCTGTACAGGCGCTGCACGCCCCCGGACGTAGCCAGCACCAGCGCGCCATCTGCATCGATGCCGGTCACCCTGCCCACGACAGCGCCCTGGCGCACCGTGTGCCCCACGACATCGAGGGCGCGCCGCCAGCGTTCCATGACCGCGTTGGCTTTGCCACCATACAATTGCGCGACGGCGCTGTCGAGCGCAAAGAGAATCTCCGCCAAGAGCTCCCCGCGGTCCCAGGTTTCGCTGGTTTCCGCGGCAAGGCTGGTGGCCACAGGGCGCAAATCTTTCGGGAAGTCGCCCGGTGCATGGTGCACATTGACCCCTATGCCCAGCGCGTTCCAGCCGGCCTTGTGCTCGACGAGCACCCCCGCCACCTTGCGGCCATTGAGCAGCAGATCGTTGGGCCATGCGATTTCGAGGCGCGCCTTGGGGCGTGCAGCGTCGCGTATGGCAAGGGCGGCGGCGGCGGTAAGGCCGTGGGGGGAGCCCTCGATCACCACCGAACACCAGAGGCCGCGCCCCGGCGCGCTGTGCCACGAGCGCCCATGCGTCCCGCGGCCGCCGGTTTGTGCATCGGCTACGAACACAGCGCCATCCATCCGGCAATTGGCGGCCAGTGTTTGGGTCGAGGCGGCCTCGGGGTAATACGCCACCCACCGGCCCACACGCTCGGTTGGGCGCGCGGGCATATCGAGGTGCCAGGTGTTGCTGGTTTCCAAGGAGAAGGTGTCCTGCACTTGTGCGGAAAACGCCGCGTTAAAAGAGGCGTGGAAGCCTCTTGTACGGTAGACGCGGCATCTTGCTGCGTCAGACATTCGTAATCAGGAGCGACATGTCGGCGGCGGGCGATGAATGCGTAACCGCGCCCACGGAGATGAAGTCGACCCCGGTCTCACCGATGGCGCGTAACCGTTCCAGGGTAACATTGCCGCTGGCCTCGAGCAGGACCTTGTGGCCATGCCCGCGCCGTGCGGCCTCGCGCATTTCCGCCAGGCTCATGTTGTCCAGCATAATGACATCCGCGCCCGAGGCCAGCGCCTGCGCGAACTCGTCCATGTTACGTACCTCGACCTCGATCCGCAGGATATGTGGCGCGATGCCCCGTACCTTGCGGATGGCCTCGTCAATGCCGCCGGCCGCGGTGATATGGTTTTCCTTGATCAACACGCCGTGAAACAGCGTGGTGCGGTGATTCGCGCCGCCGCCGTGGGCCACCGCCTCCTTCTCGAGATAGCGCAGCATGGGCGTGGTCTTACGCGTGTCGCACACCTGGGCGAGCAGCCCGTCCAGGACGTCCACATACCGCGCCGTCATCGTCGCGATGCCAGACAGGTGTTGAATGAGATTCATGGCCGTGCGCTCGGCGGTGAGCACGCTGCGGGTGCGGCCATTGAACGTCGCCAGGGTGTCCCCGGCTTGAAAGCGTTCGCCATCCAGGATCGAATTCCAGTCGCGGATATCCGCATCCATCAGTTCGAACGCCAGGCGAAAGGGGCGCATACCGCTCAACACGCCGTCCTGCTTGCCCACAAGGCGTGCCTCGCACCGGGCTTCCGCCGGCACGGTCGCATTCGTGGTGATGTCCTCCCGGCCGATGTCCTCATCCAGGGCGGCGCGCATGAGGCTCCTGAGATCCTGATCATTCACAAACAAAACCCTCCGCATAGGGGCGGAATGGTAGCACAATACCCCCTTCCAATGCAGCTTGCTGCCAACCCGGTTGTCGTGACTTGATGAGAATGTTCCCTGCGGGTTGTTACTGTCTTGCACGCCAGCACGCAGAAAGAACACCAGCATGTTTCTGCACGAAAGCATACAAGGTATTCGTGTCCATGGTGTTACCATGTGTGAGAACTGCCGGGTGTCACATGGACTTGTGAGTGTTTATAGGGATGAGGGCAGTCGCGCTTCGCCTGCGCGCTGAAGTGCGCACAACGAACCAGCGCCACATTGCGGTGGTACGCGCTGAATTGTGGGCGTAGCCCACGTTAGGATGGCATGATGGACCCGATGCTTTGGCTTGCGCTTGGCGCGAGCGTGGCGGTGCTGCTGCTGATCGCCGCCGCATTGACCCTGGGAAGCGCGGGGCGCAAAGAACGCGAGGCCGTCTACCAGCGGCGCGAGGACGCGTTGCTCACCAAAACGGAACAGCACTTTTTCCACGCCCTCGATGACGCGGTCGGCGCCGAGTTCCGCATCATGGCAAAGGTGCGCCTCGGCGACATCATCCGCCCGCGCAAGGGCATGGAGAAGAGCGATTGGCGACGCGCATTCAACCGGGTGAGTGCGAAGCACGTGGATTTTGTGCTCTGTGATCGGGAATCGGTCGCGCCGTGCTGCGTGATCGAGCTCGATGACGCCACCCACCAGCGCGTGGACCGTGCAGCGCGGGACGGTTTCGTGGACCAGGCCCTCGCAGATGCTCAGCTCCCCATCGTTCATGTGCCGACGCAACAACGCTATGAGCGCGCGGCGGTGCGCGAGGCCATTGCCGCGGCTTGCGCAACGGCACCGGCGCAGCGGTAACAGGGAGAAAACCGCGGGCAAGCACATGCGGTGGAACCTGGCGCGGCCGGGAGACCACGGCGCAACGGCGTGCTTTGCATACGGGTTGAAGCTCGTATCATAAAAACAAGTGTCATGGGCATTGTCCCAACGTTAGTCGCATAATTCCAACGTGGGCGACGCCCCACAACCCAAGGATGGGAAGGTGTGTTACGTGGTTGGTGGTTCGGGGTTCGGGGTTCGGGGCGACTTGTGATTAGCAAAGACGCCCGGGGTGGAACCCGGGTGCTATCGGTTTCCGGAGCGCCGAAGGTGCGGTTCTATACCAGCCTGGGCCTGCGGCCCAGGCTGGTATGGTACGGGCCGTTGGCCCTGAAGAAAGGGCGGGGTCTTGTCTACTCTACAGGGAGGGCGAGCGTCCCCGCGAGGCGAAAACTCTTTGTTGTTCGTAATTCTTTAGCCGTATGGCGCAAGGTGGCGCACGTGTTTTCGCCAATCTGCCCTGTGATAGCGAATACCAGTCGTGCGATGGGGATAGCCATGGTGTTGGCGCCACTTTGGACTGCGGTGGCTTGCCA
>CAZMVU010000258.1:0-5681 GCA_964569295.1 uncultured Nitrospirales bacterium
ATCCCGGCGCGGACTATACCGCAAACTGCCCCTCCGGGTAAAGGCAATTTTAATCGACCTGCGGAACGCACGGACTACGGCATTCCAGAAAAGAATGTGGTGCTGGGGGTGGAGAACGAGGAACAAAGCCGCCCGATGTGCCGGGGCGTGCGCGCGGGAACTGCATGCGAACCGACCCATACCGGCCGTTGCCGGGCTGGTTTCGGCGGCGCGTTGAAAAGGCTATTGCAAGGGCGAGGGCACTAGGAATCCGGTCAGAAACCCCGGCCAATCATGGGGCACGTCCAGAAAACTATTGCTTCTTGTTTGACGGTGTTGGTTTTCATTGGGCCCGAAGTGTGAAAGTGGCCTTTCTGGCCGTGCCCCTAGGCCTTTTCCTCGAGGAATTCCTGCTCGAACCATTCGCGCCATTTGGCCGCGTAGTTATTGATCCACTCGAATATCGCCTCGCGCCCGAGGTCGCGCTTGGCCTTCTCCGACTCGATCCACTTGTACCGTTCGATTTCCTCCCGCTGAAGTTGCAGCATGAGGCGCATGCGCTCCTGGCGCCAGCGTTCCGCACGATGCTCGATCCAGTGGGTCTCGGCCTCTTCCGGACAAACGTAGCGCTCCCACTCGCGCGTAAGGCGATGTTGGTGCATGCGGATAGCATGCTGTTCAGCTGGCGAATACTGGGCTACTGCCATTGGTCTGCGTACCTCATGCAGGTTGATCCCCGGTTTCCTCCACCCGGCGCCGCCACCCCAAATCCGGTACCCATTACGTGTGTATTCCGCCGTAGTCCGTGTCGGACTACGACCACAACTTCTTGTGGTATACATATTATACCACAAGCTACGGTGGCGCAAGCGTGAATTGTGCGAAGTTTTCGTGATTCTTCGCGTATGGATACCCGGCGTCTTTCCGTGCGCAGCCCTCCCGCTACGCGGCCCATAGTGTAAAGGAATTGCCGAAGCTGTGTAAAGTACCCGTTTCAGATCGATTTTTACTTGAGGCAACGGGGACAGGGTCCGATGCTTCAGCCCGGGTCACCCGGCATTCGGCAAGCATTTCGTTCAGCCGAATCCGCATCATGGTCCCATGGTGAACCATATCGCGGCATTGCCGCTCGAGCGCCGCTTCCTTCAAGGCGCCATAATGGACAAACACGGCGGCTATCAGAGAGAACACGACCACGAGCGCAAAAACGGTGACGCGCCGCGCGACGGCCTTTCTGTTGAAAGAGATTGCCATATCCTGTGGCGTCTCCGCAGTGAATAACGGGCAGTGCCCAGCTACCCGTGCAATGGCTGATACTGCCAGCCTGGGCAGCCAATCACACCTCAAGCCGGCCCGCAGAGTGTACACGTTGGCAGATGGGTTGTGAAAGCAGATTGGTGTTGCGGCGTATGTGAAGAGCCGGTGTCCGCCGTGAAGGATACCCGGATTGCACTTTAATACGCTCCGGTTGCGGTCCATGCTCGGCGTGCTGCGTGCGGTGCCGCGTGCGTGTAGCTTGCACCTGCGCAGCGAAGTGGCCTAAAGTGCCCCGTGCCCGCTGTTTAGTGGGTATGCTCAAAAAGTGAACAGGTAGCCGGCTGTGGCGTTTGGCCGCCGAACAACAACAGGAGCGTGGCAAAAATGGCTGCAAAGAAGATACTCATGTTGGCCGGGGATTATGTCGAAGACTACGAGATCATGGTGCCGTTTCAGGCGTTGCTCATGGTGGGCCACGAGGTACACGCGGTCTGCCCGGACAAGGCATCGGGTGACGTGGTGCGCACGGCCGTGCATGATTTCGAGGGCGACCAGACCTACAGCGAGAAACGCGGGCATAACTTCACGCTGAACGCCGACTTCGACAGTGTGGACCCGGCGGCTTACGACGCCCTGGTTATTCCCGGCGGCCGGGCGCCGGAGTACCTGCGGCTCGACAACCGGGTGCTCGAGATAACCCGCCACTTCATCGAGGCAAAGAAACCTATCGCCGCCATCTGCCATGGCTTACAGATTCTGACTGCGGTTGGCGGTGTGCAGGGCAAGGCGTGTACAGCCTATCCCGCCGTGGGCCCCGAAGTGCAGGCCGCCGGCGGCGACTACCAGGCTATCGGGGTGCATGAAGCGTACACGGACGGCAACCTGGTCACGGCCCCGGCATGGCCGGCACACCCGGCATGGCTCGCGGCGTTTTTGAAGGTTCTTGGCACGCGCATCGATCCATAAAGCGCCCGCCATAAGGCCGAGACCGGTTCTGTTGCACATCTCAGCCACAGGACCTTGAATAGACTGGGCGAGAGACGGCCTCCTTCTCTTGTAGTGTCCATGCTTGTACATGGCTCATTCGAACGCGAATAATAGCGCCGGGGTGACCAGGGGGGATTTTCGGCCCTGCGCCCCGTACGGGAGGTGCCAGTGCAACTGCACGTATCATCCGAGTTGGCCGCAATCCTCGAGCACGCTGCCGCCCTCAGTGCGCGCCGTAGTGACTTCTTCGTGGGCGTCGAGCATGTGTTCTCGGCGTTACTCGAGGCGCGGGACAAATTGCCGCCCGCTGTCGTAGACGGCTACCTGTCGCGGCTCTACGTGGTGGGCCGTGAAGTCAACCGCGCGGCATGCCCGGGGCGCGCGCCCGTAGCCGCGCACGAAACCGTGTATAGCCCCCGGTGCATCGCCATTGTTGGGGCGGCATCGGACCTCGCCCGCACGTTGGGGGGCAACTCGGCCATGGGGGGGCACCTGCTGCTCGCATTGCTCGAAGATCCCTTGTCCGCGCCAAGCCGCGTGATGGACGGCATGAAGCTTGGACGGGAGGAATGCATTGCGGCGCTGCGGGCGGCCTTGCGGGGCGCCACGCCGAGGCCCACCTATGCCGTGCAGGGCCACGGCGCCCAGGCGGCTGCCGCACAACCTGCCAACCGCACCACGCCCCTGCCGGAAGCGGCGCCGGCAAAGCAGGAAGATCCGGTGGCCGCGCTCACCCGCGACCTTACCGCGCTGGCGGAAGCCGGGAAGCTCGAACCGGCCATCGGCCGCAGGCAGGAAATCATTTCGGTCCTCCAGATTCTTGCGCGCAAGACGAAGCACAATGTCATGATCGTGGGCGAGGCGGGCGTGGGCAAGACGCAGCTTGTCGAGGGCATTGCGTTGCGCATGACGAAGGGGGACACAAAGACCGCGCTGCCGCGCATGCGGGTGCTCGAGTTGAGCATGGCGGCGCTCATGGCGGGCACCCAGTACCGGGGCGCCCTCGAGGAGAAGGTGATGGGCCTGGTCGCCGCGCTCAAGGACGCACCGGACACGTTGCTGTTCGTGGACGAAGTGCACCTCATCATGGGCGCCGGCGCTACGCAGGGCGACGGCATAGACGTGGCCAACCTGTTGAAGCCGGCGTTGGCCCGGGGCGAGATTCGGTGTATCGGCGCGACCACGTTGCAGGAGTACCGTCAGTTCGTCGAGAAGGACCCGGCTATCGAGCGGCGGTTTCAGATGGTGCGCGTCGAAGAGCTGAGTGAAGAAGTCACCCTCGAGATTCTTTATAAGATGCGCGATTCCTTCTGCGAGCACCATGGCGTGCGTATTGGGGCGCGGGCGTTGCAAACGGCGGTCGAGCTTGCGGTGCGCTATATACCAAACCGGCAACTGCCGGACAAAGCGATCGATGTCATCGACCAAGCGTGCGCGCGTCACCGGTTGCGCGCCATTGCGGCGAAGGGGCATTCGTCGGTTCGCGGGCGCGCAGACACCGCGGGCGATGCGGACAAGGTTACGCCGCATGATGTGCGCCAGGTCGTCAGCCAGATAGCGAGCATACCCCTGGAAGAACTCACCAAGGAAGAGCGCCTGCGTCTGCGCAGCCTCGACCATCGTATCGAACGCCAACTCATCGGCCAGGATGTCGCGATTGAACGGGTCGTTGCGGCGGTGAAGAAGTCCCGGGCCGGACTCGCCGACCCGAACCGGCCCGATGCGGTGTTGCTGTTCCTGGGCCCGACGGGGGTCGGCAAGACGCGCATGGCGAAGGTGCTCGCGCATGCGCTCTTCGGTTCCGAGAAATACCTGGCGACCTTTGACATGTCGGAATACGTCGAGTCGCATAGTGTATCGCGGTTGCTGGGGGCGCCGCCGGGTTATGTGGGCAGTGAGGAAGAAGGCCGGCTGGGCATGGCGGTGCGCTCGAATCCTTTTTCGGTGTTGCTCTTCGACGAAATCGAGAAGGCGCATGAGCGCGTGTTCGACATTTTCTTACCCATCTTCGAGGAAGGCCGGTTGAAAGATGCCCGAGGGCGCAACCTGAGCTTCCGCAACTGCATTATCATTCTTACCTCGAATGTAGGCGCGGAGCAACTCGCCCACGGGGGTGACGTGGGGGACGAGGCGCTTATGGCCGAACTGCGCCGGCATTTCCGCCCCGAGTTCATCAACCGGATTGACGAGATTGTGCCGTTTTTTCCGCTCTTGAGCGAAGATATCCGCAGCATCCTGCGGCTCGAGGTGAACGCCCTGCGCGAGCGGCTGCGGGACAAGGGGGTGGGAATCCGCATGTATCAGCGTGCCTATGAACATCTTGCCTCGTTGGCCCGCACCGATCGCTTCGGCGCACGGGATTTGCGCCGGGTGGTCGAAAGAGAGGTCGCCGGCCGGTTGAGCGAACTGTTGTTGAACGATGCGTTCGCGCCGGGCGACATGATCGATGTGAAGATGGAGCCGGAGGGCCTGGTGGTTGCGAAGGGACCGCCGCAGGGTGCCGTGAAAGATGCGGGGGGAGCATAGCGATGCGCGGTATGTATGACGAATTTGAGGTGATCAACGGTCCTGAAGACGGTGCCACGCATTCGGTCGGCCGCGTGCCCTGCTGGCTGGGCGCGGACCCCGAGTGTACGGTGCAGGTCGGCACGGACCCTCTCCTGCGGGCGCGCCATGCCCGGATTACCGCGGCCAGCGGCGGCTACCGGTTCCGGCGGGTCGAGGGAGACGACCTTTTCGTCAACGGGCGCGCCGTCGGAAAAATCCGTTCGCGCATCGCGCGCGAGGGCGATGTGGTCCGTGCGGGCAACACCTTCTTCGTGCTGCGCTGTGCTACGGAAGGGTTGGCGAACCGTAGCCGCGGCATTGCGCCGGATAGCGACCTCCTGTTCCTGTTCGGCAAGTTGATGCGGTGGCTGCGGCTCTGCATGCACGCGTCGTGGCGGCTGGTGAAGCGCGCCTTCAGGAATGTGCTCAGTATCATCATCACCGTGCTGGTGATATTGGCCCTGCTCTCCTTCTTCCTGCCTCAACTACGCTATACCGTCACGCATTACCTGTATGTCATCAAGGACTACGCGCAAGGACTCTTGCAGCAGTTGTAAGGGGGTGTGAAGCGACCCCGCGAATGCAACGCACCACCCGCCCGGTGGCGAATCAAACCTTATTGTGCCGTAATTCTTTAGCCGTTTGCCGTGAGCCGTTTCCCATACGTCATACAACTCCCTGGTATCGGCGCAGGGAGCGGTTCTGGCCCACCCGCTGTTTCTATCAGTCAAGACGTAGGCGCACTTTGGACTGCTGTGGCTTGCCACCGCTTTTCCCGCAAAGGCCGTGGGTAGACGCTGGCGCGCAAGCCGGGAGAAAAAAGCCTCGTGGCCTCCACCCCAAGTGGCCTGCTCACGAGCCCGAGAAGGATTCAAGGACACCGCTGGCGACTGTGTACGGTTGCTCTCCCG
>CAZMVU010000259.1:0-5648 GCA_964569295.1 uncultured Nitrospirales bacterium
GCAATGGCAATGGTGTCATTGATTGCGATGACCTCTACGGCGAACCGGGCGAAGGTGAAGGCGAAGGCGAGGGCGAGGGCGAGGGCGAAGGCGAAGGCGAAGGCGAGGGCGAAGGCGAAGGCGAAGGCGAAGGCGAAGGCGAAGGCGAAGGCGAAGGCGAAGATGAGCCCGTTGCGGATATGTGCCCGAGTGACAGCTTCTTCGCGCAGGAGCCCACGACACCCGACGGTGACTGGGCGCTGTACGAAAGCAACATCGACCTCGAAACCGAACCCGAAGGCGAGCCCGGGTGTGGCGGAGGCGCCGAGCGCGATCAGGCATTTGCCAACTTCACCGGCCTGAGCGATTCCATCGGTACGGTAACCTGGTGGGGCAAGACCCTCATGGGCGATGCCGCATGTGGTTTCACCGATTGTACGCCGGAAGTGACCGACTTCCTCTTGTTCTTCTTCGAGGGCGTCGATCCCGCCAGTGCGGAGTTTATCACGGCTGTCGAGGTTACCGCTTCGGTGACACCGGTCGGTCAAAGCTACTCACCCGAAATTGACCTGTACCGCTTCGAGGCGGCACTGCCCGAGTCCATCCAGGTCAACGAAGGGTGGCTCAGCATACAATCCCTCTCGGATAACACCTGCACCTTCCGGTGGATGAACTCGCCCGTGGGCGACGACATCTCCTTCCGGATGGTGGCCGATATGCTGGAGCCTGTCACGGACGACCTCAGCTTCTGTCTGGGCCCATGGACCCCGCCAGCCGAAGGTGAAGGCGAAGGTGAGGGCGAAGGCGAAGGCGAAGGCGAAGGTGAAGGCGAAGGCGAAGGTGAGGGTGAAGGCGAAGGCGAGGGCGAGGGCGAAGGTGAGGGCGAGGGCGAAGGCGAGGGCGAAGGCGAAGGCGAAGGCGAAGGCGAAGGCGAAGGCGACCCCTGTGACGATGGCTGGCATGCGGCGGACCAGGACATGTCCAACACCATCGAACTGAGCGAGCTCCTTCGCGGGATTCAGTTCTTCAACAGCGGCGGGTTGTATTGCGCAGCGACACCAGACGCCACCGAAGACGGCTATATGCCCGGCAGCGGTGCGGACCACGCTTGCTGTCCACACGACAGCGACTACAACAACGGCGGCCCCGATTGGAAGATTGACCTGACGGAGTTGCTCCGGCTCATCCAGTTCTTCAATGCCGGCGGCTACACCTATTGCCCCGATGAAGGCACGGAAGACGGGTTCTGCCCCGGTCCGCCCCGGTAGCACAACATAGCGGCATCAGCGCTTCCGGCCCGGCATCGTCCAACGCGGCGGTGTCGGGCCGTTGCTTACTGGTATTTGCGGGGGCTGCGTATTGAACCGCTCGAAATGGCCAGGTGGGGCGGTCTGCGCAAGGATGTATGGATGTGATAATGGCCGTTTACGCAGGCCTTCGGCCCGGGCTGTTACAGGTGCGCCTTTCGGCATGCGGAGTCTGTCTGAGCGACGTGACAAACCATGAACGACAGCATACTTGCGTCAAGTGAATACCCCGCAACAGGATGCTCAGCCCAAGACGCCGGGACACGCGCGGCCGGGCGAACCCTGCGCGGGCCGGGCGCCGTGCCCCCTACAGGTTCTTATTCCGCACAGGTTCGGTAGGACTTGTATGCATCCAAGAGCGCCTCCACGTTTTCGGTGGGGGTATCGGCCTGGATGTTGTGCGAAGTGCAGAGAATGTAACCGCCGCCGGGCGCCAACGACGCGATGCGGTCGCGCACTTCCGCCCGGACGTCCTGAGGTGTGCCGAACGGGAGCGTTTGCTGGATCGAGATGGCGCCATGAAATGCCAACCGGCCGCCGAAGCTGGCCTTGAGCTCCGCCGCGTCCATATTCGCCGCTTCGGGTTGCAGGGACTGGAGAACATCGAGGCCGCGCTCGATCATCATCGGGATGAGTGGGCGCACGGAGCCGCAGGTATGGTGGATGACGCGCACGCCGTACTCGTGGGCCCGCGCGATATACCCCGCGAAACCATCCGCGAGGAACTCCTGCCACATTGCGGGTGACACCAGCGGCCCGCCCTGCGCGCCGAAATCGTCGCCCGTGAGCAGCAGATCGAGTTTCCCGTTTGCGGCTTCAAGAATGCGTTCGAGATAGGCGTTGTAAAACTGGCGGATATGCGCGAACACCGCCTTCGCCAAATCCGGGTTGACCGCCATGTCCATGAGTATGGTGTCCATGCCGCGCAAGTACATGGCCGGCTTGAGCTGCGCGACCCGGTTCAAGCGGTCGCCCATGAAGACGACCGCCCGCCCGGTGGTCCGCACCGCCTCGCACTGCGCCTCGATCCCACTGTAGTCGAACCAGTCGGGCGAGGGCCAACCGCCATACCGCGCTACGTCGCCAGCGTCCTGGGCGCCGGCCAGGGGCGACTCGGACACCTCGCTGTAGGACTCGGAACCGTAGGCGGTGGCGACCGTGATCGGCGCGCGTTTCACGCCCCATATGTCCTGGTTGGGAGGGATGGCCGGTCCGGTGTAGGCCGGGCCCGGGATATAGCGCAAATCCACATCGTGCCTGTCGAGGAAGGCGTCGTAGGCCGCCGGGTCCGTCAGGCCAAGGCATTTGCGCAGGCCGGCGGACATCCACACATCAACCGGGACACGGTCCGGTTCTTTGAATTGCAGGGCTTGTAAGGTGCGTTCTCGCGAATTCATTACGACATGCTAGCAGACGGGTGCTTTTCGGGCAATGCTGCGCCAACGCAGGGCGCTTTTGCGCAAATGCATGCAGGCGCTTAAATGCTGGGTCCTGGGCGCAAAGGCCACGTTAAAGCTTGTACGCCTACACACCTATAAATATATCGCTCAACACCGGCTCTCCTTGCCCCGCCCCGGAATGGCGATAGTCCTCCCTATGTACCGGCAGCAACGTTTTCTCATGTACCCACAGGTCATAGTAGCTGTAGAGCAAGTCAACGGTCACGTTAGGGAACGGCGATCCCCGCGGCCGGCTCGTGACTGGTCCGTAGCAGGGGTAGGAGCAGAGCGTCTATAGGCGGGTGTTGGCCATGTTACCCGGCCGGTATGAAAGAAGCGAGCACCTCCACGTGCGGCGTGTGCGGGAACATGTCGATGGCGCGCAGATCTGTGAGTTGGTATTGTTTCAGGAGTTGGGGCATTTCTTGGGCGAGGAGTTTTGGGTTGCAGGAGACATAAAGCAGATAGGCCGGACGCAAGGCGATGAGCCGCTTCAAGGCCTTCGGATGTAATCCTGCACGCGGCGGATCGACCACGGCCGCACTGTGTTCCGGGAATCCTTCGTTGTCGAGAATCATATAGCGCAGATAGTTCTTAACTTTCTCGGTAATGAACGTGACATTGGCGATCTCGTTGCGCTGTGCATTGACCCGGCCGTCTGCTGAGGCCTCTGCCACGTTTTCCACCGACCACACATGGCCGAACAGGTCGGCGCAGGACAACGCGATGCCGCCGGCACCCCCATAGAGATCATACAACATGCCGCCACCGGTCTGCTTCGCCCAGGCGCGTATCATGCTGTAAAGTTGCTGTGCCGCCAGCGTGTTGGTCTGGAAAAAACTCATGGGTGAAATGCGGAACACCAGCTCCCGCACGCCGCCGTCGCCGTGGACATACAGGCGCTCATCGATAGTCGCCTTGCCCCAGAGCAGTTCGAGCTCTTCCGCCTCGGCCACGTCGGCCAGTCCCCGGTAGATGCCGCGGTACACGCTGTCCGCCCCGAACGTCTCACGGCACAGCGCCACGAACCCCGCTTTGTCGAACGTGCCGTCGCGGGTAATGAGCACGACCATGCGCTCGCCCGACTGCTTGCCCTCGCGAACCAGCAGCGCGCGCAGGATGCCTGCGTCCTTGCGGTCGTCGAACGCTTGCAAGCCTTCGCGGCGGTACCATGCGCGGACCGCCTCGAGCAGCGCACCCAACCCTTCCGGGGCGATGTGGCACGCCTGGATGTCCAGCGGCCAGAACCAGCGCCCGCGCTTCTTGAACCCGATCACCGTTTCCCGGTCGAAGTCGTCGGGCGGTTTTTCATCATACCGTTTGCGCGCGAAAGCCGGATCAACCTTGTTCCGGTAATGCCATACCTGCGGCGAGGGCGCTACCGGCACGGGGCCGGGGTGAAACGGCGCAAAGAGTTCCCCGAGCATGGCCTCCTTTTCGCGCACCTGCTGGGGGTACGGCACGTCCTGCGTCTTGCAACCGCCGCATTCGCCGAAATGGATGCACCGGGCGGGGGTGTTCATGCTAGTTCCTCATACAGTAGTGTCCAAGCCAAGCCGGGGGGCCTTCCTGGAAAAACCTCTTGTTTTCGCCGCCCAAGAGCACGGGTACAAGCACAACAGCGCCATCCTCGAGAACCGGCTTGCCGGTGTGCGGGCAGCACGAATAGCCGTGGGTCAATCGAGGCTATTTCCAAGTATGGCGGAATTACCTTGGACAAGTTTGGCGGAGATTTGTTTTATAAAGGACAAGCTGTACTTCCGTGCACAGCCAAGGAAAGGTCCTTCCTATAAAGCGGTTTACACGGTACCACCAGTGGTAATCTTCAAGCCAGGAGAGAAAACCACCCGAGACCACCCGAAACCCCCTGCACGCCACGAGTTGCAAGCGGGGGTCCTTGCAAGCCATTCGTATAATGCGCCGGCTTGTGAAGGTCTGGACATGGGAGCTGTTCCGCCCGCATAAACGATCGCGCAGCGCAACAGCCCAAGGACGCACGTGTGCTACGCCTGGCGGGAATATCGGGACGCCAATAATCATGCATCCATCCGGACGCAGAACACGAGCCATTTCGTCTATGGCCTTGGCCGGTTGGGCCAGATGTTCAAGAACTTGTTCGCACACGCAGATGTCGAAATGCTCCGGCGGATACGGCAAGCCCTTTTGCGCGTCGCCCAATGTCAAGTACCAGCGAGAGGGTTCGTAAATCGAACGAAGACGGCGCGTGCTGTTATCGATACCCCAGAACGCCAACCGGTCAGCAACCCCCGCGACCTGACAGAATCGGCGGCTGCGTCCGCTGCCCGGGCCAACATCGAGGAGTTGTAGTGGCGGGTCTCTATCTTGTACATAGGCGGCAATGGCCTCGGCCATACCAACGTAGCGGGCAAGTCGCAGCAGATGCATGCGATGCGATGGAACCGCCTCGAAAGCGACCTTGCTATTGTCGCGACGAAAAGGCAGTAATCGACCTGGGCGCACTATTGAGATCTCCCGCTGGCAATGCTTATATGGCTTTTCCCCGGGTGCAGGCTGTCATTGCTGCATTCCAGAAAAAGACGTGCGCAAGGAGACCAGCCACTTAATGTAAACGCACCATACTACGTTGGCCTGTATATTCACAAGAAGCCGCTGATATCGAGTGCCTCTTTTTGTGCCTTAAAGATCGTAAAGCGCAATAAAAGACAAGGAGATTTCGGAGGTCATCGGCAACCTGTTACAACAGAATGCTTTATAGAGTGTGAAAACTGCGGCGTTTTTCTGCCCTTCTGGGTTGCGGGCAACGCCCGCGTTAGTGCCTTGCGCGCCAGCTTGTGGATTAAAGAACAAGAAGTTTCGGCTCGCGGGTACGCTCGCCCTCCCTGCGGTGCTCGCGCTCCCTGGTGCGGGTTACGTTGCGTTTCGGCTCGCGGGTACGCTCGCG
>CAZMVU010000260.1:0-5628 GCA_964569295.1 uncultured Nitrospirales bacterium
TTTCTCACAAACGCCAAAAAAAGCGGGGACAGTCTTCTAGGTTAACGCGTATGGGCCGCAGGCCCAGGTGGTGAATGGGTGTTTTTTCCAGCGCTGAAAGCGCGCGCTATAAAAACCTATGGCTCGGGCTTTCAGCCCTGTGATTGCGGATGACGGATGACCTGGGCCTGCGGCCCAGGCTGGTATGGTACGGGCCGTTGGCCCTGAAGAGAGGGCGAACTCTGGTCTTCCGCGAGGGATGCCGGTGCGTGCGGCGCGCTCATCGGCCGCACGTCATTCCACTATGCAACACTTTTAGAATCAGTAGCTTATAGAAGGTGCCCGAATCACTTCTTGTTGTCTTTTGCAGGAGCTGAAGTCTAAGGCACTAACCGCAGATAAGCACAGATGCGGGGAGGTGGGGGGAGATGCGTGCGTGCGGGGAAGGACGTTACCCCCAACGTCTTCTTTGCGGGCCGATGAACTGTGACTACTTCTTCCGCACCGTCAAGCGGCACTGGCCGTTCTCGCAGGAGATGATGTGCATGGCGGCGTCATAGCCCATGGCGCGCAGCAGGGGCGGGTAGAGCCAGCGGCAATGTTCGCAGTAGTTGGCATACGGCTCGACGCGCCCGCTCTCATGCACGAGCTTGGCTGAGGGGCATTCGTGCATGTCGATGATGAACATGTCGTCGTAGAGCGTCATGGTGTGCCGGCCGCCTTCTTCGCCCAGCGTGTGCGACCAGTAGCGGTGCATCCCCGCGAGGCCTTCTTTCTCGACATATTCGCGCAGGTTCCCAAGGAAGTTGTCGGCGATACCCTGCCAGAATTCGTGGACGGCCTCCTCTCCCCCACGCTCCTCGATGAACTTGAACAGTTCGTTGTAAACCCAGATGAATTCCGTGCAGGAGATCATGCAGCAATCCTCCGGAACCGCTGCACACAGCGCCCCGCGGCCTGGTCGTAGTCGACGGTGGCTTCGTAACCGGCGGCGCGGCACACGGCCTCGTTCACGATGCGCGTGTGCTCGCAGAAATGATCGGCGATCCTGTAGCCCTGTTCCTGCATGTGGGTGATGGCGGGGCAGCGGTGTACGTGCAGCACGAGTGTATCCCCGTCCTCGTGCATTTCTATCGCGCCGCCCTCCAGCTCAAAGATACGCGCCCAATGCTCGCGCAGCGCCACCACACCACGAACGCGCAGATCATCGGCCAGCGGTTTGTACACGGTATCCGCCAGCCGCGCGAGGAACTGCGTGCGGGCCTCGGCGCCGTACTTCTCCTCGAGAAACGCCAAGCCATAACTTAGAGCGCCGTGAAAGTCTTTATGCACATTCGCCATGGCGGTTCCTACAGGTTGTAAACAGGCGTGTCCTGATTTCGGGGTTTGTGCCGAAAAGCCAAGGTATTTACGCCACAAGGCGCAAAGAAAGGGACAGTCCCTGCTCGCCCACTCGCGAGGACAGTCCCTTTGTTTGCTTCACTCATAATACAAGGCAGCAGTCCCTGCTCGCCCACTCGCGAGGACAGTCCCTTTGTTTGCTTCACTCATAATACAAGGCAGCACGGCAAGCGTATCACCCGCACGCAATTTCCGAAAGCGGGACCACGCGCCCGCCCTCCTCACGGCTCACGATACCGGCAATTACAAGGCGCATCAATTCTTCGGTCTCGCTCCATGGAAACGGGGCCACGCCCGTGCGCAGCCATTGCACGAAATCAACGAGCTGCGCCTTGAACGCGTGGAAGGTGTCTTTGAACTTCGCCTGCGCGCTGTCCTTCGTGCCGCAGAGTTGCAGGCAGCCGAAACCGCCGTACATGTCCGCGATGGCCGCGACGGTTACATCGACGCCGCGCGCGTGCTTCAAATGCACCACATTGCGCCTGGCATCGCCGGTGTTCTGCGCGGAAACGAAGCCCGGGCCGAGGATGGGATACATGGCGGAGAGCGCGTGGATGCCGTAGCGCTCCCAGGACTTCGCGGTGGTCACCGTGACATGGCGCAGGTCGCCGAGGGAATCGGTGGATTCCCGCCACGGGGCGAATTCCTTCGCGTAGGCGAGCGCGCTGCCGCTCAGAATTGGGCGGCCTGCGTTCACCCAATCGTGGAACACGGCGAGGTCGGCGGCATTGTCCACCAGCGGCTTGTCCACGAACACCGGCAATCCTGCCTCGACAAAAGGCCGACACCGCGCGACGTGCTCGTGGCCGATGTCCGTAGCGATGACGACGGCATCGACCGCGCCGATGACATCCTCCGGGTTCGCGACCACATTCGGAATCAAAGCGGCCTCGGCGACCTTCGGCGCATCGGCGGGGTCGTCGGTCCAGACATGGGTCACGCGGGCGTTCGGAATGCCGAGGTTGTCCTTCGGCTCCGCATCGAGATACGCCGGGATCGCGGCATAGGGGCACCGCGCCATGGCCTCGGGGTCATAGCCGTTGAAGATCGCGCTCCAGGAATAGGGGTGGCCGTTGCCGTCCACCATGCCGAGCATGGCGATAGACAGCGGCTTCTCGCCGAGAGGAAAGTCCTGCAAGGATACCAGCCCTAACTGTCTACGCCGAATACGCCTTGATCACCTTCATGATCGCCTGGGCGATTTGCTTCATATCGTCTTCGGTGAAGGTTGGGAAAGGGAAGCAGGTGAAGGTGTGCTGCTCATGCCAGCGGGCGTTCGGAATGTCCACCTTGCTGAACTCGATGGCCTCGGGGTTTGTGTACTCCTTCGACTCGAAGGGGAAGCCCGAGTCGCCAAAGCCACGGTGCTCGGTGAAGGCCCTTTCCGTATGGCACTGCGGCCAGAAAACCTTCCAGCAGGGCGCCCCCTCGGCGCCGGCGGCCGCCACGAACTCATGGATATCGCAACTCATGTTTTCGACATCCAACGAGAAAGCCATCACGAACCAGCCGTTCTTCCGCTCTTCCGTGTCGATGGGCATGTACTTCACCTGCGGCAGCTCGCCGAGCGCGTCCATCACGATGTGCGCGTTGCGGCGGCGGGTGGGCATGTTCCAGTTGTCCATGCGCTGCAACTCGGCGAGGCCGATGGCCGACTGCATCTCAGTCATGCGGTAGTTCCAGCCGATCCGGTCGTGGATATAGGGCAGCTTCTGCTCCATCTCGAGCAAATTCATGCGCTCGCGCACGTTGTAGCCGTGGTCGCGGAAGCTGCGCGCTTCCCACGCGAGTTCCTCGTCATCCGTGGTGACCATACCGCCCTCGCCGCCGGTGGTAAAGGTTTTGTTCTGGCAGAAGCTGCACCCGGCGATATGCCCGAGCGTGCCGGTCTTCTTGCCCTTGTACGCACCGCCAAAGGCCTCCGCGTTGTCTTCGACGACGTACAGGTTGTGCTTCTTGGCGAAGGCGTTGATCTGGTCCATGTCGCACACGTTGCCGTAGAGGTGCACCGGCATGATAGCCTTCGTGCGCTCGTTCACCAGCTTCTCCGCCGACTCGACACTGATGCAGTGGTCGTCGATGTTCACATCGGCGAACCGCGGCATGGCGCCGGCCTGCACAATGGAAAAACTCGACGCGATAAAGGTGTAGCTCGGCACGATGACCTCATCCCCCGGGCCAATACCCAGGGCCGACAGGGCCACGTGCAACGCCGCAGTCCCCGTGTTCACCGTGATCGCGTGCTTACTGCCCTGCCATTCGGCGAACGCGCGCTCGAACTCCATGCCCTTCGATCCAGTCCAGTAGTTCACTTTGCCCGATCGCAAGACTTCGGTCGCCGCCTGGATGGCTTCTTCGCTCATCTGCGGCCAGCCCGTGAGCGTGTTGGTTACGGTCTTCGGGCCGCCATCGATTGCCAGCTTGTCCATGGTAATTCTCCTCCCGGGTGCATCCCCTTGCCGGCGCTGTGTTCACATCAGAAGCATTCACGATAACACGCCGCGAAAGCCGGGTAAAGCCGGGTGAAGGGCTGTCGAAGAATCTCATTGTTGATAGGAGTGAGTCCGGCTCGCGGGGACGCTCGCCCTCCCTTGCTTGCGCGGACCCACCGCCGGGGCCTACCCTTGCCCATCAAGGAGGACACACCCATGCAGGTTGGCTTCGCAACGCGCTGCATCACGCCGGAACCGGGCGCGCAGATTCCCGGTCTCTTCGAGAAACGCATCGGCATCGGCACACACGATGACCTCCATGTCCGCGCACTGGTTGTTGATGACGGCAACCACTGCGTGGCCCTGGTGCAGGTGGACGCCATCTTCGTGCCGGAGCGGCTCGTGGCTGCCGCACGCAAACATGCCGCACGCTGGTGTCCCATCGCGGCAGAGGCTTGCTTCATCGCCGCGACACACACGCATTCCGGCGGGCCGGCGGTGGGCTGCTTCCTCTCTGAGGCGGACCCGGCCTATGTGGACTTCGTGGCACGGCAAGCGGGCGCGGCCATCGCGGAGGCGCACCGGCGCATGCAGCCGGCACTCGCAGGCACGGGCACGGCCTCGGCGCCGGGGGTGGCCTTCAACCGGCGCTTCCGCATGCGCGGCGGCGCGGAACGCACGCACCCCGGCAAGGGGCATCCGGACATCGTCGAACCCGTCGGCCCGGAAGACGACACCGTTACGGTGGTGGGCTTTTGCGATCCGAAAGACCGCAGCCCGATCGGGTGCATCGTGAATTTCGCGTGCCACGCCACACACATGAACGGTGTGCTCTACTCCGCCGATTATCCGCGCTGGATTATCGACACGCTGCAGGCGGTACATGGCCCGGACTTCGGCGTCGTTTTCCTCAATGGCGCGGCGGGTGACGTGACCCAGGTCGATAACCGCAGTGACCGGCCTATGGAACTCGGGCCGTACTGGTGTGAGCGCACGGGGCGCACGGTGGGCGGCGCGGCCGTGCAGGCTCTCGCGCGCATGGATTACTACAAGCGCGCAACCGTGGCTGCAGACCGCACCAAACCGCGCATCAGCATCCGCGAGACCGGTGTCTCTGAGCGCAAAGCCGCGCGTGCACTATTGAAGCGCAAGGAGATTACGGCGGCAGATGTCGAGACCGTCTATGCACGGGAACTACTCGAGGTGGAGAAGCTGCGCCGTAAATCATCCGAATGCCGCCCGGAGATCATGGGCGTGCGCATCGCCGATGCATTCTTCTGGGGCGTGCCGGCGGAGTTGTTTCAATCCCTCGCACGCGAAGTGCGCCAGGGCTCCCCCTTCCCTCACACCTGTTGCATCGAGCTGGCAAATGGGTACGACGGCTACATCTGCACGGCCCAGGCCTTCGACGGCGGCGGCTACGAAGTGCGCACGGCCCGCTCGAGTTTCCTCGAGCGCGATGCCGGTACGAAGGTGGTTTCCGCCGCGAAACGGCTTGCGAAAAAAATGTACGCAGACGCGGAAAAGGAACTGCGGGAATTGCCGGACCGCCGGACCTGGCCCGCCTTCGAAGACCCCAGCGCACTCGACGGCATCAGCCAGTTGAAGGCGAAGTAACAGGATGGGTGCGCAGTCACCCGGCACCCCGCGCGCAAGAGGCTGAAAGCTCTAGCTATCGGGTTTCAGTAATTCTTTAGCCGTTTTCCGTGCACCGTTTCCCATACGTCATACAACTCCCTGGTATCGGCGCTGGCAGCGGTCCTGGCCCACCCGCTGTTTCTATCAGTCAAGACGTAGGCGCACTTTGGACTGCGGG
>CAZMVU010000261.1:0-5626 GCA_964569295.1 uncultured Nitrospirales bacterium
GAGGCCAATTCTTGGTGTCAGCGTTTCTACAGGGAATTCGCGCGGTTGCGAATCTGCCCTTGGTTTTGCACACGTACGGGATCGGCGCCGGTCTGGTCCTGCGAGCGCGGGTGCGTGCGCTTGCCGCCGGGGGTCGTCGTGGCACAACCGGAACCGGCCGCCACAAGCACGGCCAGCAGCGGCAGTAGTAAGAAGCGTTTCATAGGACACCTTTTCCTGTTGTGGCGGGGTTGCGCCAGCCTCATTGCCTAAACGGGCCATGGCTACGGCGCGCCGCCGGCTTTCAGTTGTTCACTGGCCTGGCTGAGAATCTGCGCGGCGACCTGGTTGACGCCGTAGCCGGCGGGCAGGCGCACGAGGGGCTTGCCATACCGGTCGCAAAAGCCCTTGATTTCGCCGAAGACGTGGCTCGACCAGCGGATGGCCAACAAGACGAGGGCGACGTCGGGCCGTGCAACGTACGGCTCGAAATTGTCGATGGACTGGTGCTTGTTCGTGGTGAGCCACACCAGTTCGCTGAGCCCGAGGGCGGCCTCGATGGCTTGCTTCGCTTCCGGACGGGGATCGCCGCCAACCATGATGACGGTGCGCCCGCTCAGCAGCGCGCTTACCTGGCGGATCTCGGCAGCCGGCCGGGCTTCGGGGGCGGCACCCTGGGTGGGGACGTTGAGGGCGGCATAGGCGTCTACCTCGCGCAGAATAAGCTGGAAGCCCACCTGTTCCTCGCCGAGGTCCGGCACATCATCGAAAATGGGCAGGAGAATGTTGCGCAGCTCGACATTGCTTGGTGCGATGCCCAGCTCGATCAACTTCTCACACGAGTCGACAATCTTGCGCCAGTCGCCCGTATGATCGCTGTTGGGCTCGCGGCCGATTCGTTTGGCATGGTACCGGGCACGGGAGAACAGTTGTTTGCGCTGCTTCGCCTGGTTGCGCAGTTCATGGAAGGCATTGTCGAGTTCCTCGATGCGGCGCTGCAGGTCGGCGAAATCCTGGGGGTTGGCGGCCTGGGAGACCCGCATGTACCGCTCCATGTAGATTTGCTGTTCGTAGCACACGCGCCGCAGCCACATGAACATCTTTTCCTGGTCCGGGTCGGTGCCAAAGCCCACGTCGAGCACGGCTATGCGCAAGGCGGACTGCGCTTCGGCCGCAAGCTCGAGGGCCCGCTCGAAATGCGAGGGGGCCTCGTCGGCGTGGGCGAGCAGTTCCTTTACCAGCGCCGCACTGCGGGCCACGTTCTCGAAGGCTTCGCTCAGCAGGTCCCAGTCCTGCGAGGCGCTCAGGCTGGGCGAGGGCCCGCTCGGGTGGTTCATCCAGAGGAAGCAGTCGGGCAGTTCCTTGGCTTGGCGGATCATCTCCTGATCGCGCGGGGCGATCTCGACTTCGCGGTCGGCGCCCCGCTCCATCAGGGCGATGCGCTCGAGCGCCCAGCGGCACGCCTCGGCCTTGAGGGTGCACCGCTGCTCGATAAGGCCCAGCTCTTCGTTGGGGATGGGCTGCGCCTGCCACGCGGGCGCCGGCGCGGGTTCGGGGGTGGTCGTGGGCTCGCTCGCGCGGAAAGGGCTTTCCGCCAGGCCCTGGCGCAACTGGTCCAGCACTTCGGGCGCGACCGGTTCGCGGGCAGGCTGATCGGTCTCGGCGGCGGATCTTTGGGTGGGCTGCTCCTCTGCTTCTACGGCCTCGAGAAACCCGGTAAACGCCTTGGCCGCCGCCAGCAGATGCCGCCGCAGTTCCGCGTCTTCCCGGGCCCGTTCTGCCAGGTATTGCGTCAGCCCGGCCAGATGTTCCAGAAAATCCTCTTGCATCACACGTTCTTTCACGCTGGCCGGGATCCGCTGCACCCGCGGTACCGGCTGGTGGGCAGGGCTGCCCGGTTTACGGGGCCAGTACCGCGAGTACGGTATCGAGGTCGTCGGTAAGAATATAGTCGACGCCCGCCTCGGCGAGTTCTTCGATGGTTTCCGGGCTGTCGTCGCAACACCAGTTCACGCGCACGCCGGCCGCGTGCAGCCGTTCCACATGGGCTGCGATGTTCTCATAGCCCGTGCGCTTGTGGAGTTGAATGAACTCCGCGCCCAACGCAATCGTCGTCTCTATGTAGCCGGTGCGGTCGCCCATCTGGCGCGACATGTTGCAGGTCATGATCTCGGGCACGGCGGCACGGGCCTCGGCGATCTGGTCCACCGAGCAGGCCAGAAAACACTGCGCGAGACGGTCCATGTCCGCGATGACCCGGGCTGCGGCCGGCGCGATATCCGGGCCGGTCTTGCAGTGGACATTGCACAGGATGTGCTCGGGGATGGCCTCGAGCGCCTCGCGCAAGGTGGGCGCCCGGGCTCCCGCGAACTTCGCATCAAACCAGCTTCCCGCATCGAGCGCGCGGATTTCCTCGAAGGTCATCTCCGCCACTTTGCCCGTGCCGTCCGTGGTTCGGTCGACCGTGCTGTCGTGCATGATCACCAAGCGGTCATCCGTAGTCAGGTGGACGTCGAATTCAATCATAGCCGCGCCCTTCTCGACCGCCGAAGCAAAGGCCGGGATGGTGTTTTCTGGCGCGCTGGCCTTGTCGCCCCGGTGGGCGCAGGCGTACGTGGCGCTGGCCGCATCCCAGGCAACCAGCACAAAAAAAGCGACAATCAGGTTTCGCATACTATTCCCTCCAGTGGCCCGCCCCGCCCAAGAAGGGCGCGGCCGCTTCCGGTTTGTCTCAGGTTCGACAGGGTGTTCAACCGTTGGTCGCGCTCATTGTAGAACGGGGCGCGCGGCCGCTGGGCAGACCCTTATGCAATAAGTCCTTTCACCACCTCGGGCGCTTTCGCGATGGCCTCGGGCAGTTTGGCGGGGTCTTTGCCGCCGGCCTGGGCCATGTCGGGCCGGCCGCCGCCGCCGCCACCCACGATGGGCGCAAGCTGCTTTACGATGTCGCCGGCCTTCACCTTCGCCGTGAGGTCTTTCGAGACGCCCACGCACAAGGCCGCCTTTTCGCCGTCGGCCGCACCGAGCACGATGACGCCGCTGTGCAATTTATCGCGCAGTTGGTCCATGACGCCGCGCAGGCTTTTCGCGTCTTGCCCGGGGACCTCGGCGGCGAGGAGCTTCACGCCGTCCGCGATTTCCTGCACCTGGCTCATGTAGTCGGTCGAGGCGCCGGTGGCGGCGGCCTGCTTCCATTTCTGTACGTCGCGGGCGAGCTTCCGGTTCTCCTCGATCAACGTCTTGACACGCTGGGCCACTTCGTCCTGGTGCACACTCATCATGCGGGAGAGTTCCGAGAGCTGCCGGTCCCGCGCCTGGATGACGTCGACCGCGTGCTCGCCGCACACCGCCTCGATGCGCCGCACACCCGCGGCGATGGCGGTCTCGGCGAGGATTTTGAAGTAGCCGATGACGCCGGTACGGGGGACGTGCGTGCCGCCGCACAGTTCCATACTGGTATCGCCCACGGTGACTACGCGCACGACGTCGGCGTATTTCTCGCCGAAGAGGGCCATGGCGCCGGCCTTGCGCGCTTCCTCGAGTTTCTTCTCGGCGGTGGCCACGGGCTCGTCGAGGCGGATGTAGCGGTTCACGAGCCGCTCGATATCTTGCAGGCGCGCCTCATCGATGCCCTCGAAGTGGGTGAAGTCGAACCGCAGCCGGTCCGGCGCCACGAGCGAACCGGCCTGGTGTATGTGGTCGCCGAGCACATTGCGCAATGCCGCCTGGAGGAGGTGCGTGGCCGTGTGGTGGTTGCGGATGCGGTCCCGGCGGTCCGCGTCGACCCGCGCGTCCACGCGGTCGCCCACGCGCAACACGCCGCGGTTCATTGTCGCCGTGTGTACCGACAAGCCCTCGACCGGCTTGTAGGTGTTAGCGATGTGCGCGTTGCCGTCGGGTGCGTCGAAGGTGCCCGTATCGCCCACCTGGCCGCCGGCCTCGGCGTAGAAGGGCGTCTTGTCGAGGACAAACTCGCCCTCCTCGCCCTCGGTGAGCTGCTCGGCGCGCTGGCCGTCTTTCACGATAGCGGCAACGGTGGCCTGGGTCTCGGACTCCTCGTAGCCGGTGAATGGGGTCTCGCCGATTTCCTGGCGCAGCTCGCGATAGACCGGGGAAATTTCCGCGGCGCCCGTGCCGGTCCACGCGCCCCGCGCCTGCGCCCGCTGCCGCTCCATGGCCGCCTTGAAACCTTCCTGGTCGATGGCGTAGCCGCGGTCCTCCGCGATGTCGCCCGCGAGATCCATGGGAAAACCGAAGGTGTCGTAGAGCCGGAAGAGTTCTTCGCCCGGGATCGCCTTCTCGCCCTGCTTCTCGAGCTTGCCGCAGATGTCGTCGAGCAGGTCCATACCGCGGGCGAGGGTCGAGGCGAAGCGGTCCTCTTCGGTCTGGACGACCTTATGAATCTGCGTGCGGCCGTCCTCGAGCTCGGGGTACTGGTGTGCCATCAGCTCGATGACCGTGCCGCACACGTCGTGGAGGAAGGGTTTCTCGAGCCCGAGCTCACGCCCGAAGCGCGCACCGCGCCGCAGGATGCGCCGGAGCACATAGCCGCGCCCCTCGTTGCTCGGGAGGATGCCGTCGGCAATCATGAAGCTGAGCGCGCGCACATGGTCCGCGATCACCCGGAACGGCACCGGGTTGTCCGTATAGCGCACCTTGGTGAGGGTCTGCGTCCTCTCGATGATCGGGAATATGCCGTCCGTATCGAAGACCGTCGGCTTGTCCTGGAGTAATGCGGCGAGGCGCTCGAGGCCCATGCCGGTGTCGATGCCGCGGTTCTTCAGCGGCGGGCGCGCGCCGTCGGGCTGCTGGTCGAACTGGGGAAACACCAGATTCCAGAATTCGAGGAAGCGCTCGTGGGGGTCGTTCTCCGGGTCGGCATGCGGGTCGATTTCCACGCCCTTATCGAACAGCAGCTCGGAACATGGGCCGCATGCGCCCGTTTCACCGGCGGGGCCCCAGAAGTTTTCCTTGTCGCCCAGCCGGAAGATGCGCTCCGGCGGAATGCCGATCGCCGTGTTCCAGATGCCGTAGGCCTCGTCATCGTCCGTGTATACGGACACCACAATGCGATCGCCAGGCAGGCCGAGCACCTGGGTCGAGTATTCCCACGCCCACGCGATGGCCTCCTGCTTGAAGTAGTCGCCAAACGAGAAGTTGCCCAGCATCTCGAAGAAGGTGAGGTGACGCGAGGTCTTGCCCACTTCGTCGAGGTCGTTGGCCTTACCGCCAGCGCGCAGGCACTTCTGCGAGGTGGCCGCGCGCCGGTAGGGCACGGGCGCCTCGCCGGTGTAATACGGCTTGAACTGTACCATGCCCGCGCTCGTGAACAGGAGCGTTGGGTCGTTGCGCGGCACAATGGTGTCGCTGCGCTCGATGGCGTGGTTGCGCTCGCGAAAGAATTCGAGGAAACTCGCGCGTATGTCGTCGGTTTTCACGGGCTATCTTCTCCAACCGGGGTTACTTACACAGGATGCGGAAAGCCGGAAGGGTATCAAAAAAACACCCACCCATGCACATCGGGGACGCCGTGGCGCGAAGGTTTTTTATCTATTTGTGCCGTACACGCCAGTGGGGTTTCGGCTCGCGGGTACGCTCGCCCTCCCTGGGGACCACCTGTTTCCGGCTCGCGGGTACGCTCGCCCTC
>CAZMVU010000262.1:0-5586 GCA_964569295.1 uncultured Nitrospirales bacterium
TTGACTGATAGAAACAGCGGGTGGGCCAGAACCGCGACCCGCGCTGATACCAGGGAGTTGTATGATGTATGGGAAACGGCTCACGGCAAACGGCTAAAGAATTGCGAAGTTTTTACCCAGGCCGGCGGCCTGGGCTGATCTAGGTACGCCTTGCAGGCGTGGGGAGTCCCGGCGGCGGCGCACGAAAACATTGAGGGGCGGCTGACAATTCCGCATGTTTTACATCTCTCTCGCCTTTGCGCCACAATGGCACCGATGAAACCAGCCAAGGGAGCGTGTGAACTATGCCGCGTGCGAGCCGTACAGAAGTTTTCGAAATTCCCCTTGATGCGTTTTGGGCGGCCATCGTGGATTACAAGGCCTACCCGGAATTCGCGGACAATGTGGTGAACACGCGCATGGTCAAGACCCGCGATGATGGGGCCCGTGTGAAGTTTTTCGTGAAGCTCATCAAGCAGTTCAATTACACCCTGGACCTCTATCACGAGTACCCGAACCGGGTATGGTGGAGCTTGGTGCGGGGCGACCTCTTCGAGAAGATGGACGGTTCGTGGGATCTCGCACCGAAGGGGAAGAAGACGATCACGGTGACGTACACGCTCGATGTGGAACCGAAGTTGCACATCCCCCAGCCCATCGTCAAGCGGCTTATCGGCTTTAACCTGCCGCGGGTCATCCATAACTTTTACGAACGCGCCGCGTTCCTCGCGTCCGAAGAATGAGCCGGCTACGCGGGTAGCGTGCTTACTTTTCCTGGTACACGATCACCTCGTCGCCCACTTGCAACACCTTGTTGCGCGGCCAGTTGTTCCAGCGGAAGAGGTTGCTTACGCTAACGCCATAGCGCCGGGCGATGGTGGTGGGGTTGTGGCCGCGGGCGACCTTGTGAATGATTTTTTCGAGGCCGCCGCCTTGGCCGGTGTTGTCGTCCGGGGCGGGGGAGGCGCTGCCTGTGCCGGTGTAGACGACCAGCTTATCGCCGATGTGCAGGGTCGAGCGGCCGCCGAGTTCGTTCCAGGTGAGGAGTTCGCCGGTAGGCACACCATACTTTGCGGCGATGGTGCTGGCGGTGTCGCCGCTTGAGACCGTGTGCGTGATGGGTTTTTCGGAATAGACCGAGGCCGGGTCGCCTTTGCCGATAAGCAGCTTGTCGCCAACGCGGATGGTGCTGTCTTCGCTGAGGTCGTTCATGGCGAGCAAGGCTTTGAGTTCGAGCCCGTGCATCTTGGCTATACGTGCGGGATATTCGCCGGCGCGCACCTCATGGTAGCTGTGACCGGCGGGGGCCTGCGCGGCTGCCGAGGGATCGTTTACGTAGAGGCTGCGCCCGACCCGGATGCGCGCGTTACGCCCCATCCGGTTCCACGCCTGCAACTTGGCTACGGTGGTATTGTGCTTCGCGGCGATCTCGTAGAGCGTGTCACCGCGGCGGATTCGGTAGGTATTGGCCGAGGCCACCTGCGTGGGTGCTTCCGCGCTGGCTGTAGCGGCGGAATCCGGGGCGCCGCCGCGCGCTTGCGCCGGGGTATCCTCACCGCCGCCGGGGATTCTCAGTTTCTGGTTGATGCGCAGCCGGCGCGGCGAGGTGACGCCGTTCAGCGCCATAAGGTCGCGTTGGTCGACTTTGTACCGCGCGGCGATGCTGGACACGGTCTCGCCGCGGCGCACCACGTGGTTGCCGCCGGCATATTCGACGCTCTTTACCTTATCGAGGGCGGCCAGCAATTGCTTGCGCTGGCCAGCGGGCACGGCCACACTGTAATCGCCATCGGGCGGGGTTACATTGCGCAGCAGGTCCGGGTTCAAACCCTCGAGGGCGCCGCTGGGCAGGCCCATAACGCGGTTGAGCTCGGCCAGCGCGTACATACCCGAGACCGGCACACGCTCGATCTTCTCGGGAGCGATGTCGTTATCCTTGAAGCCGTAGCGCTCGGGGTTGCTTGCCACGATCATCTGCGCGAGAAACCGTGCGTAGTATTTTTTTGTTTCCGTGCGGATACGGTTCGATGCGGGCGGTTCCGCGAGGAGCGTCCACAGGTGACGCTCGCCGCCATTGGCTGCAATGGCGCGTTCCAGGCCGCCCTCGCCCATGTTGTACGCGGTGACCGCGAGCGCCCAGTCGCCGTCGAAGAAGGCATACAAGTCGCGCAGGTAGGCAATGGCGGCTTTGGTCGCACTTTGCCAGTTGTAGCGCTCGTCTACATGGCGGTCGATGCGCAGGTTGTACCGCTGGCCGGTGGCCTTCATGAACTGCCACATGCCGCCAGCGCCTGCCCGCGACACGATCTTGGGCGTGAACAGGCTTTCGACCATCGCTATCCACATGAGTTCCTCGGGCAGGCCGGCCTTAGCGAATTCACGCCGTATGTACGGCGCGTATTTTTTGCTGCGGTCGAGCCCCTGCTGAAAATTCTTGGGGTAGCGGTTCTGGATTTCTTCGATCTCCGTGAGCACACGCTCGGGCAACGGGAACGGGATCTGGATGTCGCCCATGGTCTCGAGATCGTTGTAGTCCCGGTTGGTGAGCTGGTGACGCCGGCGCTGCTGGAAGAGGCTGGCTTGCTGGGTGCTCGTGTCGAGCACGGCCTCGAATTCGCCCCGCAACGAGTAGAAGATGGCCGGATCGAGATCCGCCTGGATCAGCAGCTCGAGCATGTGCGTGTAATGGCGCAGCGCGGCCGGCCGGTCGCCTTCTTCCTGGGCGGCGTTTGCCGCGTGGAACGCGTCTTCGGCTTCCCGCACCAGCTCGACCACCGGCCGTGCATCGACCGGCTCGAGTTCGGTCGCACCTACTTCGGCCCGGGGCCGGGGCTCGAATTGCTGCACGTCTTGCGTGGCGCAGCCTGTAATAAGGAGAAAAGCTAATAGAATGGCGGGTAGTGGGACAAGGTAGTGGCGGTGAATCATGGCGCGTCCGTATCTCCGCGTTGGCGTTGGGCGGCGGTCCCATGGTGGGTGCGCCGCGTTTCTCCCCGTGTTGCCTTGGGGTAGTTTATGCCATATGTTGGGGCTTGTCAACCCCAAGTACACGATATAGTCTGATCCAAGCCCGAGGGGCCACGCAGCGATGCCTCAGGTGGCCCCGGCGCCGTGCTGCAAAATCTGATATATTTCCTCCTTGCTGCGGCACGCCACGAGTGCTTCGTAGAAAGGCCGGCTCTTGAGGGCGGCCATGACCTGGGCCAACAAGCGCAAGTATTCCTTGTCGGCCCCTTCCGGCGTGGCGAAAAGGATCATGATGTGCACCGGCTTGTTGTCGAGGGTGCCGTAGTCGATGCCTTCGGGGGCGAGGGCGATGCCCATGCTGGCGTAACGCACTTGGGGGATACGCACATGCGGGATGGCGACGCCGCCGCCGATACCGGTGCTCATGACCGCTTCGCGCTCGTGAACAGCGCGCCGGAACGCTTCGGCGTCTTGCACCGCGTCGCCGTCGGCCATGTTGTCAATCAAGATATTGAGGGCATCGAGTTTCGAGGTGCCCGGAGGAATGATGACGATATGCCGAGGTTCGATGTCGATACCGAAAGCGCTCATAAACGTTCCAAAAGCGAACATGGCGTGTGGCTGCTCCAGAGGGGGTGTGCGTGGTGCGCACGTTATACAGGCAGACCGCTCAGCTTGTCCCGCAGGCGCGCGAGCGCCTCATCAAGCCGATCATCCTGCACGGTCAGGGAGAAGCGCACATAGCCCTCGCCGTTTTCACCGTACGCCGCCCCGGGGGCGAGCACCACGGCGCATTGTTCAAAGACATAATCGCAGAATTCGGCCGCGGTGTATCCTTGCGGCACAGGCACCCACAGGTAGAAAGTGCCCTCGGGAATCGCGCACTGCCAGCCGAGCTGGCGCAGTGTGTCGAGCACCTTCGCGCGCCGCGCCGTGTACACCTCGAGCATTGCGCGCACGAAGTCATCGCCATTGTCCAGCGCTTCGATACCGGCATACTGGATGGCATTGAAAACGCCGGAGTCTGTGTTGGCTTTCGACGTGGCGATGGCGTTGACAACTTCGGTGTTGCCGCAGGCCATGCCGAGGCGCCAGCCGGTCATGTTGTAGGGCTTCGAGAGCGAGTTCAACTCGATGCCCACATCCTTCGCGCCCGGTGCATTGAGAAAGCTGAGCCGCTGCGCGCCGAACACGAGCTCGCCATACGGGTTGTCGTAGCATACGACGATGTCGTTGTCTTTGGCGAAGGCCACAAGGTCATCGAGAAAGGCGGGCGTGGCCACGGCGCCCGTCGGGTTGTTCGGGTAGTTGAGAAAGAACGCGCTGGCCTTTTTGGCGATATCGCCCGGAATTTCCGAAAAGTCGACGAGGTAGTTGTTCTTCTCGCGCATGGGTACCGGGTAGGGCTCGGCCCCGGCGAACCAGATACTCGGCTTGTAGCCCGGGTAGCCGGGGTCGGTCACCAGCACGGTGTCGCCCGGGTTGATGACGCCGAGCGCAAAGTGGTGGCAGCCCTCTTTCGCGCCGATCAGCGCGACGATCTCGTTGGCCGCATTGAGATCGACGCCATAGCGGCGGCTGTACCACCGGGCGACGGCGTCGCGGAAGGTGCGCATGCCCCACTCTTCATCGGTCGGGTAGCGATGGTTTTCCGGATCCTGCGCCGCCTTGCACAGCGCATCGATAATCGGCTGGGGGGTCGGGTCTACGGGATCGCCGATGGCAAGGCTGACTACATCCACCCCGCGCCCCTTCGCATCCGCGATCTTCTGGCGCAAGGTCATGAACAGGTATGGCGGTATCTTCTTCAGCCGGTCGGCAGTCTGCATGGAACACCTCAGTCTTGGGCGAAAAAATCAGAGTGATGGCACAGTCCCGTGCCGCAATGAACAATAGTGAACCCCGATCTTACATGCGTGCCCCGGGCCGGTCAAGCCTGTCGGAGGCACGATTCATACCGCATGGCAGCGGGGCTGGGTGCTAATCGTTGCTGCCGCCGGTCTTCTTATGCTTCTGGTTTTCGATGATATCCTCGACGCCCTTCGGGTCCGGCAGGCCCGGCGCGATAATCTCCCAGCCTTCCGTGCCGGCGCTGCCGATCATCACGTCGCCAATGCCCACGAGGCGCTGCAACAGACTCTGGCGCGTGTTCGCCGCGCGGATGTCGGAGCAGTAAACGCTGTGCCGCGAGATACTGAGCAGCCCGACGGTGAGTTCAACCTGCTGCTCGTCCACCATCAGGTGCAGGCTGAGTCGTTTCCACATGGCCACAGCCAGCGGAATGAGCGCGAGCAGACAAACGGCGAGCAGGTACGTATGGTAGAAAGAGAGGGCGATGCCACCGCCGAGAAAGATAAGCGCGAGCAGCAGCCACCCGAAATAGTTCCACCACGAGGGACGCACCTCAAGAAGTACTTTGACGTTGTCAGCCATGGGAATTCCTCCATCCATTCGGCGGGGTGTCCAGCGTGACCCCCGTTTCTTGTCGCAGAGCGGAGCGCAGGAAGGCATAGCCCCACAGGCCCGCGCATTGCCCGCACGCATAATAGGCAACACGCCCCGCAGGGTCAAGAGGCGGAAGGCAGGAGCCAATTGCGAAATTTGAAAGTCTTGAATGGCAGGGGAGTTGCGGCGGCGGGT
>CAZMVU010000263.1:0-5469 GCA_964569295.1 uncultured Nitrospirales bacterium
AGGGCGTTAGGCTACAGGCGGTCCGGCAAGGAAGATTTTAATGCGATTGCCCTGCCCGGCACCCGGCACGCAAGAGGGCTGAATGCCCGGGTCATGAATCTGTGTAGTGCTGTGCTACACTGCACGCATGTCCCAACCCTAAGGAGGGTACACCATGAAGATTGGCTTTCATACCGACGCGTTCAATTCGGCTGCCTGGAGTTTCGAGAAGGCGGTGCAGTGGGCCCAGGGGAACGATGTGCACTATATCGAATGCGGCGTCATCGACGGGGTGAGCTGGATTCACGGCCTCGGCTACCAGCCGCACGTGGCGCTGTATGAAGACCCGCTGCTGCTCTGCCGCAAAATGGCCGGCTACGGCGTGCGCTTCTCGCAGATCGACGCGGCCTATCCGCTCTCGGGTAGGGACGGCCCCGCGCGCGGTCTGCCCTATGTGCTCAAGTCCATCCCCTGGGCGAAACACGCCGGCTGCCCGCGCATCGCCACGACGGACGGTCTTCACAAGCCGGAAGGGCTCGACGACCCAGACGCCATGGCGCTCATGAAGCGGCAGTACGAAGACATCGTGCAGGTGGCCGAAGCCTACGAGATCATGATCAACATCGAGGTGCACGGCTATTTCACGACGAACCCGGACCGCCTCGAGGAAATGCTCGCCTTCTGCGACAGCGAGTACCTGCGGCTCAACTTCGATACGGGCAACTCGTTCATCGCCGGGCAGGACCCGGTGGCGTTCTGTGAACGGTTCATCAAGAAGATAGACCATGTGCACGTGAAGGACGTGAGCGAGTCACTCGCGGAAGCATTGCGTGGAAAAGACACGGGCATCGCCATCAGCCAGTGCGCCATCGGCGACGGGGTCAACGCGAAGAACATCCGCCGGTGTTTGGAAATCCTGCGCGACAACGGCTTCGCCGGCGTGCTCAGCATGGAGTGTGAAGGCGCGGCCGGCCCCATGATCGAGAAGTCGCTGGCGTGGCTCCGGCAAACCCTCGCCGACCTGGACATTCCGGAGGAGCGCGAGTGAGGCTGCGTGCCGCGCGTTTTATCCGGCTGCGGCGGACCCCGAGCGCAATGCACTATCTTCAATCGAGCAAAATGCTATCCTAGATGAGGTGATTGCAAGAATTTGGAGACCTGTCAAAAACAAGAAGAGGTACAGCAACCTATTTTTGCATAGGAGAAGTCCGAATTAGGGAAAGATTTTCATATCGCAAAAACAGGTTACAGTCCCTCTTTTTGGCGATGCCTCCACCGAAGGAATGACCGAATGCTAAGCAAGTCCATACTCGTTGTTATGTTTGTGTTGTACGGTTCCATGGCGGCCGCACAAACCGAGGAGGCGCCCGCCCCATCGCTGGCCTTCACCGCCACCATTGTGGACGGCGCGTTCACCTTCGACACCGGGGTTCTCCGCGGGCACTTGCGGCATGGGGGCGGGAGCATCGGCCTGGTGCCCATGCACCATGTGCCCACCGAAACCCCGCTGGCGAATATTCCCGGCATTCTCAACTACTACCGCGTGTTCTCGACGAATCACCGCTACGTCGAAAGCATGCGTGGACTGCCGAGTTCGGCGGAGAAGGTCGGGACCAATGCCGTGCGCGCCCACTGGGACGCCGGCGAAGAGCATCCCTACACCCTCGATGCGACCTATGTGTTGACGCAAAAGGACACGCTCGATTTGGTCACCGAGGTCACGGCGCAGGCCGACCTCCCCGACTTCGAAATATTCCTCTCGAGTTACTGCGGCGAAGCCTTCAAGACCACCCATGTCTTCGTGCAAAAGGAAGAAGGTATGGCCGACTTCATGGCCGCGGATAAGATCGACAAGGTCTGGCAGATGTTTCCGCGTGATGACGCTGCGGTCAAACTCATCCAGGACGGACGATGGACCTACCCGTCGAGCCCGGTGGACTGGGCCATCCGGCCTGCCTATGCGGCCCCGCTTCTGTACCGCAAAGACGAAGCGTCCGGCGTGGCCATCGTGCTGATGACACGGCCGGAGGACTGTTTCGCCGTGTCCACGCCCGAGACCGGCGAGCAGCATTACTCGATGTACTTCTCGCTTTTCGGCACCGATGTAAAGAAAGGCGAAACCGTGCGCGCCTTCACGCGCCTTGTGGTTGGAGAATTTGACAACGAGGACGTCGTGGGGTTGTACAACGAATTCCTCGAGGATTTGAAGGAAGAATCCACGCAATAAGGCACATCCAGCATGAAGGTGGGCCGTGTTGTGCAGTGGCGGGCGCCGCCGTGGGCTGGCGCTGTGGCGTGGTGTGTGTTTGAACCGGCTACCTAATTGCCCCGTTATACCGCCAATTACGTGTAAAGGAGTAACCCCCCATGCAATCCGTGCTCATTCTGTTCGCGCTTGTTTGTGTTTTTCTGTCGGCGGCTTTCCCGGCGGCTGCGCAGGCGAAGATGGATGCGGCCGAACCCGTTGATTTGCGTGTTGAGCACCGGGTGAATCCGCTCGGTATCGCTACCACCGAGCCCCGGCTGTCTTGGCGCTTGCGCAGCCGGCAAGCGGGATGCCGGCAGACGGCGTATCGGGTGATTGTGGCCACGGATAAGGGCAAGCTCGAGCCGGACAAGGCCGATCTGTGGGACAGCGGCAAGGTGGCTTCGGATGTGATGATGACGATCTACGCCGGCAAGCCGCTCGCTGGGGGGCAGCGTTGCTATTGGACGGTGCAGGTGTGGGACGAGGCGCAGCAACCTGGCGCCTGGCCGGCGGCGCAGACGTGGTCCATGGGCCTGGGCGGTGAGGACGCCTGGGAGGCGGACTGGATAAGCTACGAAGATGCGCGTGTACTCGAGGCGTCGCCGGAGACCATGGTCCTGCCGCCGGCGCATTACTTCCGCAAAGAATTCGCTGCGAAGAATCCGGTCGAACGCGCCACGCTCTATGCCACTGCGCTTGGGAATGCGGATTTTCACATCAACGGCGAGCGCGTTACCGAGGCGCGGTTCCTGCCGGGCTGGACCGACTATGCCCAACGTGTGTACTACCACACCTTCGATGTGACAGATGCCGTCGAGGCGGGCGATAACGCCCTTGGCGCCATCCTCGCCGACGGCTGGTATGCGGGCTATCTCGGCTACGGTTTACTCGTGGGCTACGGACCGGACAAGTGCGGCCGCTATTTCTACGGCAAGACGCCCGCACTGATGATGCAGCTTGAGCTCGTGTATGGCGGTGGCGCACGCGAAACCGTTGTCACTGACCCGGGGTGGAAAGTGTCGACCGGCGCCTACCACGCGGCCGACCACCTGATGGGTGAAACCGTTGACGCGCGCGATCAACCGGCGGGCTGGAGCACGCCCCGTTTCGACGACACCGCGTGGGAAAGCGCCGTACCCGCTTCGAGAAATGGCGAATTGCGCGCCACCTACCACGATGCTGGCGGTGAAAAGGAAGTGGATCTTGGCTTCGCGGTGCCGCCGGTCATCGAGCCGTACCCGATGCAGCACGTGTTGCCCGTGCAGGTGTTGCAGCCGCAGTCCATCGAGCAGCGGGCACACGGCAAGTACATCGTCGATTTCGGCCAGAACTTCGCCGGGGTCATCCGCCTGCATGCGCAGGGCGCGGCGGGCACGAAGATTACGATACGCCACGGCGAAATGCTCCACCCGGACGGCCGCCTCATGACGGAGAACCTGCGCAAGGCCCGCGCGACGGACACCTTCATCCTGCGCGGCGATCCGGACGGCGAGACCTACGAGCCGCGCTTCACCTACCACGGGTTTCAGTATGCGGAAATCTCCGGCTACCCGGGCGCGCTCACGGTGAACGACATCGAAGGCGTGGTGCTCGGTTCCGATACGCCGCTCACGAGTTCCTGGGGCTGCAACGACCCCGTCTTGAACCAGTTCTACAGCAACGTCGTGTGGACACAGCGCGCGAACTTCCTCGAAGTGCCCACCGACTGCCCCCAGCGGGACGAGCGCTTCGGCTGGACCGGCGACGCCCAGGTATACGCCCGCGCGGCCACCTACAACGCGGACGTGGCCGCCTTCTTCGCGAAATGGCTGCAAGACCTGCGCGATGCCCAGACGCCCGCGGGCGCCTACCCGGACTATGCCCCCTACCCGATGCAGCACGGCGGCAGCGGCAAGCCCTACGCCACCGCCTGGACCGACGCCGGGGTCATCGTTCCGTGGCGCATGTACCAGGCCTACGGTGATACGCACGTTCTGCGCGAACACTATCCCTCCATGCAGAAGTTCATCGAATTCCGCCGCGAAACCGCGCCGGACTTCATGGGCACAAAGCTCGGCAACGGCTGGGGTGACTGGCTGTCCATGGGTGAGGAGACGCCCATTCCCTACATCGACCATTGCTATTACGCGTGGAGCGCGAAACTCGTGGCGCAGATGGCGGCGGTCCTCGGCGAAACGAAAGACGCCGCGGACTACAGCGAACTGCACGAGAACGTGAAGACCACGTTCATCGACAAGTACGTGAACGGCGACGGTACGCTCACTATCGACACGCAGACCGCCTATGTCCTTGCGCTGGATATCGGGCTTATCCCGGAAGATAGGGTGGCGGCCGCGGCCGATCGTCTCGTTGCGAAGATCGTCGCTAATGACCGCCGTATGACCACCGGGTTCCTCGGCACGCGGCCGCTACTTCCCGTGCTTACGAAGACCGGCCACTTCGAGCTGGCCGTCGAGCTCATGCAAAGCCGCCGCTTCCCCTCCTGGGGCTATGCCGTCGAGCAGGGCGCCACCTCGATCTGGGAGCGCTGGAACAGCTATACCATCGAGGACGGGTTTCAGGAAGGCATGAACTCCTTCAACCACTATGCCTTCGGCGCTGTGGTCGAGTGGTTGTATGGCACGCTCGCGGGCATCAAGCCCATCGAGCCCGGCTATGCGCGGGTGCTCATCCACCCGCACGTGCCGATGCAAGAGCCGGTACAGGAGGGTGTGCCCATGCTGGACCGCGTGGCCGCCACGTATGAGTCCATCCGTGGCGAGATCACGAGTGCATGGACACGCGACGGCGCCGCGTTCACCCTCGAGGTCACCATCCCCGCAAATACCCGAGCGGAAGTTGTTGTGCCGGTCAGGGCCGGCGCGCAGGTGATGATCGACGGTACGGCGGCGGAACACGTGGAAGGGATCACCGTGATGGAACGCAACGGGGCTCGGCGCCGCTTCGCCGTTCCGGCGGGGAAATATTCCTTTGTGTCAAAACTGCCAAGCTGACGTTGAGGGCGCAGTGCGGGAATCCGGAAGATTCGCCGGTGTAGGATCGCAGTTTGTTGTAATTGTTTAGCCGTCTGCCATGAGCGGGTGTCCATACGACATAGGAGTCTAGGGTACTGGATTGCCCGCAAGATCAAAGAGGTCGCGGTCTACATGGGGTGACTGTCCCCGGCCCAAAGGGAGGGCGAGCGTGCCCGCGAGCAGGGACTGTCCCTTTCTTGCGAAATTTGGAGAAATTCGCGACGCTTT
>CAZMVU010000264.1:0-5365 GCA_964569295.1 uncultured Nitrospirales bacterium
CCTCCCTGCTCGCGGGACGCTCGCCCTCCCGGCTCGCGGGTACGCTCGCCCTCCCTGCTCGCGGGACGCTCGCCCTCCCTGCTCGCGGGACGCTCGCCCTCCCGGCTCGCGGGACGCTCGCCCTCCCTGCTCGCGGGACGCTCGCCCTCCCGTTTTGCGGCTCTCGGGTACGCTCGCCCTCCCGTTGAAAGTCTTACTTCCCCTTTGGTTCCATGTGCATCTTCTTGAACTCGAGGAGGCTCGGCGCCCACATGTGTTTCACGGGGTCGACGTCGCAGTGCACCACCGCGGGCTTGCCGGCGTTCATGGCGCGGTCGATGGCGGGGCCGAGTTCGCTTACTTGCGACACACGCTCGCCGTGAGCGCCCATGGCTTCGGCGAGTTTGTCGTAGCGGATTTCCTCGAGATCGGTGTTGATGGTTTCGTCCGCACGTAGTGCCTTCATAATGAGTGTTTTGTAAGGCCGCAAGGCAAAGCTCTGGTTGATCTTGACCATGCCCCACTGTTTGTCGGCGCACACAAAGTAGACGACAGACAGCTTGTTGCGCACGGCCGTCTCGATTTCCTGCTGGTTGAAACCGAAAGCGCCGTCGCCGAGGATGCAGTAGACCGCGCGGTCTGGGTGGGCCGCCTTGACGCCCAGGGTCTGTGCGACGCCGGCGCCGAGCATGCCCATTTTCGGGGTCGCGAGCACGGTGTGCGGTGTGCGGATTTCATGGTAGAAGTTTCCCCACACCGCCGTGTTGCCGCCGTCGATGATGAGGTAGGCGTCTTCCGGGAAGCGCTCTTGGCATGCCTTCGTGATGTGGGCGGCGGTAAGCGGGGCCTTCGGATCGTTTACGATTTGGTCGAGCTTCGCGCGCTCCTTGGTGCGAATGTCAAAAAAACGCTGCACCGCATCGCGCCGCTTCGGCAGGTGCCCGTTGCCCGCTCGCTTGCTTTCGAGGACGCCGCGCAGTGCCTCGAGGAACAGCTTCACATCGCCCAAAATAGCGAGATCGACGGGTTTGTTGAGGCCAAGGATTTCCTCGTCGATATCCACCTGGATGTGCCGCTGCTCTCCGGGCTGCCGCCAGTTCGGGGCCTTGCCCCACCAGTCCGTCTCGCCGATGCGCGATCCGAGCGTGAGCACGGCGTCGGCCTCGTTGCGCACTTGATTGTTGAGCTGCACATAGGGCATGGGGATGGCCAGCTGGCTCTGCTCCGGGATGGCGCCCCGCCCGGCCCAACTGGTGCACACGGGCGCATGAAGCAGCTTTGCCACGGCATGGAGTTCCTCGGACGCCTGCGCATGGGTCACACCGCTTCCCGCGTGGATGATCGGGAGTTCCGCGTTGGTGAGCATCTCCGCCGCCTTCGCCACAAGGTCCGGGTCGGGCACGATGGGCGTGGTGCGGCGGTAGCTCGCGGGCTGCGGCAGGGCGGCAATCTCCGTTTTGTTGTTCATGAGGTTCTCGGGGATGTCCACATGCACAACCCCCGGCCGCCCACGCCACGCGATGCGGAACGCCCGCTTCATGAACTCGGGAATGCGATCATACGACGGCGCTGTGCCGCACCATTTGGTCATGGCCTTGGTGACGCCGGTGGCGTTGAAGTACTGGTAGGCCCCGCCCCGGTCCGGGTAGCCGATGCCCGTGCGGCGTGCGCTCGTGATAAGCAGCACCCGGTTGCCTTCGCAATTTTCGACGGCCACCCCGGGCAGCACATTCGCCACCCCGGGGCCGTTACTCGCCATGCACACGCCCAGCTTGCCCGTGGTGCGCGCGTAGGCGGCGGCCATGTGGACCGCGCAGGCCTCATGGCGCGGGGTGATGAACTCGATGCCATACTTTGCGAAGGTCGAGTAGAGGCCGAAGTAGGTGCCGTCGATGATGCCGAAAACCTTCGTGACCCCTTCATTCGCCAACATGCGCACAACGATCTCGCCGCCGAATACCTTGTCCACGGTGCCTGCCTCCTGTACTTCGAGTCCCGCACTGAAAATAGTTAGAAAGTCCCATTGTGCGGGCCGCGATGTGGCAGGGTCAAGTTTTCAGCGCAGTGCGCAGTAAACCGCGCTTCCACACCATGAAAATCAAGCCTGTTGTTGACTCCGTCAGGGTGTGCCTTTACGATGAACGAGTCCCCCCCGTGCCGGGGATGGTGCGGGGTCCACCGGGGCGAATCGAGCAGCTTTGCCGCTTCGCGGGGCGTCAGATTGGGGCACGAACCAGGCCATGAAGGAGTTGGGTTTTGCGCAGAAAAGGTTTCACCCTGATTGAATTGCTGGTGGTCATTGCTATTATTGGTATCCTGGCTGCTATTTTGTTGCCGGCCCTTGCGCGCGCCCGCGAAGCGGCACGGCGCGCGAGTTGTGCAAATAACCTGAAGGAGTTGGGGCTTGTCTGCCGGATGTATGCGAACGAATCCCGCGGGGGCTTGTTTCCCTCGAACCCCCTGCTCTTTGACGATCAGGGGCGGTTTCAGCCCGGCTTCCTCAAGACCCTGTGGTATCCGCGGCAGCTTTATCCGGAGTACCTGACCGATTTGAATGTGCTGTTTTGCCCCTCGTCTGCCACGGCGGATGGCCCCCGAGAGGCGATAGAACTGCTTCAAGATGGGCATGCCCTCAGCGTGGACTATCCACAGGGTCCCCAGACCCTCAACCGCACCGTCAACTCGTTGCAGGAGCTGCTGGACTGGCCGGTGCTGGGCAAATTTCTTTCCTACGCCTACCTGGGTTGGGCGACAGTACAGGACTCCGACTACTTCGGGATGCTCGTGGGCCTGAGCAATGCACCGCCAGTGGAACCGGAAGACATGACCTTCGACCCCACGGACTACGCGGGTGCGGATTCGATGGGCCTGGCAGGCATCTTTCCGAACGTCGGCGTCACGGGATCCGGGGGGCAATTGGGCGAACAGGTTACCATCTACCGCCTTCGCGACGGCATTGAACGATTCCTGATTACCGACATCAACAATGCCGCCGCGAGCGTGTCCGCCGAGAGTTCGGTGCCCATAGCGTTCGACACCATCACGAGCGGCGGCGCCCTGACGGGCGGTGGCGCTGTGAGCGTGGCCGCGTTCAATCATGTGCCCGGTGGCGCCAACGTCCTCTATATGGACGGCCATGTTGATTTCATCCGGTATCCCGTGGGCGCACCGAGTGGGGAAAGCACCGGCGAGTATCCGGTCACGCCGTTTGTGTCGGCGGCCATTGACCGTCCTAAGCCGGGCCATCCCATGGAGCCGTCCATCATAGGGCCCTGAGCCGCCCCTATCCCGGCCTGTCACTCCCCCGCATACTTGCCCCACTCGTATTGGCGAGCGGGGTCAAAGTCCGGGTTCGGGACGGGCATGGCGGCGTTGACCTGCTTGCGCCAGGCAGCGAGTTGATCGCGCAGGGCCATGGCACGCTCGGGGAAGACCGAGGCGAGGTCGTGCGCTTCGCCGATATCGCGGGCCAGGTTGAACAACTCCAAGCGGCCGTCTTCGTAGTACTCGATGAGTTTCCAGTCCCCCTTGCGAATAGCGCCGGCCGGCGTGGTGTGGTGGTAGTGCGGGTAATGCCAGTAGATGGCGTCGCGGTCTATCTCGCCGTCCGTTAGCAGGGGGGTAATATCCAGGCCGTCCAGCGGCTGGGCGGGGGCCTTGGCCCCGGCGGCGGCGAGGAATGTAGGGAAGAAATCGACGCTGGTCACCGGCGCCGCGCAGGTGCTCCCCGCCTTCATGTGCCCGGGCCAGCGCACGATGAGCGGTTCGCGGATGCCGCCTTCATACAACGTGCCCTTCTCACCGCGCAGCGGTTTCTGGGTCGACACGTATTCTTCTCCCACGCCGTCGTAGCGAATGTGCAGGCCGCCGTTGTCGGAGAAGAAGACCACGATGGTATCGTCCGCCAGGCCGAGGTCGTCGAGCGTGTCGAGCACGCGGCCGGCGCTGTGGTCGATGTGCTCGACCATGGCGGCGTAGATGGGATTGTTGATGCGGCCTTCGGGGCCCTCTTTCGCCTCGTACTTCGCGATGAGTTCCTGGCGCGCCTCGAGCGGAATATGCACGCCGAAGTGTGAGAGGTGCAGGAAGAAGGGCTGCTCCCGGTTTTCCTTCATGAACCGCACGGCTTCGTCCGTGAGCACTTCGCTGAGGTAGTCGTCATCACCCCAGCCCTGATCGGGATGGCTCTTGTTGCCGAAGTGCCCCCAGCCGCTGGAGACCACGTGGTCGTCGAAACCCTGCTTGTCCGGGAAGTGTTGCATGCCGCCCAGGTGCCATTTGCCGAAGTGGCCGGAAATATAGCCGGCAGATTCGAGTGCCTCGGCGATGGTGTCAATTTCGAGCGGGAGGTATTGGGTGCGGTTGCGGGGGACGCGCAACTTGGCGTAAGGCCGCCAGTGGCCGCTGATGAAATCGGTCACCCCCACATGCGCGGGATATTGCCCGGAGAGGATGCTGGCGCGTGTGGGCGAGCAGACCGGACACGCGGCATAGGCATCGGTGAAACGCACCCCCTGCCGCGCCAGCCGGTCGATGTTCGGCGTGTCGTGATACGTGTTGCCGTAGCAGCCGAGGTCTGCCCAGCCCAGGTCATCGGCGAGGATAAACACGATGTTCGGCTTGCGCCCCGCGGCATACGTGCGCCCGGCCATGGCGGCGGCGCTGAGCGCCATCATGCCGGCGGCGGATTGTTTCAAGAAGGTGCGGCGTGTGGTTGGCATGAGTCGGTTCCTTGAAAGGCCACCTTGCATTATTGGGTCAGGGGGAACGCCATTCAGCATGGGCACGCGGATGGTCTTATGTCAAGATGCAACGTGATGCCGGCGGGATTGCGTTTGACCTCGCTTGTTCATGTGCACCCTCCATGCATCGGGACAAGCCTGTAAGGTTCGCGGTGCGCACGTCACTGCGCGGAAAAATCGGGGACAGTCCACGCGCACGCCAAGGCATACTGCCACGGCCGTGCCCTCCTGAGTCCGCAGGCAGATGCGTAAACACAACGCCACAATTCACGGCCGGCTCGCTTGGTTTTGTCCCCATTTTTCGGTCTTTCCGGAGCGCCGAAGGCGCGGTTCCATACCAGCCTGGGCCAACGGCCCATACGCATTAACCTAGAAGACTGTCCCCACTTTTTTGGGCGTTTGTGAGAAAGCGCTGCGTTGTCCGTGACTTCGCAAGACCGGGGATCAAGCGCGCTCGCTTTCTCCTTCGCGACGACGCTACCGCTGGACAGCCGGACTCGGCACGAGGCAGCTATTCCGCCCGAGGCGGACACGACGCGCCTGCTTGCGTCAGTCCCGATTTGCCCGCTGTTTATTGCGGCGTTGTTGCCGGGGGTGAAGCGTCCATCCACGTATGTCCGCAAAGAAAGGGACAGTCCCTGCTC
>CAZMVU010000265.1:0-5297 GCA_964569295.1 uncultured Nitrospirales bacterium
GCCACGAGGCTTTTTTCTCCCGGCTTGCGCGCCAGCGTCTACCCACGGCCTTGGCGGGAAAAGCGGTGGCAAGCCCCCGCAGTCCAAAGTGCGCCTACGTCTTGACTCATAGAAACAGCGGGTGGGCCAGAACCGCGACCCGCGCTGATACCAGGGAGTCGTATGACGTATGGGAAACGGCTCACGGCAATCGGCTAAAGAATTACAAAATCTCGAGCATCATCGGCAACCTGTTGCAGCGCGCTGCCTTATTGCGTGTAAAAGGTGCGGCCCTGGGAGGGCGCTCATCCGCGACCGCCCTCTTGGAGGCTTACGTTAAGTTTCGGCTCGCCCTCCCTGGGACGATCGGCCTCCCGAGACCTTTGCGCCTTGGGTCGTGGGCGCAGCCCGCGTTAGCCCATGTCCGTGCGGCAATTTGGCTGGCCCCGCCGGGTTGAAGCGCAGCATCGTCCTGGGGCACACTCACGGCCAAACCGGTTGACGCCATCCATTGGAGGGGTTTTGTCATGCAGCACCGTATCCTCACCACCGTATACGTTTGCACGTTATTGTTTTGCGCACAGGCGGCCATGGCCACCGCGGCGCCTGTCGTCACCGGCGGCCTGACGCCCCATCAGGTGGTCCAATGCGACATCCACGGCCTGGCGACACTCTCGAGCAACGGTACGTGGGATGGGGACGGCGGCACGGTCTATGGCCGGGTGCTTGCGGGTGAGGATGTGCTCGTACCCTGGATGGAAGCGGGCGGCGCAAACGATGGCGCATGGGACGGTGCGGTTCCCGGCGTGCCGGCGGGCGGACCGTACACGGTCGCCTGGAAGGTGGGAGAAGCGGGTGAAGAAGCACAGGTGGCCCATGTGCTCGTGGGTGATCTGTGGGTGCTCGCCGGGCAGTCAAACATGTTCGGCCGGGGCAATCAAGACAATCTCGCGCAGCCAGACCCACGCATCAGCGCGTTCGGCATGGATCGCGAATGGCGCGTGGCGGCGGACCCCATCCACAACCTGGCGCAATCGCCAGACCCGGTGCATTACACCGCGAAATCCGAGCAACAGCGCCAACGAGCCATCCGCGACTACCGCGATGGAACGAAGGGCGGTGGGCTTGGTCTTCCCTTTGCCAAGGAAATGCTCGCACGCACCGGCCGCCCGGTTGGACTCATCTGTACGGCCCACGGCGGCACGTCGATGGACCAATGGGACCCGGCGAAAAAGGATCGCGGCGCGGACTCGCTCTATGGCAGTATGCTGCTGAGTATCGAAGCGGCGGGCGGCCAGGTGCGCGGCGTGCTCTGGTATCAGGGTGAGAGCGACGCGGGCCACGCACCCGATGCCTACCAGGACAAGATGCTGCGCTTCATCGATGCGGTGCGTGACGACCTGGGTGATTCCGAGCTGCCGTTCCTCTTCGTGCAACTGGGCCGGCTCGTGCGCGAACCGAACCATGAAGAGCACATCGCCGGGTGGAATACCGTGCGCACGGCCCAACTCGCTATCGAAAAGGCCCACGACCGTTGCGACCTCGCCACTGCAATCGATTTGGAGCTCGACGACCCCATCCACATCGGCACGGAAGGCCTCAAGGTGCTCGGAAAGCGCCTCGCCCACCTTGCGGAGAAGCGTGCCTTCGGCGCGCAGAACGGCATCGGCCCACGCATCGCGAAGGTGGCGAAAGAGAGCACGCCATTCGGCGAGCGCCTGCGTGTCACCTGCACAAATGTGAATGGGGCGCTCACCGCGGCGGGGCGCGTGAACGGTTTCGCCATCACCGCGGGCCCCCACGGCCCCGAAGCGCCCTCCATCTACGACATGGAGATCGACCCTGACCAGCCGGACGAGGTCCTGCTGTGGATACAAAAGCCCCCCGAAGACGCGCACCTATGGTATGGCCACAACTTCAACCCCTACTGCAACCTCGAGGACGAGGCGGGTATGGCTTTGCCGGCCTGTGGACCGTTCGCGGTAGAGTAAGCGCGCGGTATCGAGGATAGGACTGATCGGACTGATCGGACTGATCGGACCGATCAGCGGTGCGCCTCCGTGGTTCGGCCGGGACCGGCCACAACGGAGGGGTTGTGGCCGGTCTGTGACCGTGCCACTGTTCGTGGTTCGGCCGGGAGACCAGCCACAACAGGAAGGTCTCCCGACTGGTCTTTTCTCCCTCATCTCATCTCATCTCTTCTTCTCTGTGCGACTCTGTGTCTCTGTGGTGAAATCTCTTCATTCGCCCTGTCGCCGTCCCCAGCGGTATAATGCGCGGCCATGGCGGAAAACTGGCTGAAACTCGCGGACGTGTCGCCCAACCGGGTGACGCCCATGCTGCGGCAATACATGCAGGCGAAGACGGAGTGTGCCGATTCGCTGCTGTTTTTCCGTATGGGCGATTTCTATGAGTTGTTCTTCGAGGACGCCGTCGAGGCGGCGGACGTCCTCGGGCTCACACTTACCTCGCGCGACGGCCAGGACAAGAAGGGCCAGCGCATCCCGATGGCGGGGGTGCCGGTGCGCGCTGTCGAGAGCTACCTCGCGCGGATCATCAAGGCCGGGCGTACGGTGACCATCTGCGACCAGGTCGAGGACCCGAAGGAGGCCAAGGGCATCGTGCGGCGCGCGGTCACCCGCACCATCACGCCGGGCACGGTCATCGAGCCGGAACTGCTCGACGAGGGGGCCAACAACTACCTTGGCGCCGTGGTCATGCGCGAGAAGAAGGCGGGCCTCGCCTTTATCGATGTGTCCACCGGCGAATTTCTCGCGGCACAGGTCGATTCGGCTATCCGCGGCACACTCGCCGACGAATTCACGCGCATGGCGCCCGCCGAGGTCTTGGTATGCCGCGGCGCCGAGGCGCCCGAACTCGACTACCTGCGCAAGCACTTCGGTGAAGCGGCACACTTCACCGAGCGTCCGGAACTGGACTTTGATCCGCAGGCCGCACGCGAACTCCTCATGGATGCGTTCGGCGTAGCGACACTGAAGGGCATGGCGCTCGAGGATGCACCCGAGGCCACTGCGGCCGCCGGGGCCGTGCTCGCCTATGTACACAGCACACAACGCGAGATGGCGCCCCACGTGCAGACGCCGCGCCGCTACTCGCCCGCGGGCTATGTCGTGCTCGACGGCAACACGCAGCGTAACCTCGAGCTGGTCGAGTCGCTCGCGGACAAGAAAAAACGTGGCGCCCTGCTCGGCGTGCTCGACCGCACCCTCACCTCGATGGGCGGGCGCATGTTGCGGCATTGGGTGGTGCACCCGTTGATCGATGGCGACGCCATCCGCCGGCGGTTGGGCGGTGTCGAAACCTTTGTCGACGACAATGAACGGCGCATCGCCCTGCGCGATCGGCTGAAAGGGGTGGCGGACCTCGAGCGGCTGCTCTCGAGGATTACGTCGAAAACCGCCAATGCCCGCGATGTACAGGCGCTTGGTTCGTCGTTAGCGCGCATCCCCGACATACGCGAAGCCATCGAGGCGTGCGAGGCGCCGCTGCTGACACAGCTTCACCAGAACCTCGACCCACTCGCCGACGTTGCCGGGGGGATTGCCCGGGCTATTGTCGACGAGCCGCCAGCGCTCATCACCGAGGCAGACATCTTCAAGGACGGCTACAACGAGGAACTCGACAACCTGCGCGATCTCGTGCGCGGCGGCCGTGACTGGATCGCCACGCTCAAGAAGGAGGAAAGCGAGCGCACGGGTATCCCGAACCTGAAGATCGGCTACAACAAGGTCTTCGGCTACTACATCGAGGTGTCTAAGGCCCATGTCGGCAAGGCGCCGGAGGACTACCAGCGCAAGCAGACACTCGTAAACGCGGAGCGCTACATCACGCCGGCGCTGAAAGCGCGCGAGGAGGAGATGGTCACCGCGCAGGAACGCATGCAGAAACTCGAGTACGACCTGTTTATCGGCCTGCGCAACCGCATCGCCCAGGAAGCACGGCGCATCCAGCAGACCGCTACCGCCGCCGCCACGCTCGATGTGCTGCTCTCCCTCGCCGAGGTGGCCGTGGCCAAAGTCTTTTGCAAGCCGGTCATCGACGACGGCAACGATATCGTCATACGCGACGGCCGCCATCCCGTGGTCGAGGATCTCATGCCACGGGGCGATTTCGTGCCGAACGACACGGTGATCGAGCACGACACCGCCGCCCTCCAGATCGTGACCGGACCGAACATGGCCGGGAAATCGACCTACCTGCGGCAGGTGGCGCTCATCGTGCTCATGGCGCAGATGGGCGCGTACGTGCCTGTGGCCGAGGCCAAGGTCGGCGTGGTGGACCGCATCTTCACGCGCGTCGGTGCCAGCGACAACCTCGTGCGCGGCGAATCCACCTTCATGGTCGAGATGATCGAGTCGGCCAACATCCTCAACACGGCCACCGAACGCAGCCTCATCGTGCTGGATGAGATCGGCCGGGGTACCTCGACCTTCGACGGCATCTCGATTGCCTGGAGCGTGGCCGAGCACATTCACGACCACATCCACGCCAACACCCTGTTCGCCACGCACTACCACGAACTCACCGAACTGGGCGAGAAACTCGAGCGCGCCAAGAACCTCAACGTGGCCGTGCGCGAGTGGGGCGAGAAGGTAGTCTTCCTCTACCGCATCGTCGACGGCGGCGCCGACCACAGCTACGGCATCCAGGTGGCCAAGCTCGCCGGCCTGCCCGACAGCGTGGTGCGGCGTGCCCGGGCCATCCTCGACGCGCTCGAGTCCGGCAACCAGTCGACACTGGGCCTGCCGCAGCAGATGTACCTCTTCGGCCCGGCACAGGAAGCCAAGCCGAGTGAAGTGGAAGAGGAACTCAAACATATCGTGCCGGACGAACTCTCGCCGAAAGAAGCCCATGAATTCGTGTGCCACCTCAAGCATTTGCTCAACAACCCGCGTGCCTGAGGGGTCACCCCATTTGCAGTTTTGCATGCACGGTACAAGTACCAACCGGATTATCAGCAAGATGGAAGATGTAAGGGTCTTCGCAGGGTGAGCCTACCCCCACCTGCGCAAAAGCGGTCGCAAGCCACCGCACGCCAAAGTTGCGGCGACGGACGATGCGCACGCGGCTTGCTTCATCCTGGTTGCACAGTACACATCCTATAAGCATACTGCAGCGATTGTGTTCCGGTGTCAACCGCTGTAAAGGCCACACCGCACAACGCAAAAACGGCAACCCGGCCATCCTGGCTGAACCAAAGATTTGGGTGCAGTTCTTCTACTACCGATGTTTTGGTTCCTTCGGTGCCAGTTGTGAGCAAGCAAAACGGGACTGACACAAGCGAGCGAGTCCCCGAG
>CAZMVU010000266.1:0-5216 GCA_964569295.1 uncultured Nitrospirales bacterium
GCCGACGGCTCGGACTACGATATTGGCGCCTACGAATACGTGCCCGAGTGCAGCGGTGACGGGCTGGGGGGCCACAGCGGGGACCTGGACCAAGACAGCGTGCTCGACATGGGCGAACTCTTGCGGGTGGTCCAATTCTTTAATTCCGAAGGGTTCCACTGCGCTGACCCGCCGGAAAGTACTGAGGACGGCTACGCCCCCGGCCCGGGAGACCAAAGCTGCACGCCACACAGCAGCGACTATAATCCCGATGGTACAGCTTCTTGGACTATCGACCTGACGGAACTTCTCCGGGCCATCCAATTCTTCAACGTCGGCGGCTACTATCCCTGCCCCGACACCGGCACCGAAGACGGCTTCTGCCCCGAGAACGCCGGCCAGCAAGCGCAGCGATTGGCGCAATGAATCCTTTCGCGCCCACCCGTCAGCGAAGGTATCGTTCGATGTCCATCGCGCCATGGAATATGCCCAGAATGTCAATCCCATCCGGGGAGCGTACACGATAGGCAATCCTGTAATGTCCGTAGAGAAGAACCCGAATCACGGTATGGCCATCAGCACGATAGACGTAGCCCGCCTCGGGGAAGCGCCGCAGGAGTTGCGCCCGCTCGTATACGCCCAAAACAACTTTGTGCGCTGCTTCCGGGTTGTCCTCAGCGATGTAATCACGGATATCACGCAGCCAGCGCGCGGCCTCGTCCGTTCACCTTATTTCCGCCACGATTCGATCCGCTGTTTCATTTCCTCGTTTGAGATTGCACGGCCGCTCCGCGCGTCATCGAGGCCACGGTCGACCATGCGGGCAAAGGCCAACTCCCGAAGAATGTCGTCATAGCTCGCATCGTCCGGTTGCGCGTTGATCACATCTGCCATTTTATCTTTTGCTTTGGACATCCTGTCTTCCCTGTCTGTAGCCGATTCCGCCGCTTTTCAGTTTATCATATACTCCTTCATGATGGCCCTGTTCCGAAGGCAGTCTGTTCGCCGCCCAACCCTCCCGCGGCACGCTTCATTCCATTCCATTTAACATTCTTCCGGTGGCGGCACGGAAGTCGGCTTCTGCGCCGGGGGGCGCATAGGGAGGGCGAGCGTCCCTCATTTTGCGAAGACTTGGAGCTGAAGCCCAAGGCGTCATTGCCCGCATGGGGCGATCGCTTCGTCAGCGGGACCTCCTCGCAATGACGACGGGAAAGGGAGGGCGAGCGTCCCCGCGAGCCGAAATCCTTGCGCCTGCAACCCAAGGATCGAGCTGAAGTCTACGGCGCCCATCCCAAGGTTGCGCGGCGCCCACGTTGGGCGGAATCAGGCGGACCCCAGCCCGAGCATCTTCGCGATGAGCCAGTCGCGCGGGCGGTCGGGTATCCAGCCGCCGAGGATGAGTTGCGCCCGGGCATTGGCGCCGAGGACATACCGTGCTTTCGGCCGCCGCGCCGTGAGCGCTTTTACCACGCACCGGGCCACGGCTTCCGGCGCCACGCCTTGCGGCTCGACCTTGTCCACCTCGGCCTGGACACGGTCCAGGGCCGCGCCGTAGTACTGCTCGCAGGCCGCCGGCATCTGCGCACGCAAGGTGTCGCCGGCTGCGCGGCCTTTGTCCCAGATGGGCGTCCGCACGACGCCGGGCTCGAGCAGCACGACCTTGATACCCCAGGGCCGCAGCTCGACCCGCAGGCTGTCGCTGATGGCCTCGAGGGCGTGCTTCGAGGCGGCATAGGGCCCCACGAAAGGCAATGCGAACCGGCCCGACACGGACCCCATGTTCACGATGCGCCCGTGGCCGGCACGCAGCAGCGGCAGGAATGCCTGGGTAGTGCGCACGAGCCCGAGCACATTCACCGCGAATTGCTGCTCCAGGTCCGCCATGGGCAGGAACTCGAGCGGCCCCGCCACCGCAATCCCCGCGTTGTTCACCAGGCCCTGCACGCCCGCCCCGCCGCAGGCTTCCGCCACCTGCGCGGCCGCCGCCTCGATCTCGCCGGGGCGGGTGACGTCGAGGTGGCACGTTCGCAGCCGGTCCGAGGCGCGTTTGCGCAGGGTGTTGGCGTCTTCCTCCCTGCGCACACCGGCAAACACATGCCAGCCCGCGGCATCGAGGGCGAGTGCGCAGGCCCGGCCGATGCCCGTCGAGGCGCCTGTAACCACTGCCGTGCGTGGGTTCTCTTTCATCCTTGCGTGCTCCTTTCACCGGCCGCGGTGGCCGCGCCGCGAGTATAGCAGACGGCCATGCGCGCACCCGCTCAAGCGCGCTATATGCTAGAATGGCGTATGGGAAATCATGAGAAATCGCGTTGCACTGCAAGCTATGCGCAGGGTGCGCCTAACCGGGAGTAACGTGTTGCAAAACGCCGCCTTCCAGCCATACCCGCGTGTACATGCGTGGGCCACGTTTGTGTTGTGCCTTTGTGCGGCGCTCGATGCCGCCGCTGCCGATGACTGGTTCACCGAGCGTTTTTACACCAGCAACGACCTCGAGGGGAGAACCCTCGTGCTCATTCCCGACGGATCGGAGAACTTCTACCGCGCATGTAACCGGGACGGCGGTCAATTCCTGACCGACCCCGCCGGCGGTGTCGCGCTTGATCTTGACAACAGCGATTATAAAGAAGTCGTGCTCGAATCCGATCGCACGGTGAAGCTTTATGGCCAGGCCTACGACCGCTTCTATGTGGGCGACAACGGCTTCATAACCTTCGAAAACGGCGATACCGCCAGCAGCGAAGCCTTCAGCCACCACTTCGAGCAGCCGCGTGTTTCCGGCCTGCTGCATGACCTTGACCCGTCAAAAGGCGGCACGGTTTCCTACAAGGAACTCGATGACCGCGTGGTGGTTACCTTTGACAATGTGCGTGTGTGGCAGCCGTTGTCCTGGGCCCGTTGCTCGTTCCAGATACATCTCTTCTACCGCGGCAGAATCATCCTTACATGGCCCGATATCGGGGTGTGGAGCGGACTCGCCGGCGTTTCGGGGGGCGGTGGCGTGCCGGGCGAATTCGAGGAGAGCGATCTCTCGCGCTACATGGGCTGCGTGATCGGCGGCGAAGGCGAGGGCGAAGGAGAGGGGGAGGGTGAAGGCGAAGGGGAAGGGGAAGGCGAGCCGCCGCCCGAGTCCTGTGCGCCGGCGTGCACCGCTGGCTGCGCGAGCACGGGGTTCAATCCCCGTGCACGCGACGCCATCGTGAACCTGTACCATATACCCGAGTTCGGCGTGAACCCCGCCACAGCCGACCTCGATGACAACGGCATGCTCGACATGGGCCATGCCATGCTCGTCGACGCCATTTTGCAGGCGCCGAATACACCTTCGTATTGCTGTGTGCGCAATGCCTGGGAATTCAACCGGATTCTCATGGACAGCTATGTCCTCGACCTGATGGACGAACCGGAACCGGGCATTATCTTCGAAGAATCTACGACCGAAAAGATTCAGGTCGCCTTCACCACGCTCATAACCATTGGTGAGCCTGGCTGCGTGGATATTGTCCGGTTCCTCCTGAGCGACATGCCGGACCGGCCGCCCCTCGGCCTCGCCGAATACGATTACTCCGCCCGGCCCTATCTCGCCTGGTATGGCGATGCGGATCGCGACGCCGCCTGCAACGTGGGCGAGTACAACGCTATCGTCCATGACTTCCTCGATCTCGATGACTTCACCCGCAACGCCATTGATCCCGAGTATGCTCGCGACGCGGGCATATGCCTGCCCTGCGATCAGATACCGACCGATCCCCCCACCGGCGAAGGCGAGGGCGAAGGCGAGGGTGAACTCGAGGGCGGCGCGGAAGGCGAGGGTGAGGGTGAAGGGGAAGGGGAAGGGGAAGGCGAGGGCTTTGTGCCAGGCGCCCACCGCCAGCGTGATCCCGTGGTGCTCACCGGGAATGATTTGCCGCGCGTGATCGGAAGCGCGCCGGGCGATGTGGTGGCGTTTCGCTATGTTGATGGCTGGCAGCAGGTTCCCGTGCAGGTCGATGAACGCGATGTCATTGCCTTTGCGGCCCTTTATGACAACACCGATACCGGTTGCTGGAACCCCGACCCGGAATTGGCTTACCGGCAATACACCGACCCCGGAACGTTCGCCGGTCCCGACAGCGATCCCACGCTTGATGCCGACGACGAGGTGGTCTTCATGTTCGCCGATACCGGGGACATCGCCGACGGCGCCGCCGGGCATCCACAAGGCGTCGTGGCCGGTACCGGCGAGGAAGTGCGTGTCGCCGATCCGCTCAACGGAAACGAGCGGTTCCTCTACCTGTTTGTCCAGGGCGGCGGTCTCGATCCCGGCGCTGGACTGTCCTACGTAACCTATGAATTCAACCTGCTCTCAGGCGATTACAAAACGTCCTATGCGCTCGAATGCAGCGCCACCAATGAGGAGAACTCGTTCGTGGGGACGGCCAATTATCTGCGTCATTTCCACGATCGCTGGATTTCCGACGGTCTGCGGATTCTCGCGGGCGGGGCCGATGCACGGCAGCTGCTCGATCAATCCAAGACCCTCTTCGCGCCGGGCGCCTGCACGCGTTCGGACTACAGCTTCAGTGACGGCGAAGGCGGGTTCATCGTCAACAAGTCCGGGCCCGTCCGTGCGATTCGCGCCTATTTCGGCGCCAATAGCGGCCCCCATACCCAGCGCGAACACTTTTTCTACCGCGCCCGCGAGGACATCCGCACGTCACTGCGCATACATTCCATAGACGGGCTGCTGACCTTCTTTGACTACGACGCCAATGCAAGCGGCATGACCTACCGCAACAACAATAATCCCGACGGCGTCACCATGGACGGGCTGCCCGACGCGGTAACCGCCGGCCCGCTCACGTGGGAATTCATCACCGGCGATCCGGGATCGCTGCTGATCCTGCACGACTACGCCACCGATTTCCCGCTGTCCTCCCCTACCTCGTACTACCTGGATGACCGCACGCCGGATATTGTCCAGTGTATGGGCGATGAGTATGCCTATGGCTCTTCGGGGGTGTGGTTCGACGGCACCATACCCAACACCGATCCTGCCCAGGGCGATTACATCGGTCTTACCTACAGCCAGACGATCTACTACGATCAACCCAACCGGCCCGCAGAAATGGCCCCCGCCATGCGCGAACGCTTTGAAACGCCCCTTGTCACGACCATCAGCCCGTGGGGCGAAGGAGGCGAAGGTGAAGGCGAAGGCGAAGGCGAAGGCGAAGGTGAAGGTGAAGGTGAAGGTGAAGGTG
>CAZMVU010000267.1:0-5206 GCA_964569295.1 uncultured Nitrospirales bacterium
CAGTCCCTTTTTTGCTTCACTTTTTCACCAACAGCGCGGTAGTACAAAAACTGCACCCTTTTCTATCATCTCTGTGAGGCTCTGTGACTCGGTGGTGAAATCTTCCTTTCTTCTTATCTTTGTGAACTACTTAGTGACCTTTGTGCCTTTGTGGTTAATCCGGATTTCGTACGGCACGTTGGTTGCGGCTGTGCCGCGCTGGGTCCATTCGTGGTTGATTCTTCCCTTCTGTCCCCGCCCCCACATTGACACCGCCGCCCGTGCCCCGTAGGATTGCGCGCGGAGAGGAAGCCAACACACAGGAACAAACCATGCCGACCGAGCTTATCGCCGTTCTGGACGTCGACACCGAAGCCGAGGCTCTGACAATCGTCGAGGCCTGTGGACCGTGCGAATGGTTCAAAATAGGCGCCCAGTTGTTCACACGATGCGGTCCGTCGGTCGTGAAGGCGGTGCAGGACCGGGGCAAGAAGGTTTTCCTGGACCTCAAGTACCACGACATCCCGAACACCGTGGCGAGTGCGGCCAAGGCAGCGGCGGACCTGGGCGTAGGGTTGTTCACGGTCCACGCCTCGGGCGGCCGGCCCATGATCGAGGCGGCACGGCGGTCAGTGGAAGGCAGCGGCACGCGCATCCTCGCGGTGACCGTGCTCACCAGCATGGACGCCGGCACCTTGCGCGACGACATCGGGATCGATGAACCGCCTGCAAAGGTCGTGCCCCGGTGGGCGGCGATGGCGGTCGAGGCCGGCGCCCACGGCATCGTGTGTTCCGCCCAGGAAATCGGGGCCGTGCGCGCGGCCATCGGCGCCGGCGCCCTTGTGGTCACCCCCGGCATACGCCCGGCCTGGGCCAGCCCGGATGACCAGGCACGCATCATGACCCCGCAAGCCGCTGCCAAGGCGGGCGCCAGCATGATCGTCGTGGGCCGCCCCATTCTCAAGCACCCCAACCCCGCCGAAGCGGTGGAAAAGATTATCGAGGAGTTACAGGCATGACCGGCGATGAGGTAATTCAGGTTTTTCGCGACTGCGGGGCATTGCTCGAAGGCCACTTCCTGTTCACCAGCGGCCGTCACGGCAGTGCCTTCTTGCAAGCGGCCCGCGTACTGCAATACCCCGAACACACGGACCGGCTCTGTGGCGCACTGGCGGACCAGTTCCGCGATGCCGGCGTCGAGCTGGTTGTTGGTCCGGCGACCGGCGGCATTGTTTTGGCCTACGCCACCGCCCGGGCACTCGGCGCACGCGCGGCCTACACGGAGAAGAACGGCGACGGCGGCATGGCGCTCAAACGTGGTATCCGCGTCGACCCGGGCGTCAAAGTGCTCGTGGTGGAGGATATCACGACCACAGGCGGGTCGGTGCAGAAATCCGTCGAACACCTGCAAAAGCGCGGCGCGGATGTGCGGGGCGTGGGCGTACTCATCGATCGCAGCGGCGGCACAGCCTCCTTCGATTGTCCGTTCGTGGCCCTCGCCCAGCTCAGCCTGGACAGTTGGGCGCCGGCGTCGTGTCCCTTGTGCGCCTCTGGCGCGAAACTCATCGAACCCGACGACCTGTCAGGCTGACACGCCACACAGAGGCGGCCCGCAACTTCTTCTAAGGGCGATTGCGGATGTCCGCCGCGAGTACCCCCATTCACCTTGACTTTCCCGGTAGTGTAACGGTAGCCTTGGAACCGTTGCGGAGCTCGGCTTTCGTATGCATTTCTTGCCGGGATGGCTGCCAGGGTTGTCCCGGCTTGGAACTCTGAACTGAAGGCGGATTCAGGCAGGACGCGTGTGGGAATGCCGCGTGGGCAGCTTCTGCTTGGTGGCGCCCGAGGGGCTGCGCCAGGTCGACTGGCCCAGGATACGGCAACCCGCACGGCAGGAGAATTCACCGGCATGATCGACCGGATTGCTATCCTCGGCGGGAGCAGCGTGTACATCCCCGAATTCATCATGTCTGCCATTTCCCGCAACCTGCAAGTCCGGGAGATCGTCCTTTACGCGCCCGCCGGCCGCAAACTGGAAATCGTGACGGCCTTTTGCCAGCGCTTGATTCGCAAGAGTGGATTCCCCACGCAGATTACGCCCGCCTCGGATATCACGGAGGCCGTGACCGGCGCCAAGTATGTATTGAACCATGTGCGTATCGGAGGGATGCGCGCACGCACACGGGATGAACGCATCCCACCGAAATTCAGCATGCTCGGTCACGAAACGCTGGGCGCCGGCGGTATTGCGAATGCATTGCGCACGCTGCCGGTCGTACTCGATCATGCCAGCAAGGTCCAGGAGGTAAACCCGGACTGCACCTTCATCAATCTCACGAATCCGATGGGCATCGTGATGGAGGCACTGATCAAGTATTCGAAGCTCAATGCCGTCGGCGTCACCGATCTGCCCAACAACTACCTGCAGCGCGTCGCCCGGCTTATGAATACCGCCCCCGAGAATGTCGTCTTGGATTACATGGGCCTGAATCACCTCGGCTGGATTCAGGATTTGAAGATCGATGGGCGGAGCCACATGACCGCGTTGCTTGAACTGCTCGAGCAACATCAGGAAGATGGGTTCGATTATGAATTGATCGAGTTGTTCCGCATGATTCCCACGCGTAATACCGGAACCTACTTCCACCGTGCAGAGATTTTGAAGAAACAGAAGGCCGCTTCGCGCTTCCGTGCGGAGGTGTTGCACGAGGCGGAAAAACAGATACTCAAGCTCTATGAAGACAAGCGCCTCACGGAGATACCGGAACTCACGCGCGAACGCAACGCCATCTGGTATGATCAGACCATCGTGCCCCTCATAGCGGCTTTCGAGAACCAAACGGAACACGATATCATCGTGTGCATGAAGAACGGTAAGTGCATTCGCGACCTGCCGGAAGACAGCAGTGTCGAGGTGCCTGCCGCTGTAAGTAAGAAAGGTATTTCGCCGCGCAAGGTCGGCAACAGCCCGCGCTTTCTGAAGGGGTTGTACCTTGCAGCGAAAGAAAGCGATCGCCTCACGGTAGAGGCGGTGCGCCACAAATCGTACGAATACGCGCTCCAGGCCCTCGTCATCAACCCCTTTGTTCCCTCGTACGAAGCGGCCAAAAGCTTCCTTGAACGCGTAATTAAAGACGAGAAACACGAGTTGCACTAGATGAACCCGCCTGAAAATCGGGCACCGTGCCGGTCATCTTGCAGTAAGGAAAGGGTGATACAGATGCGCAAGCTTATGCTGGTGGGCGTGGCCGCCATGTTGACGACCACCATGGCCCTGGGCCAATCCGTGAAAGTGGTGCCAGGTGACCTGTCGTTGCAGCAATTGGTGGATTCGGACCACCTGGTGTCCATCGTCGTCAAACCCGCGAACAATGAAGCGGTTATCCCGAATCTCCGTATCGTGGAAGTACGGGACGAACTGATCGTGGCCATGGAAGACAACGGGAAACAACACTGGCTTCCCTGCGACTCCGTGAAAGAGGTGCGTGTGCAGGAACAAGAGGTCGAGCCGCGCACCTACGATCCGCCCCAAGTGCTCACCGGACAACAAAAGCAAATTCTACAACGCGCGATCGACCGGGCGGGACAGATTTTCCGTGAGTCGCAGCAGAATCAACCTTTGCGGATAGGCGCAGCCACCATTCTCACCCTTTACGGGAACGAGGAAGCCCGGGTCTATTTGCTGAAGCTTGCCCGCAGCAACGATGTCGAGACGGAGCTGGATGCCACACTGAGCCTGTATCTTGCGGGCGATCCCGCCGCCAGGCCCGAAGCCCCGTATCCCGTCGATGCGGTGCCCGAAAGCGGTACGGCAGACGCCGAACAGCGCCGCCCGCTCCTGCCCCGGCTCGTCAACCGCGGACTCGATCATAGCAGCCGCACGGTGCGTGGCAAAGCGGCCGTACTCGCGGGACTCACAGAAATCAAAGAGACGGAGTCAACGCTGCTGCAACAGGCAGACGACCGTATCCCCGAATTGAGTGTTCCGGCCGCCAAGGCCTTGGCGAATATGGGCTCACGCCAGGTCATACCGCGCCTGCTCGAATTGCTTATGCAGCAGAGTCCCGAGAAGGGCGAAGCCGCCATATACGGCCTGAAGCGGCTGGGCGATGAGGAGACGGCGCGCAAGGTCAAAGATCTCCTGTCCGCCGCCACGGGCATGGTCCGGTTGCGCATTGCGCGCGTGCTCTTCGCGCTCGGCGAACCCGAAGGGCGCCAGCTCCTGGAAGACATCATGACCGATGTACCCACCATCGAGCACATGGCGGCGCTTCCGCTCGCGCGAAGCGGCGACTGGAACGCCGTGCAGTTTCTGCGCCGGCGCCTGGAACGGCGTGAAAACCCGACCGCAGAGAACCTGCGTTTCCGCGCCAAGGCCGCGGGCGCCATGTTCAAGGGCGACGATCCCAACGGCGCTGAGCGGCTCTCCGCCATGCTGCGCAACGATGAAACCGAAATCGTGCAATACGTGTGCGAAGTCATAACAGAGCTCGGGCGCACCAATCTGCTCACTACCGTGCAGCCCCCCCTGGAAAGCAGCGACACCGAGGTGGCGTTGAGCGCGTGTAAAGCCGCGGCCGCCCTGGCCAATTCGGAATTCCAGGCGCGCCTTGTACAGTACCGCCAATCCCGGTAACTCCCGTGCGTATACCTGGTGTCATTATCGCAGGCGGCATGCGCAAGCGGGAAAACCACCGCGGATGCATGCCGCCCGCCAACGGAAAACGGCCGTACTCCTTATGACCCATCGACTCCATGTGATCCTATCCGGCCGCGTGCAGGGCGTTGGATTCCGGTACACCACCTCGAACCAAGCCCGTAGCCTCGGACTGGCTGGCTGGGTGCGCAACCTCAGCGATGGCCGCGTGGAAGCGGTGTTCGAGGGCGACCGCGCTAACCTCGAGAAAATGCTTGCATGGTGTCAGCAGGGAACGGCCATGGCCCAGGTGCGTGATGTCGACACCCACTGGGAAGAAGGTAAACCGCAGCACACACAGTTTCGCGTCGTTCATTAGTGTCCGTTACGGTTTTTTAAGGCACCAACGTGGGCCTTACCCACAACCCAGGGATGGGAAGACGGGTTACGTGTTTGGTGGTTCGGGGCGGCTTGTGATTGGCCCGAAGTTCCAGACATCTGACTAGCCTAACGTGGGCTGCGCCCACAACCCAAGCATCGAATGGCGTGTTCCCCGGTTGTTGGTTCGTGGTTCAGGACGGCTTGGGATTT
>CAZMVU010000268.1:0-5114 GCA_964569295.1 uncultured Nitrospirales bacterium
GCTCCGGAGACAAGCCCCGGGGCCTAATCCCAAGTCTCTCCGAACCGCGAGCCAATAACCGGGGAACACGCCTTTCGATCCTTGGGTTGCGGGCAACGCCCGCGTTAGTGCCTTACGCGCCAGCTTGTGCATTAAAGAACAAGAAGTCACGGCTCGCCCTCCCGGGGATGCTCTATTCCCGGCTCGCGGGGACGGTTGCCCCCCTGTAGGCCAGAACCTGCCCTTTCCTTAGGGCCAGCGGCCCGTACCGTACCAGCCTGGGCTGCAGGCGTAAGCCACTGGGCCCCTGCACGCAAGCCTGAAAAGAATACAAGGACAGGCGGCAAGGGGCCATTACCGCCGTGCGAGGCGTGCGGGTTCGTCTGTCAGATACGGCATCGGGTTAACGGCTTCCCCGTCTTCACGGATTTCAAAGTGCAGGTGCGGGCCAGTGGACCGGCCGGTCGTGCCGACCAGGGCGATGACGGAATCGGGATCGACACGGTCGCCCTCCGCCACCATGTTCGAGGCGTTGTGGCCATACACCGACTCACGGCCGTTGTGGTGATCGACGATGACGACCTTGCCGTAGCCGGGTTGCCAGCCGGAGAAGGTCACCGTGCCGGCATCGAGTGAGCGCACGCGGCTGCCGAACTTGGCTGCCAGGTCAATGCCATGGTGGAAATCCGGGCGCCCGGAGAAGGGATCCTTGCGCTGTCCGTAGTCCGAGGAAAGCCGTGCCGAGGCATCGAGAATTCCGGCCCAGGGGGTTGCGGCGGTGCGATCCGGATTGTCGGCGTATGTGGCGGCGCTGGCGGCCTTGTCCACCTCTTCCGGGGCTGTGAGCGAGAAATCAGCGGTGTCCTGAAACACCGTGCGGTGTACGTCGCGCGTGGCGGCCGGCCCGCCGCGTGCCGATGGCGAGGGATGGCGTGAGAGCCGTGCGTGCGCGCGCATCCATGTGCTTGGCGGCGGCTTACCCAGGGGATACGCCGTCTCCGTGCGCACCGGTGCCGGGGTGCCTTGCGGCGTGTCCGGTTCGTTGGCTTGCGTTGTCTGCGTGTGTAACCTGGCCTGTGACCGGGACGGCGCGGGGGGAGCATCTTGGGCGGCGGGGGCGGCGGGGGCGGCGCTTCGTGACGGAGTCGGTGCAACGGGTTCTTTGGGGGTAGTTTTCGCCGGGGCAGTTTCCCCCAGGTCGAGCCGTTGTCCGGGCATGATGCGATCGGCGTCGGGCAAACCGTTGGCTTCCGCCACCTGCGCCACGCGGCGGTACAACGCCGCCGGTCCGGGGCGCGCGCCGTTGGCCTCGATGTGGCGCAGCACAATATCGGAAAGTGTGTCGCCGGGCTGCACGGTATATGTTGCATTCGCACCGTGTTGTTGGTTGGCGGCGGCGAGGGTCGTCTCGAATGCACTTGTGGCTGGGGGTGCAGCGGGCGGGCGGGGGCTCAGGTCGACGATGTTGCGCCAGGCGGGTTGATCGACGCGCATGGCTTCTTCTCCCGGGGTTGCGTTTTTGCCGTATAGGGGAGCAACGCCCGTGCCAGCAGGTGTCCCATGTCGTAAGTGGCACGTTTTCAATGCGCTAGCCCTTTTTGCATAGGCCGGACGTGGGGCGGCCGCAGGCAGAATCTGCCGCCATGGGCCGGATTTGCCGACCGGGGCAAGTTGTACCCGGCGCCCAGTGATCGCTATACTGCCCTCTTCGTAAACGCGGCGCGACGTGGGGAATGTGCGTGTGAATATACCCAGTGTAAGCCAAGAGTTGACCGGGTGGGGCCGGTTCACCCGGGAGACGTGCCACGTCTTCCGGCCCGAGCAGCCCCGGCTTATCGAGCGCATCCTGGACTCACAGCAGCAGCGCCATTACCTGCCCCGGGGCCTCGGCCGCAGCTACGGCGATGCCTGTCTGAACGAAGGCGGGGGCGTACTTGATTTCAGCCGCCTCAACCGGATGATGTCCTTCGACCCGGACACGGGCGTGCTCGAGTGCGAAGCCGGGGTAACGCTCGCGGATATTCTGCATGTGTTTCTGCCACGCGGGTGGTTCCTCGCCGTGACGCCCGGCACCAAGTTCGTGACGGTCGGGGGCGCCATCGCCAACGATGTGCATGGCAAGAACCACCACCGTGACGGCACATTCTGCGAATCGGTGATCGATTTCGGGCTGTACACCCCGGCAAAGGGCGTGATGCTGTGTTCGCGGGAGTACAATCCGGAGTTGTTCTGGGCGACGGCCGGGGGGGTCGGACTTACCGGCATCATTCTCACGGCGCGCATCCGCCTGCAACAAGTGCCGAGCGCCTATATCAGTGTGGACTACCACAAGTCCAAGGACCTCGATGACGCGCTGGCATCGATGCACGAGACGGACGCCAACTATCAGTATTCGGTCGGGTGGGTCAACTGTCTGGCGAAGGGGCGCCATCTCGGCCAGTCCGTGCTTATGCGCGGGAACCATGCACCGCCGGATGCGCTGCCCGCCAGTCTGGCACACACCCCCTATACCGTGCGCCACCGGCGTGAGAAGAACGTGCCTCTGGACTTTCCCGGCTTTCTCCTGAACACGCTGAGCATCAAAGCGTTCAACACGATGTTTTACGCGATCCACCGCAACAGCCGGGATGTGATAGTCGATTACGACCGCTACTTTTACCCGCTCGATCGCATCCTGCACTGGAACCGGATGTATGGCAAGCGCGGTTTTGTGCAGTACCAGGCGACGCTCCCGGCGCAAAGCGGGCACGGCCTGGTGCAGTTACTCGAGCGCTTGAGCGGGTCGGGGCGCGCCTCGTTCCTCGCGGTGCTGAAATGCCTCGGCCCGGGCAATCCCGGCCTGCTCTCGCACCCGATGGCCGGCTACACCCTCACACTCGATATCCCGAACAAGCCGGGGCTGCGCGCGTATTTGCAAGAACTCGACCGTATCGTGCTGGATCACGGCGGCCGGCTCTACCTCGCCAAGGACGCCGTGGCCTCGGCGGAAACGATCGCCGCCATGTACCCCGAGCTCGGGCGGTTCTGCGCAATCAAGGGGCGTGTGGACCCGGGTAACCTGCTGTCATCGTCGCTCGCGCGCCGGCTGGGCATCGTGGGCCTGTAACCGGGCGCCACGCGAAACAAGGATGCACCATGAGAACACAAGACACAGGCCTGCCCAAGACTGCGGTCATTCTGGGCGGCGCCTCGACCGTCGCCCAGGCGCTGGCTCATGCCTATGCGCAAGCGGGCTATGCGCTCGTGCTGGCGGACATTGACTTCGACGAGGTGACGCGCATCGCTGCGGATGTGGCTATTCGCCACGGGGTGCGTTGCATACCCCACTACCTGGATGCCACCGCCTACCAGACACACGAGCCGTTCGCGATTACCTGTGCGGAGGATCTCGGCGGTACCCCCGGCGGCGTCATGCTCACGCTCGGTTATATGCCGGAGCAAGCCCATGCCCAGGCGGACTTCACGCTTGCTCAGCGCGCTTTCGACACGAATGTCACAGGCTCGGTATCGCTTCTCGAGCGTTTTGCCGCGCATTTCGAGCAGCGCGGGGGCGGGTTCGTCGTCGGTTTGTCGAGCGTAGCGGGCGATCGTGGCCGGAAAGCGAACTACATCTATGGCGCATCGAAGGCCGCCATGTCCTGTTACCTGTCGGGTTTGCGCAACCGGCTGCATGGGGCGGGGGTGCAGGTGCTCACGGTGAAGCCCGGGTTCATGGACACGAAAATGACTTACGGCATGGATCTGCCGGGGCCGCTCACCGCCGCGCCCGAGGCTGCGGCCCGCGCCATCTTCCGGGCACAGGCCAAAGGAAAAGATGTGGTATATGTGTCGTTCCCATGGCGCTACATCATGATGATTATCCGGAGTATCCCCGAGCGGCAGTTCAAAAAGATGGACATTTAGGGCAGGAACCGCGCATCGGGCTGGAACCCGGCGCGCTGACCGGCCCGGGTTATAGCAGCGGGCGCGTGGGCTGTCCCCCCGGTTTTCCGGCAAAGACAACCTTTGTCCGCCCTGGCCATCGAGGCACTATCGTGAACAAACTTCGCGGCATTTGGCAGTCGTTGCGTGCGTACCAGTGGACAAAAAACCTGCTGGTGCTCGCCGCGCTGATTTTCGCGCAGGAGGCGGGCGACCCGCAGCAGGTGGTGCGCGCGCTGATCGCGCTGGCGGCGTTTTGCCTGGCGTCGAGTGCGACCTACATTTTTAACGACATTGTCGACATCAAACAGGACCGTGCCCACCCGAAAAAACGGAAGCGGCCGCTGGCGAGCGGGGTAATCAGCGTGCCGGAGGGGGGGGCATTGGTGGCGGCGTTGCTGGGCGGCAGCCTGTCGCTGGCGTGGTTCGGATTGCATGGCGCTTTTCTGGTTGCCGTGTTGTTTTACCTTGCGCTGACCGTAAGCTATTCGCTGGTGTGGAAGCACTTCATCATTGTGGATGTCATGGCGGTGTCGCTCGGTTTTGTTGTGCGCGCCATGGCGGGTGCGATCGCGCTCGATGTGGTCTTCTCGAAGTGGCTGGTGGTGTGTACGCTGTTCCTCGCGCTGTTCCTCGCGCTGAGCAAGCGCCGCCACGAGATCACCCTGCTCGAGCAGGATGCCCGCGTACACCGCGCCGTGCTCCAGCATTACACCACACCCTATCTCGATTCGCTCATCTTGATTATGGCATGTGGCGCGTTGCTTACCTACACCATCTACACCTGCTCACGCGATGTCGAGGAGAACTTCGGCACCGACAAACTCTACGCCACTCTGCCCTTTGTCGTCTACGGCTTGTTCCGCTACCTGTACCTCGTGCAGCACAAAACCGGCGGCGGCGATCCGAGCCGTACCCTCCTCAAAGACTGGCCGCTGGGCCTTACCGTGTTCCTGTGGGGCATCGCGAACATGGTGATCATTTACTGGCGCTAACAGGGGCGTTGCCCTCAACCCAGCGATGGGCAGGCATAATTCTTCAGCGGTCTGCCGTGCGCCGTTTTCCGTACTTCATAACCGCGCCGGTATCGGCGCGGGGACGCTCGCCCTCCCTTTTGTTTCGGCTCGCGGGTACGCTCGCCCTCCCTTTTGTTTCGGCTCGCGGGTACGCTCGCCCTCCTTTTTGTTTTGGCTCGCGGGTACGCTCGCCCTCCC
>CAZMVU010000269.1:0-5078 GCA_964569295.1 uncultured Nitrospirales bacterium
CTCCCGTTCGTGCGCCATGGTTCATATTCGGCTCGCGGGGACGCTCGCCCTCCCTGGGACCTCTGCGTTCTGGGTTGTAGGCGGCGCATTTGGTTCGGCAAGGCTGGGATAGCGAATACCAGCGTGCGACGGGGACAACCATACCCTTGGCGCTGCTTTGGCGTGCGGTGGCTTGCCGCGGCTCTTGTGCGTGTGGGCTTACGTGCATGCGTTCGTCCAGGGCTCGAGACAAACTGTGCGGTGTCGCCAAGAGGGCAGACAGCCGCAACCAAAAATGCGTTTCGCCCGATGTGGTGTTGACAGCAAAAACATCGTTGTCTATACTCAACCAACTCAAAAGAGCGTCGCGTGCGCTCGTGCCGCGCAGAGGTGGTCATGTTAAACGGACATGTGCTGGTCCTGAATAAGTCGTGGGTGGCGGTCACGGTCGCCACGGCACGGCGCGCGCTCATACTGCTCTACCAAGGCCACGCACGTGCGGTACATCCTCGGGATTATTCGCTTTACGACTTCGACGCGTGGTGCGATCTGTCGTTGCACTCCAATGGACACGGCCGCTACGTGCATACGCCGGCCATCCGCATTCGCTTGCCGGAAGTGATCCTCCTGTCCACCTTTAACGGCTTTGTGCGGCGTGAAGTGCCGTTTACGCGGCGCAACATTTTCACGCGCGACGATCACCGCTGCCAGTATTGCGGCAAGCGGTTCCCCAAGCAGGAGCTCACCATCGACCACGTGACGCCCCGGTCACGCGGCGGCGGGGATACATGGGAGAATCTCGTGCTGGCGTGCGTGCGCTGCAACGTGCGCAAAGGCAACCGCACCCCCGAAGAGGCGAACATGCCCCTTATACGCAAGCCGGCGCGTCCTCGCTGGTTGCCCAAGCTCGGCACGCGGCTGCCCGAGCATGACCTGCTAACCTGGCAGCGCTTCGTGGACACGAGTTACTGGCGCGTGGAGCCGGTCAAGGTATCCGAGCCACGCGACATCGCCTGAGCGCCTGCCGTGCCGCGGCCAGTCCCGTGCACCGTTTTCCTCTCGAATCCCCGCCGGGCGTTTCCGGAAGACAAAGCCACCCTTGATGACCAGCGGGCGGCATTCCCGCGGTAAGGGAGTTTCGATCACGTGCGGACTGCGGTAATGGTTACGCCGCACACACGGCATAATCGCCGTATTTCCGCGATAGCTTCTTCATGTGCCCGGCAAGTAGCGCGGCGGGAATTGCGATCCCGGTTATTCTTTAGCCGTATGGTGCAAGGGGCGCGCTCGTTTGCTCAATCTGTTCCGTGGCAGCGAATACCAGTGTGCGACGGGACTCGCCATGGCGTTGGCGCTACTTCGGACTGCGCTGGCCTGCCACCGCTTTTGCGCACCCTACCCCTTCAATCCACTGGTCACCAGGCCCTGGATGAACCAGCGCTGGAAGATGAAGAAAACCACCAATACCGGCGCGACCATCATGACGCCGAAGGCCATGATGTCGCCCCATTGCAGCGGCGGCAGCGTGTGGAAGACGGCAATGCCCACCGGCAACGGGCGCACTTCCTCGCCGATGGTCACCATGAGCGGCCAGAGATAGCTCTGCCAGTAGAAGAGGAACAACACGATGGTCACCGCGGCAATTGCGGGACGGGCGTTGGGCATGATGATCTGCCAGTACGCACGGAAGTAGCCGGCCCCGTCGATGCGCGCGCACTCCTCGAGCTCGCGGGGCATGCCGAGGAAGAAGGTGTAGAAGAGGTAGATGGCGAAGGGGTTCGCGATGAAGGGGAGAATCTGCGCGATGTAGGTGTCGCGCCAGCCGAAGAGCGTCACCTGGTAGAAGAGCGGCACGGCGATGGCCTCGAGCGGCAGGATCATGAGCGCGAGCACCAGCACGAACAAGGCGTTGCGCCCGCGCCAGCGAATCCGCGCAAAGCTGTAGCCAGCCATCGAGTTGATGAAAATCGCGCTCACGACGATGCTGCCGGTAATGAATACCGAGTTAAACAGGTAGCGGCCAAAATCCACCCGGTCAAACACGTCGAAGTAGTTTTCGAGGCTCGCCTCACTGGGCACAAACGCCTTCAAGCTGCCGGCCTCGGCGAGCACGCGCGCATCGGGCTTCAGGCTGCCCACAAGCATGATGATAACCGGACCGAGGTAAATGAACAACGCCACGGTCAGGAGCGGGTAAATAATCCCCACGTTGCGCAGGAGGCGGCGGCGCCGTTTTTCCCTTTGCGTCAGCGGCCGCGGCATCACACTTGCCCCTCCTGCTTCGCCACGTGCCGTTGGAGAAGCGTGAACACCAGCACGAGGACAAAGAACACCACCGTCATGGTCGATGCCAGCGCGATGTTCTGCCGGGCGAAGGCCTCCTGTACCGCAAGGTACATGATGGTCACCGTGGCATTTACCGGCCCGCCCTGGGTCATGATGTCCACCTGCGCGAACAGGCGGAACGCGAGCACGGTGGTCACCAGGCAGGTGAAGATAAGCGGGTTCCGCAATTGCGGCAGGGTGACATACCAGAAGCGCTGGAAGGGCCCGGCGCCATTGAGATCGGCCACCTCGTACAGCGTGTGGGGGATGGATTGTAACCCCGCGAGCAAGACCACCATCTGAAAACCTACGCCCTGCCAGATGCTGAGCACCATGATCGCCGGCAGCGCGGTATAGGGGTTGTTCAGGTAGTCGTAGGGGCCGAGATAGCCGAAGGAGATGGTCTCGATGAGGCCGTTCATCGCGCCGCCCGGGCCGGGCGTGTAGATGAGTTCCCACACCACGCTCACCAGCGCCATGGGAAACACGACTGGCATAAAGAAGAACGTGCGAAAGAAGGGCATGAGCTTGAGCCGCTGATTCAACAGCAGTGCGAGGCCGAGCGCGAAGGCCGTCTGTACCGGCACAATAACCACGGCAAACAGCACGTTGTTCAAAACCGCGCGGCGGAAGGCCGGGTCCGAGGCCACGATCTCGTACTGTTCCGCGCCGGCGAACTCGGTAGGCAGGGGTGACCCCATGCGCAGGTTCGTGAACGAGAGCACGAGCGCGAGCATGAACGGCACGGCGATGAACACCACCAGCCCCAGCAGCCCCGGCAGTGCCATGAGCGGGCCGATGAGCCGTTCGATAAGGTATTCGCGCGGCGCGCTACTTTTCGAGTTCGGGTTGAACATCTTCGAGAAAGGGGTAGCCTTGGTTGGTTTCGATATCACGGTCGATGGTGCTAGCGGTGAGCCCGAGCGTGTGGCGCACGTCCGCGCCGTTGGCAATGTCGTGAAACGCCGACTGAAACGCGTCGGTGATCACGCTGTAGGCCGGCGTGCGCGGCCGGGGCACGGCGTGGCCGCCGGTGAGCTGCTGCACGAAAAGGTGGCGCGGCCTGCCCTCCGCATAGACCTTCGCCTGCTCGATAGCGCTGTATGTCGCGGGCACGGCGGCGTTCGCTTCGGTCATCGCAAGGATTTGTTCCTCCTCCATGAGATACGCGATGAACCGCATGGCTGCGCGCGGCGCTTCGCACTTGCCCGTGATCCCCCAGTTCCACGAGCCCTGCCCCGTGCGCATGCCCTCGCCGAAATCCGGCAGCGGCAGCACGAGCAGGTCGTCGCCGATCGCCTCGTGATAGCTCGGGTACATCCAGTGGCCCACCCACGACAGCGCCACGCGCCCGCCGGTGAAGGCCGCATCGTCCACGTTCGCATCGATGTAGCCGTGCTCCTCGAACCAGTCCTGGAAGTGCTCCATCACCGCTACCGAGGCCTCGCCATCGAGCACGCCAGCCGCTTGGCTGTAGTCCTCGCGGTCGATGAGGCCGCCGCCGCCGGACAGCAGCGACGCATAGAACCCGTAGCAGAACCACTCGCCGGTGTAATTCATCTTGAGATCGAGCACCTGGCCATCGTCGTCCTTCTCCGCGAGGTCCGCGAGGAGCTGGTTAAACTCCGTGATGGTCCATGCGTCATCCGGGCCTTGCGGTATGCGCGCGTCCACCGCCTCGAGCATGCTGCGCCGCGCATAGAGCACGAGGGCCGAGTCGTACATACCCAGGCTGTAGAGCCTCTCGTGGTACGTGCCCTGGGCGAGGATGGTGTCGATCACGTTCTCGCGCATGCCCTCGGGAAGCAGGTCGTCAAGCGGATACAGGCGGCCCTGCCACGCGTAGTTGTAGAGGAACGGGCCGTCGAACTCGAGCAGGTCCGGCATATCGCCCGCGAGCGCAGCCGCCTGCACCTGCGCATTGTACGAACCGTCGGGGAGAAAGGTGATGTCCACGCGCACATCGCCGTGCTCAGCGTTGAATTCCCGCACGAACCGCTGCAATAGCTCGCGCTCCGCCTCTTGGCCCGAGTGCGCCCACGCCGTCAACACGGTCACGCCCTCGGACATCCGGTCCCCAGCGCCGGTGCAGCCGGTGAGCACCATGCCGGAAAGTACGAGTACTGCATATGCACTACGGACACACATATTACGTTCGTTGGGGCCTTTCCTCGATACATACACCCTCAGCATCCTACGGGCCGCGCGCGGAAGGATGCAAGCGCAGAATGGCAGCGGCAAGCAGGAGAAGGAGAAGAAGCGAGGGAAAACCTTTCTTTGGGGTAATTCTTTAGCCGTTTGCCGTGAGCCGTTTCTCTTACGTCATAGAACTCCCCGGTATCCGCGCGGGGAGCGGTTCTGGCCCACCTGTTGTCTCTATGAGTCACCATGGATGCGCCCTTTGGACCGCAGTGGCTTGCCACCGCTTTTCTTGCCAAGGCCCGTGGGTGGACTTTGGCGCGCAAGCCGGAAGAAAAGGGCTTCGTGGCCCTCAACCCAAGTCCCTTGTGCCCCGATCACGAGCCCGAGAACGATACAAGGACACCACTGGCGACTGCGCACAGATTCTCGCCCGCCTTGGACGCACCCACGCACTTCAGCCCACGCGCGCAAAAGCGGTGGCAAGCCACCGCACTCCAAAGTTGCGCCAACGGCATGGCTATCCCCGTCGCACGCGGGTATTCGCTATCACGGAACAGATAGGCAAAACGTGTGCGCCACCCAGAACCCAGAACACAGGAGCCCCGGGAGGGCGAGCGTCCCCGCGAGCCGAA
>CAZMVU010000270.1:0-5045 GCA_964569295.1 uncultured Nitrospirales bacterium
CCGTTGCAGAATCGCAACAGGCCGTCATTTCCGCGCAGGCGGGAATCCAGAGCCGGTCTTATGACAGCGTTCCCGGCGTTTTTTCTGGAGGCCTGCTTTCGCACGCCTGGCGAAATGGACGCAAGTCTGTTGATGAAAGCGGTGCGCCAGATGACTGCCTTATTTGTCGAACATCGCGTCGCGAACAACACGGTAGCCTTCCAAGTCATCGAGCCGAAGCCGGACGAGGTAGGCGCAGCCGAGCCCGTGGAGATTCGGCATGATGGCGCGTACACCCGCGGGCACGGCGTCCACCCCTTCGAATCGCAGGGTATGGGTGCCCGCTTTCAGATCATGCGTGTCGAGATCCGTCCAGACGGGATCGTACTGCCCGTAGACGAAATCGCGGGGCGGGCCCAGCGGTTTGCCGTCGAGCGCAATATCATAGATGCCTCCCACGATGCCGTACAGAAACACGCCCGCCAGCACATAGCGGCCGTCTTCCTCGACCTCGAAGTCTATCTCGAACGTGGCGTCGGCGGTGTTGGGAATGTAGGCGAGGAACGGGGGATCGTCGAGAACCAAAAACGGCGGGTCCGCCCGGTACGTGAGTTCGTTGCCGGGCGTGATGTGATAAGGCGCGATACGCTCGGCAGCCGGGGGAAGTGTTTCCGTGCAAGGGACAGGCGGGTACTGATACCAAAAGGCCACGGAGCTCACCCAGTCATTGCGCTCTTTGTAGCCGCCGAGTTCCATGTTGGCGATGCCGCTCGTCAGGTTGTAAATGCTGCCCTTGTGCTCCATCTCGACGCGTAGCGATTCCTTGAACGGTATCGGATTCGGGATGTGCCAGCGGTAGGCGGTAACCCGATCGCCCGTGACCACCCCCTCATACAAGGGCACTCCAAAATAGGGCGCGGAAAACTCGCGCAAGCCCCACGCGTCACCGAAGTAATCCTCGGTGCCGGTGCCTTTGAGCTGCGGCGCCTCCGCCCCGTCGATGTAGAAGAAATCATCGCCTTCACCGTACCAGCCCGATTCCATCTGGAGCACCGAGTGCACGGTGCCGACGTAGTGGCCGCGCCCTGCCGTCTCGAGTATGCGGTAATTGCCGGGCTTCGCCGGAAACTCCTGACGGTACTTGGCGTGAAAATAGGCGGTGTCTTCCGGCAGGCGCTCGTGCTTCTGCCAGTCGATGTAGTAGTAGAAAGAATCCACATCGTACTCAGGCGACTCGTTGGACATGGTGATCTTGATGGATTCGCGGAACGGCATCCGCCAGAAGCAACTCCGGCTGCGTCCGTGGGACGTGACCACCACGGGCGCCGATTCGAGTTCGCGGTACGCACCATGCCCCACTGCGAAGAAGTCGCCCAACGGCGACACCACGCTCGGCTGTTCCGCGCCGTCGTAGTACACGCGCAACACAAGCGAGCGGCCATGAAACGGATCAAAGGCCGCGATGGTGTTCCACATGTGCGTGACGATCCCCGGCCCTTCCTCGTCCATGAGCACCAGCGTGTCCCCGCTCGCGATCGCGCGCGCGTCGCCGTTGCTTTCGAGATCCGCATTCGAGCTGCTGTTGCGGCGCGCTTCATAGTTTTGCTGGCGGGTGAGGGTGTCGAGCATCTCCGCCGAAGCGCTGAACACGAACAACAGCCCCAGTAACACAAGTACCTGAATCCTCATGAACACTCCTTTCGAGCCCCTCGCTATTCTCAGCCGGTCCCTTTATGCGCACCAGTGTGCGCTTGGGGAAGCATCACTCATGCAGACACACAGGGTAGTACACCAACACGCCGCCGCCTATTGTGCGGGGTGAAGCAGATTCCAGCGGTCCGCGGCCCAGTCCTCGCCCGCGAGTTCGTGCAGCTTTTCCTCATAGGCGGATTCCCCGTAGGCGACAGCCGCCATGCGCAGCAGGGGGAGCATGCGGCCGGGAGTGATGGGCGTCATGTTCTCGAATTCCCATTCACCGTCACCGAACGCATGCTTCAGAATCCAGTCGAGTCCCTGGCGCAGGCTGCGGCCGTCCTCGGTCTCGAAGCGCCACAGGTCGATACTATCGAACTGCGCGCCCATTGTGGCGAGGTAGAAGAACCCACGCAGGTTCATGGTGCTGTATGCAAACGACTTCGTCCGGGCCAGTTCGTGGGGCTGGCGGCCGTCGGGCTCGAAATGCTTCGCTATCCGGTTCTCGGGCACGCTCTCGAGCACCTCGCGCGCCTTCTCATCGCGTTCCGTGAACAGGGCGTAGGCCACCGCCTGCACATCGTACCACGTGCCATGGTTGTTGCGCGTGTTTCGTTCGGCTTTGCCATAGGGATGGGTCCATATCCAATCCAGGTAATCCGAGAACCATTGCTGAAGCCCCCGCTGATCCTCGTCCGTCCACGCCGCCGAGGCCTGCAACATGCCCACGGCATCCAGCACAAGGGGCAACCCCAAGGTATCGATAATGCCGATGCCACGCCCGTCGACGCGCCCGGGAATGGCCTGGCCGTATTCGAGGTGGGGATTCATGCGGGTTTCTTCATCGAGATACCACACCCGCAGCAGCCGGGCCGCGTGCGTGGCGTAACGCTTTTCCCCGGTAAGGAAGTAGGCGAGGGCCAGCGTACGCACGGCGCTGGACATTTTTGACTGGCGCACATTGTCGTATTCGTACCGCTCGGGGTTCACATCGCCGTCCCGGCGCACATAGGGAAGGCCATCTTCCGTATCCGGATTCGGCCACCAGTACGGCCCGACGCTCATGTAGTCGTGCTTGTCGCCGCTGGGCGGGGTCATCGGCTTCTCGACCACCGTGAACGGTCCCGCCTCGAGCGCCTCCTTGGCATCAGCCAGCAGCTTGTCCATGGCGGGCTGTAAAGCCGGGTCCCCCGCGGCAACGCGCGCCCGCACCTCCATGAGCTGTTCTGCATCCGCCAGGAATACATGCGGTTCGCCCGTATCCGGCACATCGGCCTGCGCCACCAGGCTCATACTCACAATCATCATTGCAACAGTGGCAAGTCTCATCTTCGTCCCTCTTTTCTACCGGCTACTGTTGTGGCCGGTCTCCAGACCGTGCGACACCGGCGTCTTATGTCTCTTCCTGTTTTCGTAAGCGGTTTCACACCAATTCCTCGAGCTCATCGACCAGTTCCGCGAAGCGCGTCATAGCCGCCGCCACAGGTTCCGGTTTCTCGAGATCGACGCCGGCATCGCGAAGAAGATCGAGCGGATACTTCGAACCGCCGCCTTTCAGGAAGCTGAGATAACGGTCGCGCTCCTGCGTTCGGCCCGCGAGCACCTGTCGCGACAAGGCGATAGCGGCCGAGAGGCCCGTGGCGTACTTGTAGACATAGAACGCGCTGTAAAAGTGCGGGATGCGCAGGCACTCGAGGTCGAGTTCCTCGTCGATGGTAAAGTCCGGGCCGAAATAATCATCGAGCAATTGCCGGTAGAGGCTGCGCAGGGTTTCGAGCGTGAGCGGCTCGCCTTGCTCCGCGGCCTCATGGATCATCTTCTCGAACTCGGCGAACATGGTCTGGCGCACGATGGTGCCGCGGATTTCGTCGATCTCGCGGCTGATGAGCCGTACCCGCTCCTGCTTCGTTTTCGCCCGATCCATAAGGTGCTTGCCCAGGAGCTGCTCGTTGAATGTCGAGGCGACCTCGGCGACGAAGATGGTGTAGTGCGCGTACTGATAGGGCTGGGCCTGGCTCGAGAAATGCGAGTGCATCGAGTGGCCGGCCTCGTGCGCCAGCGTGAACACCGAGTCGAGTACCTCGGGTTTGTAGTTCATGAGGATGTAGGGCGGCTTTTTGTAGACGCCATAGGAGAACGCACCGCTGCGCTTACCCTCGTTTTCGTAGCGGTCGACCCACCGCTGCTCGAGAAGCCCCTTGCGCAGCGTGTTCACATACGCATTGCCCAGCGGCGCCACGGCCGCGCAGATCGTGTCCACCGCTTTCTCATAGGGAATATCCGCTTTTTTCTCCTGCACGATCGGGTTATACGTATCGTACATGTGCATATCGCGCAGCTTCAGCGCTTTGCGCCGCACCTCGAGGTAACGGTAGAGCGTGCCCAAGTTGTCGCGCACCGCGCGCACGAGGTTGTCGTAAACCGAAACCGGCACGTTATCGCCGAAGAGCCCTGCTTCCCGCGCGGAGGGATACTTGCGCGCGCGCGCGCGATAGACATCCTGGAGCACAGAACCCGAGAGCGTGGCCGCGAGCGTGTTGCCGTGGGCCTCGTATTGTTTGTAGAACTGGTGAAAGGCTTTTTTGCGCACGGCGCGCTTGGGCGATTCGAGGAGCGCACGGAATGAACTCTGTGACAGCGCGACCTGCTCCCCCTTCTCGTTCGTGACATAGCCAAACTCGAGATCGGCATCGTTCAACTGGCCAAACACCTTGCTGGGCGTACCCGCCACCTCGCCCTGCATGGCGAGCAGACGCTCCTCGCTTTTCGACAGGATGTGCGGGCGGTATCGCAGGAGTTGCTCGAGCTGGAACCGGTAAGGCGCGAGCGTTTTCGACTTGAGGAAAGTATCCATCGTCTTTTTCGGCACGCCGCGCAGCTCGGGAGTAATGAAACTGGCCGTTTCGCTCGCCACGGTGGCCACATGCGTGAAGCGCCCGGCCATAGCCTGGTACTTCGGGTCCGCGACATTTTCCGCCATGCGCAGGTAGGCATAGGCGCCGAGCTCTTCCGCATGCCGCTCGAACTCGCAGTCGAAGTCGAAGCACTTACGCACCTGCGTTGCCGATTGGCCCAGGGTTCCGCGGAACGCTTCGTAGCCGGGGACCATCTGCTCGAGTTTCTCGAAGGCCCGCTCCCAGGCAGCGTCAGACTTGAACAGCTTACCGAGGTTCCAGGTGTCCTGCGGCTTCACCTCGTCCCGCTTCGGGATGCCCTTCATCTGTGGCTTCTTCTTCGCCATGGTGTGCTCCTTCCGTCGTTCATAGAGCGGGTAGTATAGCCAATGGCACGCGCAACGTTAAACGGCGCCGGTTGTTCCGGGCCTGCGTCATCAGAGTTGGATTATGTGCTTGCATTTGGTTTTTCTCTGGGTT
>CAZMVU010000271.1:0-4925 GCA_964569295.1 uncultured Nitrospirales bacterium
GGATTCAAGGACACCGCTGGCGACTGTGTACGGTTGCTCTCCCGCCTTGGACAAACGCATGCACTTCAGCCCACGCGCGCAATAGCGGTGGCAAGCCACAGCAGTCCAAAGTGCCGCCAACACCATGGCTATCCCCATCGCACGACTGGTATTCGCTATCACAGGGCAGATTGGCGAAACAAGTCCGTCCCCTTGCGCCATATGGCTAAAGAATTACGGTGGGAGAAGCACTGCACCCTACATACAGGGCAGGATGCCGCATCTCCGTTGAGGCGCTCCCGTGCGAATCGTGCGCCCCTCCCTGATTCTACCGCTTCTGGCACCGGGGACAAATCCAGGTGCCGCGGCCGGACACGCGGATGTGCGCGAGCTCCGCCCGGCAACGTGGGCACCGCTCATCGGTCTCGCGGGCACGCAACAGGTAGCGCTTGGGAAGGTCGGTGGGCGTCACCTTGCGTCTGGCGGCTGTTAGCAAGACGCGCCGCATGACGGCGAACAGCGCGTCGTAGGTGGCGGGGTCCAGTTCGTTGGCGGGGGTTTCCGGATGGATGATCGCCTGGAAGAGGATTTCATCGGCGTAGACATTGCCGATCCCGGCGATGAGGTTCTGATTCATGAGCAGTGACTTGATCATCGCGGTGCGCCCTCCGAACAGCTCGTGCAGTGCATCGCCCGAAAGTGTCTTAGAGAGAGCATCCGGGCCCAGTTCCTCTTGTTCCACGAGGTGCTCGGGTGATTCAGTCACACCCACCTGGCCCAACATGCGCCGCGAGATAATGGCGAGGTGATCGCCCTTCTCGAAGAAAATGGCTACCCGGGTGTAATCGGGCGGTTCACCGCCGTGTGGATAGCATTGCGGCTCACCGGTCATCCCGAAATGCAGTACCAGCCAGTGATCGTTGCTGAGCTTCACCAGCAGGTACTTGCCATGCCGGTGGGTTTTGGTCAAGCGATTGCCCGTCAGGTGTTGGCCCAGCGACTGCGGGGTAGTTCCTTTGCGCAGCAGGCGGTCATCGTTCACCGTCACGCGTGCAATCGTGCGGTTCAGCGCATGCTGCTCGATGTAATGCTGAAATACCGCGACGTCTGGCAATTCCGGCATGAAGGGGCCTCCGTTGCTTCGTCAGGCTTCCGCGCCGGCGCCCGGCATGCGCATGAGGCGCGCATTGATAGCTACGATGACTGTGCTCAAAGACATGAGCAGCGCACCCACCGCCGGCGAAAGCACAATGCCCGCCCACACAAGCACGCCCGCCGCCAGCGGAATGGCGGCGATGTTGTAGCCCGCCGCCCACCACAGGTTCTGTATGGTTTTCGTATGGTTTGCGCGCGAAAGCCGGCGTGTGTAGAGGACGTGGCGCGGATCGGAATGAACAAGCACCACATCGGCTGTCTCCATAGCCACATCGGTCCCGGCGCCGATGGCGATGCCCAGGTCGGCTTCGGCCAGTGCCGGCGCGTCGTTCACGCCGTCGCCCACCATGGCCACCCGGAGCCCATCGTTCTTCAATGCGCGGATTTTCGCCGCCTTCTTGTCCGGCAGCACCTCGGCGAAATAGTCATCTATGCCCATTTTTTTCGCGACGGCTTGCGCCACGCTCTCCGAGTCGCCGGTGATCATGTAGGTCTTGACACCCTGTTCCTGCAACGCGCTCACGGCCTCTTTTGCCGTATCGCGCACGAGGTCCTCGAGCGCAATCACGGCTTGGGGCGCTTCATCCACGAGCACATACACGACTGTCTTGCCTTCTGCGGCCAGCGACGCGGCGGGTTCCTTCGGCATGTCGATGTCGTTCTCCTTGAGATAGCCGGGACTCACCACCTTCACATCCTTCCCATCGACATTGCCCTTCGCGCCCTTGCCCGGGATGGCCTCGAAGTCCTTGACGGAAGGCAACTCGAGGTCTTTGTCTTGCGCCGCCACGGCAATGCCGGCACCGATGGGGTGCTCCGACTGCCGCTCGAGGGCAGCGGCGAGTGCGAGGGCCTTGTCGGCCTCGGTGTCGCCGAGGGGCTCGATGTCGGTCACGCCAAATTCGCCGCGGGTAAGCGTGCCGGTTTTGTCGAACACCACGGCATCAAGTTGGCGGGCCTGCTCGAAGGGGGTGCGGTTGCGGATGAGCACGCCGTTGCGGGCGCCGATGGCGGTGGTCATGGCGACCACGAGAGGTACTGCCAGGCCGAGCGCGTGGGGGCAGGTAATCACCATGACGGTTACCATGCGCTCGAGCGCGAACACAAACTCGCGGCCGCCAATGAGCCAGCCCGCGAGGGTGACGCCACCCGCCGTGAGCGCAATAAGGGTCAGCCAGAAGGCCGCGCGGTCCGCCAGGCCCTGGGCGCGCGACTTCGACTGCTGCGCCTCCTGCACCATCTGCACCACCTGCGCGAGGTAGGTTTCGTCGCCGGTCTTCCGCACCCGCAGCTTGACCGCCGACTCGCCATTCACCGTGCCGCCGATAACCTCATCGTCCGGCCCTTTCTCGACGGCCTTACTCTCGCCGGTTATCATGGCAGCGTTGACCGAGGTGCGTCCTTCCTCGATGAGACCGTCGACGGGGAATTTTTCTCCCGGCTTCACCAGCACCACATTGTCCGGCTGAAGGTCTGCCACGGGCACATCTTGCGTGTTGTCGCCCTGGGTAATGCGGTGCGCGGTGCTGGGCATCTGCTTGACAAGGTCTTCGAGGGCGCCCGAAGCGCTCATGACCGAGCGCATTTCGATCCAATGGCCCAGCAGCATGACATCGACCAGCGTGGCCAGTTCCCAGAAGAACACGCGCCCCGGCACTCCGAACACCACTACCGCGCTGTAGCCGAACGCGACGGAAATGGCCAGGCCGATGAGGGTCATCATGCCCGGGTTCGTGTCCGAAAGTTCATCCCATGCGCCCTTGAGAAACGGCCAGCCGCCATAGAAGAAAACCGCCGCCGAAAAGACCAGACTCACCCAAAGGTCACCGGGAAAATCCAGGGTTTCCTCGAGGCCGGCCCATCCCTGGAGCATGGGCGAGAGGGTGAGCACGGGCACTGTGAGCACCAGAGAGATGAAGAAGCGGCGCTTGAAATCTGCCATCATGTGCGCGTGGTGCTCGCGATGGCTGTGCTCGTGTCCCCCCCCGTTATCATGCGCATGGTGTTCGTGGTGCTCGTGGCCCATAGCGCAGGCTCCTTTTCATCTTCGATATTCTCCGGCGCGCACCATACACATACCGCCTGGCTGGGAAGATACGCAAGGCGTCACCGATGAGGTTGTAGGAAATTGAACCGTATTTGTAACGAGTGGAAACAGTTTCCGCTGGTTACACTCCCAGCAGCGTGGGCGTTACCATCCAGCTTACCTGCCAGTTGCCCGCGTCTTGCGCGAGACATACGACACCGCCCTTCTCGAAAGCGATAATGTCGTCTTCCTCGTTGCCGCTCAAGAGAAAGGACGCGAGCTTGCTGAGGTGCGGCATATGGGCCACGATAGCGATATTCTTTGCTTCCCGCACGACAAGTTCGGCGATGGGAGGCGCCGGCGAGCTGGGCTTGAGGTCTTCATTGCGCACGATAGGGGCTTCCGGCCCGACAAACGGCGCTAAATGCTGGGCGGTCTGCTGTGCGCGCAGTTTGCCGCTGTGCCAGATTTCCTCCACGCGGGTCTTCTGTGAGAGGAAACTTCCCACCAAGTCGATCACATGTTCCCCGTGAGCCGTGAGCGGACGGTCGGTATCTTCGCTTTTGTCCTTGGCGTGGCCATGTTGAATAAGAAGGAGTTTCATGGGATGCTTTTGCTCCTTGGTTCCGTCTTTCCGCGCATGTTGCCTTTTGTGCATAGGGAGGGGAGCAAACCGTGTGCCAGTGGGTTGCGTGGCGTGTCGTGCGGGGGGTAGACTCGCATGGTCCTTGTAGGGCTGCAACTGTGGAAGGGGAAGCAATTCTATGGAGCCGAAAACCCGGCGGCGCTCGGCCAAGGAGAGCATCGCCCGGATACACGCCGCCGCCGCCCAGCTCTTCGCGGAATACGGCTACCACGGGGTGACCACGCGCCAGATAGCGGCGGAAGCGGGCCTGAACATCGGCACGGTACACCACCACGTGGGCACGAAACACGCCCTGTACACCGCGGTATACGCGCGGCTGTTCAGCGAAGACGAGGCCCTTGTGGCACAACTCGAGCAGGTGCTGGCGGCTGGAACCCCAACCGACGCGGCCAGCTGGCATCGGCTGGTGCGCAATTTTGTCGATACTTTCGTGGGCCATGTGAGCGCGAACCCCATGCGCGCGCGGCTCTACGTGCGGCATTGGCTCGAGACCGACCCCGCCCTGCGGGAATTCGGGACGGACCGCTCGCTCGCCCTGTACCGCGCGGTGCGGCGCATTCTGCGGCGGGCGCGGGCGCAGGGCTTCATGAGCTGGCAAGTGGACCCGGGCATCATGCTGCGCAACGTGGACTTCATGGTCTACAGCTATTTCGTCTGCGGGGCATTCAACTGGCAGACATGGCGCAGCGACCCGTTGCAGGAGCGCAACCTCAAGCGCTTCAAGGAAAGCCTCTACGTCTATGTGATCGGCTGCCTCGATCTGGCCGCGCCCTGAGGCGCGTTGCGGTGGGGCAGGAGATGCCGCTGCACGTTACTGCCTTACAGATCGTATCGGGCAATAAAGAACGGCAAGATTGCGAGCGCATCGGAATCGGTCGAAGCATTGCGCCTTATCCAGCCTGAAAAGTGCGGCGCGTCGGATGGCGGTTGCCCCCAACCGCCGTCTTGGGGTCTTACGTCGAGTTTCGGCTCGCGGGGACGCTCGCCCTCCCTCGTTTTTGTGGGGCAGGATGCATGTTCGGCTCGCGGGTACGCTCGCCCTCCCTGGAAGGCTCGCTCTTGGCCGCCGTCTTGGGGTCTTACGTCGAGTTCCGGCTCGCGGGTACGCTCGCCCTCCCT
>CAZMVU010000272.1:0-4849 GCA_964569295.1 uncultured Nitrospirales bacterium
GGCGCCTGGGTTCCCCATGACACGCGCGACGCCCTCATCGATTTCGTGGCCGGCTGGTCGGAAAAGACAGGGCTCCCCCAGACCCGCTTCGTGGGCTGGGTCGGCATCTCGCACAGCAAGTTCTTCGACTGGAAGAAACGCTACGGCAAGGCCAATGAACACAATGGCAAAGTGCCGCGGGATTTCTGGCTCACGCCCGGCGAACGTCAGGCCATTGTCGACTACTACCATGCCCATCCGTTGGAGGGCTACCGCCGCCTCACGTTCATGATGCTCGACGAAGATGTGGTGGCCGCCAGCCCGGTGACGGTGTGGCGCGTGCTGAGCCGTGCCGGCTTGCTCGGGCGCTGGAACAGGAAAGTCACGGGCAAGGGCAAGACATTGAACAGCCGCTGAAACCGCATGAACACTGGCATATCGGCGTTTCGTACGTGAACATCTCCGGCACCTTCTACTACCTGTGTAGCCTCCTGGACGGATGCAGCCGCTACATTGTGTCTACCTGCTTGGCGTGCTTCGCGTTGGTTTAGCAGGTCAAACATGTTATAATTGGTCTAGGCGGGTTGTTGACGGCTTTGAACAGGAGATAAGATGGTGAAGCGAACGGCCAACGACGCCACCCATTGGCGCGACTTCGAGCACAATGTGGTGACCCACTCGATGGCGCATTACCTGACCGCTATCGACAGTCTGCGCAAAGAGTTAGGCTATGCCCGCGCCACGGATGTGGCCGATTTCCTCGAGGTCTCGCGTGGCGCTGCTTCGATGGCGCTCTCGCAACTCAAGAAGCGGGGTTGGGTGATGGAAGACCCGAACCGGTTTCTTTTGCTCACCGAGGCGGGGGAGCGTATTGCGGTGCGGGTGCAGCAGAACTACGCGACTTTGACGCGTTTTTTTGAGCAGGTTCTCGGCGCGACGCATGAGGTGGCCAGCGGTGACGCGTGCAAGATGGAGCACTTAGTCAGCTTGGAGACGGGCCAGCGGCTGGTGTGGCTCATGCAGCAGCTCATGGACGACCCGAAACTGCTCACCAAGGTACACAAAATCATGAGCACATTCGATACAGACAGCACGGGCGCCGCGGACGCATCGGAGGCGGCCAGATAGCCTCCGCGCGGACGTGTCTACCGCCGGAGCGAGACCACTATGATGGAAATCTTGATTGTAGTAACCATAGTCGCGGGTGCGGCCGGTGTGCTTATACGACGGAGCTATGCGGCCCTCACCGGGCGCGACAATGTTTGCGGGTGTGTGTGCGCCTGCAATGCCCCGAAAACCGCGGACTGCAATGGGTGTTTCGCCGCCCGCAGTGATCAGCACCGGGCGATGCCATGACGCCGCCGCGAGCAAAGGATAGCTGGCCGGAGGCCGGGGTGCGCAACAAACGCACCTTGCTGGACATCGAGGCGGGGGAGCAGGCGGTGGTGTCGGCCTTCGAGGGCGGGAGCACGTTTCGCCGGGTCATGTCGGATATGGGGCTGCGCGAGGGGGTCGTGGTGATGGTGCAACGCAAGCACTGGGGAGGTCCCGTGGCTATCGCCGTGGGGGATACGCGGCTCGCTCTGGGACGGGGAATGGCAGGCAAGGTCTATGTGCGCGACACGGCGGGGCCGCGCGTGTAGCGCGACGTGGCCGGCATTCCACCGGCAGTCGTAAACAGACCCTCATGGAGTAGTAAGGGAATGCGCATGCCCAAGACACTGTTCGATCTCGTGACCGGGGATGTCGCCCGAATCGTACGTATTCGCGGCGAAGGATCGCGCAGTATTCGCCAGCGCCTGCTCGATATGGGGGTGACCCGCGGGACGACTGTCCGCGTCGAGCGGCATGCCCCCTTGGGCGATCCGGTCGAGGTGACGCTCAAAGGCTATTATCTCGCGCTGCGTATGAGCGAGGCCAAAGAAATTGAAGTAGAGGACATGTAAGCGTGGCGCGCATAGCAATCTCCGGGAATCCGAACGCGGGTAAGACCTCCATCTTCAACCAACTGACGGGCACGCTTCAGCAGGTCAGCAACTACCCGGGCGTCACCGTCGAGCGTAAAGAGGGGGTGGTCTACCTGCGCGGCGTACGCAGTGCCGTGGTCGACTTACCTGGCACCTACAGCCTGACCGCCTACTCCCGCGAGGAGATTGTGGCGCGCAACGTCATCATCGACGACAACCCGGATCTCGTCATCGATGTTGTGGACGCCGCGAACCTCGAGCGCAACCTATACCTGCTCATCCAGATCATGGAGATGCAGGTGCCCATTGTCGTGGCGCTTAACATGGCCGACATCGCCCGCAAACGGGGGTATGTTATTGATGCGGACCGGCTCGGAGCCTTGCTGGGCGTGCCGGTGATTCCCACGGTCGGCAGCCGTGGAGAGGGGCTCGATGCGCTGCGGGAGGCCTGCGCCCAGGTCATTGCAGGCGAACGCAGCGCCCAGCCGAAACCGGTCACCTATGGGCATGAGGTGAACGCCGAAGTAGATCGGCTCGAACAGGCGTTTGCCCAAGTGCCGGAACTGGTGGCGCGGTTCAATCCACGGTGGGTGGCGGTGAAAGCGCTCGAAGGCGATGAAGAGCTTATGGCGCAAGTGCAGGTGCGCAGCGGCACGCATTGGCCCCGGCTCGAGAAGACCCGGCGTGAGGCGGTGGCTGCTGTCGAGTCGCACTTCAACGACGAACCGGCCACGATCATAGCGGAGCGACGCTATGGCTTCGCGGCGGGTGCGGTCATGAACAGCGTTACGCTGACGGGCGAAGCGCGCCAGGATATGACCGACCGCATCGACAGCATTGTGTGCAACCGCTTTGTCGGGCCAGTGGCTATGGTGTGCGTGGTGGCGGCGCTTTTCTTCACGGTGTTCAAACTGACGGATGAATGGGCATGGATTCCCTGGTTCGGCGGATGGGTATCGCCTACAGGTTGGATGGAATGGCTGTTCGACAGGCTGTCCGGCACCATCGCGGGTCTCGAGGCACATGCCCCGATGTTGCACTCCTTGCTGGATGACGGAATCATCGGCGGCGTGGGGGGCGTGATGAGTTTCGTGCCGCTCATCTTCGTCATGTTCATGTTCATCAGCGCGCTCGAGGATACGGGCTATATCGCCCGGGTGGCGTTCATACTTGATCGCGTGCTGCAAACTTTCGGGCTCCAGGGCAAGAGTATGCTTTCCATGATCGTGTCTGGCGGCCTTGGAGCCGGGGGCTGTGCGGTGCCGGGCGTTATGGCGACACGGACCCTGCGTGAGGAAAAGGACCGGCTCGTGACCATGCTGGTGACGCCATTCATGAATTGCGGTGCCAAGATGACGGTCTATGCCATGCTCATTGCCGCGTTTTTCGCCCACCACAAAACAGAAATGATGATGTTGCTCTGGGCGATTTCATGGGTTGTGGCGCTGTGCGCCGCCTGGGTGCTGCGCAAATTCGTCATTCGTGGTGATCAGACGCCCTTTGTGATGGAACTGCCGCCCTACCACATGCCCGTAGTGCGTGGCGTGCTCCGGCATACCACCGAGCGAACCTGGCTCTACATAAAAAAGGCGGGCACGGTAATTCTGGCGATCAACATCGTCCTCTGGGCGATGATGTACTTTCCACACCCCCCCGGAGAAGGCACCGCCACGGTTCCGGCTACCGCAGAAACCGACATTGAGGCGCACCAAACCGACATAAACGACGCTGAGCGGCTGCATTACAGTGCCGCTGGCCGGCTCGGGCGAACGCTCGAGCCGCTCTCGAAATGGGCGGGCTTTGACTGGCGGACCAATATCGCACTCATTGGAGGATTTGCCGCGAAGGAGGTGATCGTGGGCACCCTTGGTACCGCCTATTCCATGGGTGACATGGAGGTGGATGGATCGGAATCGTTGCCAAAGCGATTGCAACAGGCCCCTGACTGGTCACCGCTCAAGGCATTTGTGCTGATGGTCTTCGTCATGATCTACGCGCCGTGCTTTGTGACCATGGCGGTCATCCGCCGGGAATCCGGATCGTGGAAATGGGCGATCTTCTCGACTGTGTACTCGACAGCGATCGCGTATGTGCTGGCGGTGCTGGTGTTTCAGGGGGGCCGTTTGCTGGGTATCGGGGGTTGATCTGGGTGCGGTACTATACATTTGCGCGATTTGGACCGTTTTTTTGCTTGCAACTGCGGGATTTTCGGGATATAATCTGATCAGTCCAACCAAGGAGGGTAGGCTATGGCAGACATTTCTTCTGTCGGTGGCGCTGCTGGCATCAGCAACGCCCAATTCGCGGCCCAATACGCTGCCAAGACGGCGTCGCTCCAAAAGGACGCTATCGAAATGGAGGGCGAAATGGCCACGAAACTCATTGAATCCGCTGGGATTCAGGGACAGGGCCATCAGATCGACTTCAAGGTCTGAGTACGGCGCCGTCCCCCAACGGACTATGGCGGACATGGTATCGCGCGGGCAAGCCCTGTGGGTGCGGTGTCCGCCGCTTTTTTTTGTCGCGCAGCCTGCGGCGAAAGTACCAGAAGTACCACGAAAGGGAGGGACGCCGCCCCCTGCGTCCTCTGAACACGCCCTCTCACCGAACGCTACAATGCGGCGGCGTTTCTGTCGAGGGGGCAACTAACCGCAGATGACGCGGATGACGCAGATGCAGAGATTGGCTTGAATGGGGAGGTACCGGGGAAAGACCACGCAACATTGGACTTGCGAAAGTAACGTGGTTTGTCCCTTCAGTGTTGGCGTGTACCCAGCAGCGGAACATTTTCATATAAGGCTAAATCCTTGCAGGATAAGCATTTAGACTTGTCAAGCGCCTGGAACTTCACGTTAGTGCCTTAGGCACTGACTCGTATAAAGAACAACAAGAAGTTATTCGGG
>CAZMVU010000273.1:0-4841 GCA_964569295.1 uncultured Nitrospirales bacterium
GTGATGATGCAAGGCGGTACTGTCAGGGCTGTATTCTTAAGTTAACGCGTATGGGGCCTAATCCCAAGCCGTCCTGAACCGCGAGCCAACAACCGGGGAACACGCCATTCGATCCTTGGGTTGTGGGCGCAGCCCACGTTAGTCCGTGTCAGTCCGTGTAATGCCTGTTCCCTGAAGAATTGGGGACAGTCCACGCGCTCGGGGACTCGCTTGGTACAGTCCCCAATTCTTCAGGAGACCCACCATGCCCATCGTACTTGGCGATTACACCTTCGACGAACGCACCACGGCCGTCGCGGAGAAGCAGGAGGAGGTGGGCGGCCGCGACGCGCGCGCGATCACCTTGACCGGCGTGTTCACGGGCCTCGAAACCCTCGAGGCCGCCGAGGCCGCGCTCGATGGCGTGATCACCGCGGCGGGCGACGGCGTCAGCGAGACCTTCCTCAGCCTGCGCGCTGGCCGGCGGATGCGCGTGCGCCGCACGGGTTTCGAGCGGGAGGTCGTGCGCCAGAAACGCACGGCCACGTTCAAGCTTACTCTCGAAGCGGCCAATCCCTACGAGGAGGCCGAAGAGCAAACAAGTTTCGCGTGGAACGTCACCGCCTCGGACAGCACACAGGTGTTCACGAACGCGGGCAACGTCTATGCGCAACCGGTCATCACTTTTTTGGCCACGGGTGCGCTCATCGCGCCGGCCATCAGCGATGGCACGCGCACGATGCACTACACGGGCACGGTGAACGACGGCGAAACCCTGGCGTTCGACGCGGCCGCTGGCCGGGTCACGCTCGATGGTTTGGACGTCACGCCGTATACCGAGGGCGTGTTTCCACGGCTCGCGCCCGGCGATACGACCCTCACCTACACCGACGAACCGGACAGCACGCACACCGCCGCCATCACCGTGGCGTACCGTGCGCGCTGGTGGTAATGCACTATGGACTACCGTATTGAACTCGTCGATCCCTGGGGCCGCCGCCGCTTCTGGTATGACCAGGTGGACTTACTCGAGGTCGTGCGCACCGCACCGGACCGCCCCGATCTTGTGCGTGGCTTGCTGCCCCCGGACTGTGAAGGCGCCGGCCCCGCGTGGCGCGTGCGCGTGTACTTCAATGACGTGCTGCACGCCGAGTGCGAGATCACGAGCGTGTCCCCCGAATGGAGCGACCTGCGCAAGCTCATCCTGGAGCGCTATGTAAACTTCCATGAAGTCCTCGCGTTCGAGGCGGAAACACCGGCCAACCCCGGCAACACGCGCGTCTCGCGAACCTACACGAACCAAAGCATCACGAATATCGTGAAGGACATCATCAACAGCGCGCCGGGCGCTATCCACTACTACGTGGCGCACACCGCCTACCCCGACGGTGCCCAGCGCGAGTACACGAAGTTCCTTGGGCGTAAGACGACGGAGAACGAACTCGAGGCCGGCGGCATCGCATCGGGCGACTGGGTGGCGGCCGGGCGCATGGACCTCGCGGGGGCGTATGCGAAAGACGGCGACACCATAGCCGGTATTGTGGTGGACGGCGCCGCCTGGCCCGACGTGCGCCTGATGATGATCGATTGCGAGGAGACCGCGCGCAACAGCCATGCCATCAGCCGCCACCCCGAGGTGGCCGACTGGACCAACGCGCAATACAACGCCAGCGGCTACAAGCTTCGCGCCGATGCCGCCACCGCCTTCTTGCAATCGTTGCTCGATACGCACGGCATCGACTTCATCGAGCTGAACCCGCACCGGAACGCCGCGGGCGAATACGACGACCGTGTCGACGCCTACGGCCGCTACATCGCACTGGTCTACGGCGGCGGTCTCTGCTTCAATGCGGCGCAGGTCGAGCAAGGCCACGCCGATGTATACCTCTATGAAGATGGCCGCTACCACGTGCCCGAGATGGCGCTGAAGGACTACTACTCCTACTCCGCGCCGCACACGGACTCCGTGCATGCCGGCGGCGCGCACCTCGCCCAGTTCGATGCCAGCGGCGGTGTGCTCGAGCTCTTGACCGCCTTGTGCTACGCGGCCGGCGGCTATGTTTTCTCTGTCGGCCTCGAACACGGCGTCGCCATGTATCCGGCCGGCACACCGGACCGGACGCTCTTCTACGATCCGGTAACCATCGGGGTGGCCTTCGGTGCGGATGCCGGGGATATGGTGAATATGCTGACCGTTGCGGGCAATCCGTTCCACGGCGAAATCTCGGCGGTCTATTGCCGGCCCGACAGCGTGGACCGTTACGGCCTGCGCGCCCGTACGCTCCCCTTCTATTCGATCAGCCACACACAAGACGCCACACCGCTCGCCAACGGTCTTCTCGCCGATCTGGCCTATCCGGCGCCTGTGGGGGTGATCACGTTCTTTCAGGGGGATGCGGCCCTGCGCGCAGGCGACCTGATCGAGCTGCGGGGCGCACCGCTCCGCCACCAGACGCCGCCGCTTCCGGACGCATACGATGACCGCTATGGGGGCCGCCTCGTCGCGCGCGTGCATACGGTCCGTCACAAGATTCACGGCCGCCATGTCACCACGACCGCGGAACTCACTTCGCCTTTGCGCAGCGTCACCAACCCCCTCAGCTACATGGTCCGCAGTCAGGAGGCCGCTTCCGAACTTTTCGCCTTCCGCCTCGACGACCCGCTCGTCGGGCTGGATATGGGTTTGCATTTGGACTGACGGTTTTCCCAATGACGTCTTTGCTTTGCGGCCGCGCCTGCGATCGCCGCTTGCTTTGTTTCTTCACCGCCTCGCGCGCGATTGCGGGCGCGGCCGCCACATAGTGCAACCTTCCACGGAGGAGATCCATGGCTTTCAAAGGACCCGCCTATCTCAAGACCACCTGGGCCTTCGAGGAGCGCCCCGTCGCCTCCGCGAAACTCAACACCTGGGACGACCGTATCGAGGGCGCCCTCGAGCTTGTGTTCCTGTTCATCAGCCAGTCCTGGCGTAATGAAGACGGCATCCTTCGCGGCGCCGCAAGCAACCTCGCCGTGCAAGCCACCGCCACGCCCGGCCTTGCGGTAACCGTAGCTCCGGGCTATGCGCTCATCGGCGGCTTTCCCTACCAACTCACCGATCCCACGGAAACCGTCGATGTCATCCCTCCGTCCACGGAGGATCGGGTCGATCTTGTGCAGGCCCGGCTCGATACCTGGGGCGTGTCCATCAAGACGGGGATCGAAGCCGCCGAGCCGGCAGCGCCCACGCCCGGCAGCGACTGCATCGCCCTGGCGGAGTTGTACCTGCGCCCGGGCATGACCGCCATCAAGAACGCCGATGACGCAACCAATGGATACATCACCGATGCACGCACCTTCCTGTAACCGGGCCCACTCCGGGCGCAACAACATCCCCCTGCTCACGCACATCGATGGCGAACCGGTAACCCACTTCACGCTGCGTGAATTCGAGAATCGCGATGGCCTCGCCATGGTCCACCGCGCCACCCTCGAGGCCCTCGAGCGGGTCCGCCGCGACCTCGCGATCATCGCGGGGGAAGCGGTGTACGTGATCATCACCGGCGCCGTGCGTACACGGGCCGACCTCGAGCGTCTCGCGGCACGCCATGGCTGGACCGACGAAGGCGGACTTGTGTCGCGCACATCGAAGCACCTCGCCGAATGCGGCGGCATCGCCGTCGACCTCGTTGCGCGCACCGCCATCTCACGCCGCCCCATTCCGCAAGCCACGCTGGGCAAGGTCTGCCGCCGCTACTTCGACTTCGTGAAAGACGACTATTCCGGCGGCCACGTCCACGCGGACCTGCGGGGACTGCTGTAGCAGTCTGTTGTGGCCGGTCTCCCGACCGCGCCACCGGCCCGACTGAAGGTCTCCAACCCACAGCAAGTTTGGAGACCTTGCGGTCTGAAGAAGTGGCGCGGTCGGGAGACCGGCCACAACAACAATAAGGAACCCCACCCCATGAACGAATTCATCACCCCCGAACTCGCTATCACTGTGATTGGCGCGGCCCTGGGCGCCGTGTGGACCTTTTTCAAGTCCACCCAACTCTACCGCCGCATTCGGAACCGCCGCTACCGCAAGGCCCTCGAAGCTATCGAAAACGCTGTCGAAGAGACCTATCGCGAATATGTCTCCACCATCAAGGACTCCCGCCCCGACGGCAAACTGCTGCCAGGCGAAAAACGCCGCGCCCGCGAACGCGCCAAAGAACGCGCCCTCGCCATTGGCCGCCGCACGGGCATTGACGTGTTGCGCGAAGTTGGTTCACACCGCCTCGACGCCCTGACCACGAAAACGGTGAACCAGCTCAAGCGGCACTGACGCCACACGCCGGGCGCGGGCTGCTTGAATTATGGCCGGTTCCGTAGGATACTGACGGCATGTCACCGGTATTGAAACGATTCCCGGGAGGCGATCCATGCCAATCCATCGCGTGCTAGAGTCCAGGCGGCCGCACTGCATCGGCATGCTGCTGTGCCTGCTGGCCAGCGCGCTGGTCTGTAGCGTGGGCTGTGGGCCGGCCGAACCTGCGCCGCATGCCACACCACCCGCGGACAATCCCCAAGCCGCCCCGGAAGCCGAAGGGCAAGACGCTGCGAACAACGGCGCCGTGTCGCCGGAGACACCCAAAGGTGAGGGTGAAGGTGAAGGTGAGGGTGAGGGTGAGAACTCGGCCGATCAAGCCTCACGTACCGAGCATAGCGCGGAAGGGCGAGGCTCGCAGTCGCCCGCGGCGCCAGACCCCCAGAACGAACCGGCGGCGGCCACTGAATCGCCCGCCGCCGCCGCGACACCGTCCGAGCCCGAGTCTGGCAAACCAGCCGTTGAAGAGGAAGAGGAAGAGGGAGAAGGAGAAGGAGAAGGGGAGGGAGAGGGA
>CAZMVU010000274.1:0-4821 GCA_964569295.1 uncultured Nitrospirales bacterium
AAGGTGCCCGAATCACTTCTTGTTGTCTTTTGCAGGAGCTGAAGTCTAAGGCACTGAATCAACTCCGCCTGCGCCTCGATCATCAAAAACTTACCTTGGGCACTTCGCGCTGTGTGGGCTCTTCGATCTCGAAGAATTCCTTCTCGCTGAAGTTGAACATGCCGGCGATGATGTTCGAGGGGAACATCTGCACCTTATTGTTGAACTGCAAGACCTGGTCGTTGTAGGCCTGGCGCGCGAAGCCGATCTTGTTTTCGGTCGAGGTAAGCTCTTCCTGCACGGCGAGGAAGTTCTGGTTCGCTTTGAGGTCTGGGTACTGCTCGACCACCACGAAGAAATTGCTCAGCGCCTGGCTGAGTCCCTGCTCCGCCTGCGCCTGGTCCCCCACGCCGCCGGGCCCTTGGGCCGTGTTCTGTGCGAGGTTGCGCGCTTTGGTCACATTCTCGAGCGTCTCGCGCTCGTGTTTCATGTAACCCTTCGCCGTTTCCACAAGGTTCGGGATCAGATCGTGGCGGCGCTTGAGCTGCACGTCGATCTGCGACCACGCATTTTCACATTGGTTCCTGAGCCGCACGAGCGCGTTGTAGCCGCCGATGAGCACAAAAAGGGTGATAAGCACGATGGCCGCCACGACGCCCAGCACTATCCATCCAATCATGACAAGATCCTCCCGGGAGATTGCATTGCATCCTGGCCCCCGCGCCACACACCACGCAGGAAGCCCGTTAACTGGTGTACCGGCCCAACGGACTGCCTATTCGCCGGCGTCCTTCGGTTCATCGGGAAACACCTCGCGCAACCACGCGCCTACCTCCTCACCGCCGGCCGCGTCGCTGCCGTGTTCGAGCACCGTGCCCAGTTCACCCTGGTCGAACCAGAGGCCGTCGTCCCGCGGGCAGGCGTCGTACACGACCGGCTGCGCGCCCGCAGTCACGCGCTTTTTCATGCGCTTGCGGCAGATGGGGCACTTGCGCACCGCCTCACCGCCCGCGGCACGCGGATTGCCGCTATGCATAAAGCCTTGCCTCATACCCCGTTCGCCGAACAACAGATCGAGTTCGCCCGCATCAAGCCACACGCCGTGACACGACACGCAATAGTCCACCTCGACCTCGTCGTATTCGAGCACGATCATGGGCTCTTTGCACACCGGACAGTCCATGACGCACATTGTAGGTTCGCCCTCGCGGCAAGTCAAAGGATCGAATTCTTTAGCCGATTGCCGTGAGCCGTTTCCCATACGTCATACAACTCCCTGGTATTAGCGCGGGTAGCGGTTCTGGCTCACCCGCTGTTTCTATCAGTCACGATGTATGCGCCCTTTGGAGTGCGGTGGCTTGCCGCCGCTTTTCCCGCGAAGACCGTGTGTAAACGCTGGCGCGCAAGCCGGGAGAAAAGAGCCTCGTGGCCTCCAGCCCTAATGCCCTGCTCATGCACCCAAGAAGGATTCAAGGACACCACTGGCGATTGCATACGGATTCTCGCCCGCCTTGGACAAATGCACGCACTTCAGCCCACGCGCGCAATAGCGGTGGCACGCCACCGCAGTCCAAAGTGGCGCCAACGGCATGGTTATCCCCGTCGTACGCTGGTAATCGCTATCACGGGACCGATTGCCGAAAGGTGTGCGCCGCACCACAGCAAACGGCTAAAAGGATTTTCACCGAGTCACGGCAGTTTCCGGATTCGCCGCTTGCGCGAACGCGCGTGGGGCGCTACCATGGGCAGGTGAGCGAAAACCCGCCGGCCATGATGCCGGTAGAGTGAGGTATTGCCATGGTCACAGTAAAGCATATCGTGTTCACAAGCGGGCTGTTGCTGTTTTTGACGGCAATGGGTGCGTCGGCGCAAACCTGGGAAGGCACGGTGGTGGGCGCGCCCGCGGGCGATATACTCGCGGTGGACCGCGAGGGCGAGTCGGTGCGGGTGCGCGTGTTCGGCGTTGATTGTCCGGACACCGGCCAGTCCTTTGCCGAGGAAGCAACGGCATTCACCAAGAAACACACCGTGGGCAAGAAAGTGGGCATCGAGGTGGTGGCTACGGACAGCACGGGGATGCGTGTCGCCAAGATAACCCTGCCGGAGGGCGCGGATCTCGGCGAGGCCCTGCTGGAAAAAGGTCTCGCCTGGTGGGACCGCCGCAATGCGGAAGAAGCCCGTTCGCTCAAGCTGCTCAATGCGGAGGCCCTGATCGAAGAGAAGGGCCTCTTCGCGCAGGATGCTCCCCTCGCGCCGTGGGATTTCCGCGCGAGTACGGAGGCGGAGGACTTCCAATACACCCGCGGGCGCAATGCGATGGAAGACGCCGCAGCGCTCGCGGAGGCCGAGGAGAAGGCTGAAGCGGACGGCGAGGAGGAGGAGGAGGAAGAGGAGGTGAAAACGGTGAAAGCGCAGGGCGACCCGAACAAACAATATGTATTTGATCCGGGCAACGCCGGCCAGCCGATAGAAGACATCAACCCCACGCAGCTCCTTACCCAGCATGCGCCGAAAGTGGCCACCGATGCCCAGGGCGAACCCATCGGCATTACAGCGGACAACATCAGCCAGATCCCCTACGCATCCATGCTCGGACTCCAGGACGACGATGTCATCACGCAGGTGAACGGCGTCGACATAAACTCGATGGACCAGATTCCGCGGCTCGTAGAACAGTTCCGCGACACCAAGCAGTTCAACGTGCGGGTGATGCGTAATGGCGAGCCGCAAACCCTGAACATTCAAGTGCCGTAGCCAAACAGCGAGGTGATCATGAGTGCACGCAAGCCTGTTCGAACACGACGCGAGTTCCTCAGTGACACCGCACGCACCGCCGCCACCGCCGGTGCGCTGACCGCATGGGGCCGGCAGGCATGGGCCCGCGAACAGCGCCGGGACGATGGGCGCCCGCCGAACCTGGTGTGGATCTGGTGCGACAACCTGGCCTATGGCGATCTCGGCTGCTACGGCAATGAGCGGGCTCATACGCCGAACATCGATCGCCTCGCCGATCAGGGGGCGCGGTTCACCCAGTACTATATCGCGCATACCGTGTGCAGTCCGTCCCGGGCGGGCCTGCTCACCGGGCGCCAGCCATGGCGCACGGGGATTGTGGACGTGCTCCGGCCCGACGGCCCGAGCGGGTTGCCGGATGACGAGATCACGCTGGGCGCGGCGTTGAAAGAGCGGGGCTATGCCACCGCCGCCTTTGGCAAGTGGCACCTCGGAGACCGGCGTGAATTCCTGCCGCTGCAACACGGCTTCGACCACTGGTACGGACTACCCTACAGTATGGATATGCGCCCCACGCTCCTCTACCGTGACAACGAGATAGCCGAGCGGTTGCCGGGCGATGGCGTGCAGGATGTGACTACGCGCCTGACGGACGATGCCATCGATTTCATGCGCGGGCACCAGGAGGAGCCGTTCTTCCTCTACTTCTCGCACCCAATCCCGCACCCGCCGCTCAATATCCCCGAGCGCTGCCGCCGCCCCGACCGCAACATTTACGAGGACGCGGTCAGCTATATGGACGAACAGACCGGGCGTATTTTGGATGCACTCGATGAGTTGGGCCTGGCGGACAACACCATTGTCGCCTTCAGCAGCGACAACGGCCCCATGGGCAAATACGGGGAGACGGCCGGGCTGCGCGGCGGCATTCGCGATGCCTACGAGGGGGGTATTCGTGTGCCCCTGGTCATGCGCTATCCCGGCCACATTCCCGCTGGCGGCACCGTCGATACGCCGGCCATTGCTTACGATATTTTCCCGACGTTTCTCGGGCGTGCCGGCGGCGCGGTGCCGGACGACCGGGTGTACGACGGCATCGATATCTGGCCGTTGTGTACCGGCGCAGGCGCCGTCGAACGGGACGAACCCATGGTGTGGGTCTATTTCGACAATGTCACCACCGTACGCGAGGGCGACTGGAAACTTCATGTGGGCCACCGCAATAAACGGCTCGACCCGCCGGAACTTTACAACCTCGCCGAGGACCCGCAAGAAACCACGCCGGTGAACGACGCACACCCGAATGAACTGGCGCGCCTTGCCAAATATGCCACGGCGTATGAAAAGGAAGTGCCCAAGGTGTGGTCGCTGCAATACCCCGTGCGCGACCCGGCCAAACGCCCGAGCGGCGTGCGCCGGGAATGAGTGCGTGCGCCGTGCGCCCGGCCGCCGCGAATAGCGCGCGTCTTGGGGGCAACCGCCCTCCAAAGTGCGCCTACATCGTGACTCATAGAGACAGCCGACGGGCCCGAACCGCTCCCAGCGGTGATACCGGGAGGGCTATGAAGGCCGCTGCCTTGGGGTTTTATGTCCAGTTTCGGCTCGCGGGGACGCTCGCCCTCCCTGGGATCTCTGCGTTCCGGGTTATGGGCGGCGCACTTGGTTCGGCAAGGCTGGGATAGCGAATACCAGCGTACGACGGGGAAAGCCATGGTGTTGGTGCAACTTTGGAGTGCGGTGGCTTGCCACCGCTATTGCGCGCGTGGGCTGAAGTGCGTGTGATCGTCCAAGGCCGGAGAGCAACCGTATGCCGTCGCCAGCGGTGTCCTTGAATCCTTCTCGGGCTCATGAGCAGGAGACTTAGGCTGGAGGCCACGCGGCGCTTTGCTCCCGGCTTGCGCGCCAAAGTCCACCCACGGCCTTCGCCAGAAAAGCGGTGGCAAGCCACCGCACTCCAAAGAACGCCTGCGTCGTGACTGATAGAGACAGCCGGTGGGCCAGAACGGCTCCCAGCGGTGATACCGGGGCACCCTGTGAACTATGGGAAAACGGCCCACGACAGTCGGCTAAAGAATTACGGACTTGCGAAGGTAACGGGGTCTGTCCCTG
>CAZMVU010000275.1:0-4757 GCA_964569295.1 uncultured Nitrospirales bacterium
AACAAAGGGACTGTCCTCGCGAGTCCGCGAGCAGGGACTGTCCCTTTCTTTGCGGCCCTCTGGGAGAAAGCCCGGTCCATTCACCAGCAAGCCTGGAAAAAGAGGGACAGTCCACGCGCTCGCGCCAACGCTTGTAAGCTGCGGCATGACAGGTGCAGCGTCGCTTGGGACAGTCCCCTTTTCCCTCAGTTGTTTCTGCAGCAGCAAGTAACAACCTTCGGAAAGACACGCCATGGCCGAGAACAACGACGAAACCAAGAAATCCGGCAAGACCCCGCCAAAGAAAAAACCGCGCCCGAAGATTCCGCGCCAGCCCATGCCCGAGCAAGAACCCGAGGACCGGGCGCGCAACTTCAACGAGGTGCCCTACGGCTATGACGAGGAGACGGCGGTTCTCGAGGCGAGCCGCTGCCTGAACTGCAAGAATCCCAAGTGTGTGCTGGGCTGCCCGGTGCATGTGGATATTCCGGGGTTCGTGACGCTCGTCAAAGAGCGCAAGTTCGTCGAGGCGGCGCACAAGCTGAAGGAGGACAATGCGCTGCCGGCGGTGTGCGGGCGCGTGTGTCCGCAGGAAGAGCAATGCGAGTCACGCTGCATCCTCGGGATCAAGGGGGAAAGCGCGGCCATCGGCCGGCTCGAGCGCTTTGTCGCCGACTACGAACGCAACACGGGTAATATGCAAATGCCCGAGCTTCCGCCCAAGACCGGCAAGAAGGTGGCGTGCGTGGGCGCGGGACCGGCGGGCCTTACCGTGGCGGGCGACCTCATCAAGCTCGGCCACGATGTGACCATCTTCGAAGCCTTGCAGGAACCCGGCGGCGTGCTGACCTATGGCATCCCCGAGTTCCGCCTGCCGAAAGAGATTGTGCAAGCCGAGGTCTCCTACCTCGAGAAACTGGGCGTCGAGTTCGTGATGGACTTCGTCATCGGCCGCAACGCTACCATCCAAGAACTTTTGAACGAACGGGGCTATGAGGCCGTATTCGTCGGGTCAGGCGCGGGGCTGCCGTCGTTTCTCGGCATTCCGGGCGAGAACCTCGTCGGGGTGTACTCGGCCAATGAGTACCTCACCCGCGCCAACCTGATGAAAGCCTACCTCTTCCCGAAATACGACACCCCGCCCATCCGCCGGGAGAAGGTGATTGTGGTGGGCGGCGGCAACGTGGCCATGGACTCCGCGCGCACGGCCCTGCGCCTCGGGGCCGAGGTGAAGGTGGTCTACCGCCGCGCCTGGGAGCAGATGCCCTGCCGCGCGGAAGAGCTCCACCACGCCAAGGATGAAGGTATCGACTTTCAGTTATTGAACAATCCCAAGCGAATCCTTGGCGATGAGCACCACCGGGTCACCGGCATGGAAGTGATCAAGATGGAGCTTGGCGAACCCGACGATTCCGGCCGGCGGCGGCCCGTCCCCATCGAAGGTTCTGACCGGCGCATCGACTGCGACACGGTGATCATCGCCATCGGCAACAAGCCCAACCCCCTGATTGCGCAGACCATGCCTGAGCTTGCCACCACGCGCTGGGGCACCATCGCCGTAAACGAAGAGACCATGGCAACCTCCGTGCCGGGCGTATTCGCCGCGGGGGATATTGTCTCGGGAGCGGCCACGGTCATCAGCGCCATGGGCCAGGGCCGCACGGCCGCGGCGTCGATTCACAAGCTGCTCGGGGGAGAAGAGGTGCCGCCTTTCGCACCCGCGGAGGACGAAGCCGCCAAGACTTGATTGCCGGTGTACGGGAACCATTTCAGCGGGCGGACGCGGCCCTTGCCGGCGGGGATAGCGGCCGCGTCCGCTTCGTGATTTACCACCGCACGGGCGGGCTCTGCTATACTATCAACACACAGGGGAGGGGAACCAGCGCCATGCACCGTCCGGAAACTTCATGAGTAACCCATGACTGGCCTTCACCGCATATCCATCCGCGCGGCCCTCATCGGCGCCATGCTCATCACGGTCGCCATCATGGCGCTGCTCGTGGGCGCCCTCAGCGTGTGGACCGTCAACCGCAACGTGCTTGACGAAGTGCAGCAGCGCGTCGACCATGACCTCACGGCCGCCCGCCTCCAGTATGATCAGCGGCGCGCCGCCGTAACCACACACGTGACCAATGTGGCGGAAACCCTCGACCTCGATGCGCCGGACCTTGGCCAGCACCTCGAGGAACTGCGCGGCCGCCTCGATCTCACTGTGCTCAATGTGTGCCGCGCGGACGGTACACCCGTTGCTGGCCAGTACCCCGCCGATACCACGGAAGTGCCCGTGAACGCCGACCCCGTGCTGCGCCGCGCCCTCAACGGCGCCCCTGCCTCGGGTACGGTCCTGCTCGAGGGCGCCCGCCTGCGCACCGAAGGCGGCCCCGCCCTGTTCAACGCGCTCGCCGTGCCGGCGAACGAAACCTTCGGCGCCGATCCCGTACACGATGCGCTCTTCTTCTGGGGGGCGAGTCCACTGCGCGATGAAGCGGGGCGTGTGGCCGGGCTGGTCTACGGCGGGAACGCGCTCAATATGAACTTCGATCTGGTGGATTCACTGCGCAATCTCGTTTTTGGGCCAGAGACCTACGAGGGCAAGCCGCTGGGCACCGTGACCATTTTTATGCGCGGCACCCGCGTCAGCACCAACGTCCTCGGCCCGGACAAGCAACGCGCCGTGGGCACCGTGGTATCGGATGAAGTTCGCCGTAAAACCCTCGACCAAGGGGAGACGTGGAACAGCCGCGCGTGGGTCGTCGATGCATGGTACATGTCGGCCTACGAGCCCTTGCGCAATCCCGACGGCGCCATCATCGGCATGCTCTACGTGGGACTCCTCGAGGAACCCTACAGCGATGCCTTCTATAGGCTGATTCTTCAACTGCTTGCCATGGTCGGCGTGGGCACCGTTATCGCCGTGGGACTTGCCGTGCTTTTGGTCGGCCGCATTACCGCCCCCATCGAGCGATTGAACCGTGCCGCAAAGCAGGTGGCTGCGGGCGATCTGCAACGCCCGGTCGCCGTACCCGACAGCTACGCCGAGGTCACGGATCTCGCGCGCAGCTTCCACGAAATGCAGGATGCCCTCGCCGAGCGCGACCGCCGGATCAACGCGCGCAACCGGGAACTCGCCGAAACGAATACGCGGCTGGAACGCGCGAACCGCAACTACATGGAAACCCTCGGCTTTGTCACCCACGAGCTCAAGTCGCCACTGGCGGCCATGCAGAGCATGATCGATCTGCTCGTGCAAGGGTACGTGGGCAAACTGCCCGATCGCGCCCAAACGACGCTCACGCGGCTCAAACGCAATTGCGAAGAATTGCAGGATATGGTGAAGAACTACCTCGATCTGTCACGTGCCGAGCGGGGTGAACTGCTGGCCAAGCGTACCGAAACCGAGCTGCGCACCGATGTCATCGACCCGTGTGTCGAGCAATCCCAGCCGTTGTTCCGATCGCGCGATATGACCCTCGAAGCCGCGTGTCCGGATACGTTGGAGGCGGCTGCCGACCCCGAGCTCATGCGCATTGCCCTGGCCAACTTCCTCTCGAACGCCGCCAAATACGGACGCGAAGGGGGCACAGCCCGGCTCGAGGCCGGCATCGATGATGGCAAGGTTTACCTGCGTGTGTGGAACGAAGGCCCCGGCTTCACCCCGGAAGAAGGAGAGCAGCTTTTTACGAAGTTCACCCGGCTGCGCAATGAAAACACGGCCGGCAAACGGGGCAGCGGCTTGGGCCTTTTCCTGTGCCGGCAAATTATGGAACAACACGGCGGCCGCGTGTGGGCTGAATCGGAACCCGGGCAATGGGCCTGTTTTCACATGGAGTTCCCGGCCAACGCCGATCAAGCAGCCGATTCGCCCACGGCACAGCAATTGGAGTAAACTGATGCTGACGCGGATAGCGTGCGCGCTACTTTCAAGGCGCGGCACGCATCCCGCGTTGCAACCACCTATGAAACGACAAACCGGCGCCACAACATGAGGTTTGTGCTCTATAACATACGCTATGGCGCGGGAGCCGCCTGGCACTTCCACCTGCCATTTCCCTTCAGCGGCTACCTGCGCCGCACGCGCAGCAACGTGCGCACGCTCTCCGCCTTTCTAAAATCACTGAAACCCGATATTATCGGCCTGGTAGAAGTGGACAATGGCTCCTTCCTTTCCGAAAAGAAGGTAAGCCAGGCCGGGGCCATCGCGCAGGACCTCGGCTTCGACCACGTTTACGAATCCAAGTATGCCCAGGCATCCTTCGCCCAGCGCGTGCCCGTGCTCAAGCAGCAGGGCAACGCTTTCCTAACCAACCAAAACATCCAAGCCAGGGATTTCCATTACTTCGACAAAGGCATCAAGCGGTTGGTCATCGAGCTCGAGTTCGACTCCTTCGTCATCTTCCTCGTCCACCTTTCCCTCAAATACCGGCACCGCCAATACCAGCTTGCGGATCTGAACCACCTCTTCATGCACGTAAAAAAGCCCAAGATTGTCGCCGGTGACTTCAACGTGCTGGGGGGCGAGCGTGAACTTGGCCTCTTCAAAGCGGCGGCCGGCCTGGAAAGCGCGAACGAACGGCGGCTGCCCACATTCCCATGCCGCATGCCGCGCCGTGAGCTCGATTTTGTGCTGTACAGCCCCGAAATCCGGATGAAGCACTTCCATATTCCGCGCGTTACCTTCTCGGACCACCTGCCCCTGGTCTTCGACTTTGACCCGCCCCCCAGCACCACACGCAAGAAGTGACAGGCGCGAGCAGACCCTGGGTTTGCGCCCCTTCTAA
>CAZMVU010000276.1:0-4739 GCA_964569295.1 uncultured Nitrospirales bacterium
GTGGCCGTGATCAACGTGGGCGCCGCCACCGAAGTCGAGATGAAGGAGAAGAAGGCGCGCGTCGAGGACGCACTGCACGCGACCCGCGCGGCCGTCGAGGAAGGCATCGTGGCCGGCGGCGGCGTCGCCCTGCTGCGTGCCCAAACCGGACTCGCGGACATCAAGCTCGACGGCGATGAGGCCATCGGCGCGAAGATCGTCGTGCGCGCCCTCGAAGAGCCGCTGCGCCGCCTCGCATACAATGCGGGCGACGAAGGGGCCACCGTCGTGCAGATGGTCAAATCGAAGAAGGGCGCCGTCGGCTACAACGCGGCCACCGGCGAATACGAAGATCTGATGAAAGCCGGCGTCATCGACCCGACCAAGGTCGCCCGCAGCGCCTTGCAGAACGCCGCTTCCGTGGCCGGCCTGCTGCTCACCACCGAGGTGCTCGTGGCCGAGCTGCCGGAAGAGAAGAAGGAAGGCGCGGGCGGCGGCGCCGGCGGTGGCGACATGGGCGGCATGGGCGGCATGTACTAAACCGCGCCACAAGCCATCCCCGAGGGTAACCAGCCCCTCCCGGCCCTATTCCGGCCGTAGCCATAGATTCGCGGACCGCCCGGTCACACCTCCCCGTGGCCGGGCGGTCCGGCTTTTTTTTTAGGGCACGGTTCGGCACCGCGTCCGCCGCACTTCCATTTCACCTGCCGGAAACGGTACATTGCGGGCCGTTGCAGGCGGACTCAAGATCAACCTCTGCGGAGTTGCTATGGCGGCCGAATTGCGGAAAGCATTGCACGAGGCGGTGCGCCGGGCCAATGCGCCGGGCGCCGTGGCCTATGTGGGCGACCGGGAACACACGTACCTCCACGCGGCCGCGGGTGCGCGCCAGCGCGTCCCCCATACCCTGCCGGCCGAGCGCGGCACCATCTACGATCTCGCCTCGTTGACCAAGGTGCTCGCGACCACAACGGCCTTCATGATGCTCGTCGAAGCGGGCGAGGTCGCGCTTGATCAACCCGCCGGCACCGTGGTGCCCCATTCATCATTCAACCGGTTCACCTTCCGCCACCTGATCACACACACCGCCGGGTTGTCGCCCATGAAGCCGTGGTACCGCGATGCGGCCTCACTCACGGACATGCTGAACCGTGCCGCAAACCTCGCACTCGCCTGGCGGCCGGGCACGCGCCGGCAGTACAGCGACATCGGCTTCATGATTCTCGGACGTGCCATCGAACTTATCGCCGGCGACACGCTCGACGCCTTCTGCCGCAAGCGCATCTGGCAGCCGTTGGGCATGACACGCACGGATTTCAGGCCGCCGGCGGCCTGGCACGCAGACTGCGCACCAACGGAGGAGTGCCGCTGGCGCAACCGCATCGTCCTCGGCGAGGTGCATGATGAAAACGCCTACGCGGCGGGGGGCGTGTGCGGGCATGCAGGGCTTTTCTCGACCGCAGCGGACCTCGCCGAGTTCTGCCGCGGTTTGCTCGCGGGCAAGGTGTTGCGCCCCGACACGCTCGACGTCATGTGCCGGCCGGACCATGTGCCCACCTACCCATGGCAGGCTATCGGCTGGAAACGCGACCCCTGGTCGGAGAGCATCGAAGGTTTTCTTCCATCGCGCGCGGCCATCGGCCACACCGGCTGGACCGGTACAAGCCTGTGGATCGACCGGGACACGGGCGTGTTCGCCATTCTCCTGAGCAACACCTGCCACCCCGGGCGCACGGGCAGAAAACACCGCACGCTGCGCCGGACCTTCTACACCGCCGTGGCCGAACGCTACTTCTACCCCGTGCGCACGAATACACACACCGGCCTCGACCGCATCGTGTGGAACCACTACCGGCCGTTGATCGGCAAGCGCATTGCGCTGCTGACAAACCACGCCGCTCTCGACGCAGCCGGCCGGCCTATCCTCGAGGTTATCCGCATGCAGCCGGAGATCATCCTGTCCCGGCTCTATAGCCCGGAGCACGGCCTCTACGGTCAGGCGGAAGCCGGCGCGCAGGTCGCCTCGCAAGCCGGCGGGACCGTCCCGGTGACCAGCCTCTATGGCGGCCGTAAACAACCCGCCGACGACGAACTGCGCGGCATCGAGCTTTTCGTCATCGATCTGCAGGATGTGGGCGCGCGCTACTACACCTACGCCCACACGATGAAAGTGTGCCTTGCGGCATGCGCCGCATCGCGCACACCCGTGCTCGTGCTCGACCGGCCCAACCCGGTCAACGGCGCCGTGCTCGAAGGGCCGCTGCCCACCACCGCCGATTCGCCGGTCTGCTGGGGCAAGGTGCCCATCCGCCATGGCATGACCTTCGGCGAACTCGCCCGTTTCTTCGAGAAACACGAACGCGATTGCAGCCGGGTCACGCTCGACGTGGCGCCCCTGGGGAGCTGGATGCCCCACTTCCACCACCACCAATGCGAACTGCCCTGGATGCCGCCCAGTCCCAATGTGCCCGCCCCCGACACCGCCCTGCTCTACGTGGGCACGTGCCTGTTCGAAGGGGTCAACCTCAACGAAGGCCGCGGCACACAAACGCCGTTCCATGTGTTTGGCGCGCCCTGGCTCGACAGTACCGCGGTGATCGATGCGATCGAGCCCGCCATCGCCGCGGGCATCGCGTTGCGTCCCACGCTCTACACGCCTACCGCTATCGCCGGGAAAGCGAGCGCGCCGCGTTATCAGGACCAGCTATGCCGGGGTATCCGCCTGCACATCACGGACCACCAGGCCGCGCGGCCCTTTGCGCTCGTGGTGGGGCTTCTGCGCGCGATCCGCCAGGTACACGCGGACCGGTTCGCCTTCCACGACAACTTCGACGTCCTCGCCGGCGGTCCCTGGCTGCGCACGCAGATCGAGGCCGGCCGCACATCGGCCGAGATCACCACCGAGCTGGCACCCGCCCTCGCCGCCTTTGATCGCGCCCGCCCGCGGTTGTACGCCTAACGGCGCGCCCACGAACAGCACGCGCCCCCGGGCACGGGATACCCGGGGGCACGGTTGACGCCGGTTGGTTGGGGCGGCAGGGCGCTCAGCAGGGCAGCTCCCAGCCTTTGCGGTATTCTTTCGTGAGCAACTCATTCGCCGCTTTGTCGTTCGTGATCGTGCCGTCGGCCATGTCGTAGACCAGCTTCTTGCCGGCCAGCAACGCCACGTTGCCGAAGTTCGCCACTTCGGTGAGGGGCCCGGCATAGTCGAAGTTCGACATGGCGGGTTTGTTTTCCTTCACCGAGTAAATCCAGTTGAGATAGGGGTTCTCATCGGGAATCCGCGGAATGTACGGCGCCGGCTTCTCGTAGTCTTCCATGTGCGCATCGGGCAGGAGACGCGCATCACCGCCATAGGTACCGCAGGTGAGCACACCGCTTTCGCCGATGAACAAGGTGCCGTTGTCGCCGCCGCCGAGCTTGTTGTCCTCAGGCACCCCTTCCGGGCGCGGGGGCAGGTTGCCGCCGTCGTACCAGTAGACCTGGACCGGGGGCATGCTGCCGCGTGCGGGGAACTCGAACTTGATAACCGATTTCTTGGGCGGACATTCAGCCGTCATGCCTTCCTGGCTCACGACTTCGCAGGTGAACGAAGGCGCATCCAGCAGGCGCAGCGCCCAGAAGGCCGGGTCCATGATATGGCAGGCCATGTCGCCGATGGCGCCGCAGCCGAAGTCCCACCAGCCGCGCCATTTGAAGGGCGCATAGCCCGGCGAGTAGGCGCGCATTGGGGCGGGGCCAATCCACAGGTCCCAGTCCATATGGTCCGGCACTTCCTTGCCCTTCAAAGGCTTCTTGATCCCCTGCGGCCAGATGGGGCGGTCCGTCCAGATGTGGGCCTCCTTCACTTCACCAATCGCGCCGGCCCAGAGCATCTCGCACATCTCACGCACGCCGTCGCCCGAGTGACCCTGGTTGCCCATGGCGGTGATGACGCCCGTCTCACGCGCAACCTTGCGCAGCAGCCGCGCCTCGGCGATGGTGTGCGTGAGCGGCTTCTGCACGCGCACATGCTTGCCCATATTCATCGCCATGTAGGCGGCAGGCGCATGCGAGTGGTCCGGGGTCGAGATGACGCACGCATCAATCTCGCCGTCCATTTCCTCGAGCATCTTGCGGTAGTCCGAGTATTGCTTGGCGTCGGGCAGTTTGTAGAACGCCTCCGCCGCTTGATCCTTGTCCACATCGCACAGGGCCACGATGTTTTCGCCCGTGCACGCCATGATGTCGCCCTTGCCCATGCCGCCCACGCCGATCCCGGCGATGTTCAGCTTTTCGTTGGGCGATACCTTGCGCGGAACCACACGCGCCGTGTTGGTCTTCACGCCCTTGTCCGGCGTCTGCGCCGCTGCAAAACGCCCGCCCAGCAACGTACCCGTTGCCGCAGCCGTCGTGGTCGTGGCGAGGAACGCCCGCCGGCTTAAACCCTTCTTGTTGCTCATGTCCAATCTTCCTCCTGATGGTCAGGTTACGTTATGCAAGACACCCGCCCCACGTGTTACTGAACACGCCGGGTTATGATTATCGAAAAAGCATAAAACCTCGCGCACCACGTGTCAAGTAAAATGGAAATCCTTTAGCCGTATGGTGCAAGAGGGCGCACTTGGTTCGGCAAGGCGGGGATAGCGGATACCAGCGTGCGACGGGGATAGCCGTGGTGTGGGCGCTACTTTGGACTGCGCGGGCTTGGGGTTTTATGTCCAGTTTCGGCTCGCGGGGACGCTCGCCCTCCCGTTCGTGCGCCATGGTTCATATTCGGC
>CAZMVU010000277.1:0-4674 GCA_964569295.1 uncultured Nitrospirales bacterium
CCTTTTTGCTTCACTTTTTCACCAACAGCGCGGTAGTACAAAAACTGCACCCCTAATTGAAAACACCGCGCGTTGTAGTGGGCATACGGTAGAGGGTCATGGTATCGGCACTGGGAGCGGTTCTGGCTCACCCGCTGTATCTATGAGTCAGGATGTACGCGCCCTTTGGACTGCGTGGCAAGCCACCGCAATCCAAAGTTGCGCCAACACCATGGCTATCCCCGTCGTACGCTGGTATTCGCTGTCACGGAACAGATTGGCGAAACGAGTGCGCCCCCTTGCAGCATGATGCGAAAGCATTACAGAAGTACAAGCACGCTTAACGGGGCACCGGAGAGCCGCACCCGAATCAGCTCGTGGTTAAACCGGAAGGCGCCGGTACGAAGCTCGAATATACGCTCAGCGCGGTCACTGTGACCAATATCAGCCCCATACCCAGAATTTGTGGACCATCCAGAGTTTCGCTCAAAACCGCGACACCGAACAGCGACGCGGTGACCGGTTCGACCATGGCCACAATGGAGGCCACGGCCGGGGCCGTATGATTCAAGCCGATGACATAAAGAACGAACGACAATCCTGCGCCGAGTACACCGAGTCCTGCGAACAGCGGCCACTGCGGTGTACTCAGGGCGCCAACCATTTGGTCGGCATCGCCCGGCAAGATAAGCACAATGGCAAGTACGGCAAACGCGATTGAGAGAATCGCCTGCGGGCTGCCGTGTGGCGCCGCATATTTGAAGCCGAAAATGAAAATCGCGTAGGAGAGTCCGGCAAGCAGCCCCGCGCCCACACCAATCGCCGTGACGCCGCCCGCACCGATATCGTAAATCTGTGTCAGCAACACGATACCGAGCATCACCACCGTTATCGCCGCCCACTTCCACGCAGTGGGACTTTCGAGCTTGAGCGCGAATGACACGAGGTACACGAACACGGGGGCGCAGTACATCAATGTAGCCGCAACCGCGACGCTTCCCTGCCCGATGCTTACGAAATAGAACGAGAAGTTGCCTGCCACGCCGATACCGGCAATCGCTGACCAGCACCATAACCGGCGATTGGCCAGCCCACTGCCGCGCGGGCGCAGCATGAGCCAGACGAGGACGAACACCAGCCCGATCGCGCCTCGGTAGAATGAAACCACGAACGCATCCCAGCCACCGGCCATAAGAATACCGCCGATCCCGCCCGATACACCCCAGCAAAAAGCCGCCAGCGCAACGAAAGCGGTACTTATGCCCACCATGTGATCGTGCTTTTGCATGATAAAACAAAGACGGTTCGCCGCGGCGCGCGACCGTGCGCCTGTTTCACCAGTTGGCCATTTTGGCCTTGAGCTTTTCCGCCACGTCGGGCGTGACCGTGCTCGAGAAATCGCCGCCGAACGCCGCAATCTCTTTCACCATGCTCGAGGAGAGGAAGGCGTAGGGCTCGGCGGGCATGAGGCAGACGGTGTCTACGTCGTGGTCGAGCTTGCGGTTGTTGATGGCCAGCGTCAACTCGAACTCGAAGTCGGAAAGCACCCGCAATCCACGGATGATGGCGCATGCGCCGTGCCTGTGCGCGAACTCGACCGTGAGTGTTTGGAAGCAGCCCACCTCGACCGACGGGAGATGCTCGACCATCTTCTCGAGCATGGCCATGCGCTCGTCTCTCGAGAAGAGCGCCGACTTCCCAATGTTCCGCGCCACCCCAATGACAACCTTGTCAAAAAGCCGCGAGGCCCGCTCGATCAAATCGCGGTGGCCCAGGGTGGGCGGATCGAAACTGCCCGGGTAAACAGCGATACGTTGTTCAGCCATGCGGTTCCATCTCCTTCCAGGCCGCGGCGCACGCGGCTGCGTAAACCTCACGTACCGGTACACCGGCCTGTGCCGCACATTCCCGGCAATCCTCGAATTCCGGCGCGGCCGTGCTCACCCGATGGCCAAGTCTGCCCCGTTTCACCCGAACCGTGCCCCATGGCGTCACGGCCGTCGTCCAGTCCCGTGCAAGCACGAAGCGCCGCTCCATACGCGTACGCACACCCAGCGTTGTCGTGTGCGCGAACAACAGACCTACCATAGCCGACAGGTCACCCGGTGCGCAAAGCACGGTAAACAACTGGACCGGCCGCCCCTTCTTACCCAGTGCGGGGGTAATGAATGCGTCGCGGGCGCCCGCATCGAGCACGGCGGCCAGCGCCGGCGCCATCAACTCGCCAGACATATCGTCCACATGCGCCTCGATCACCGCTATCTCCTCGGTCTCCGGCGCCTCAGTATCGGCCACCGCATCGCCCAGGCACACGCGCAATACATTCGCCCGGTCAGGCAAGTCTTTCGTGCCCGCACCATAGCCTATCGCCGAGACCGTCATGGCCGGAACCGGGCCAAACGCCGCTGCACACTGATCGAGCAACGCCGCGCCCGTCGGGGTGACCAGTTCACCGGCAGCGGCATCGCCCCCGCAGGTTGGCTTGCCGCGCAGGAGCAATGCCGTGGCGGGTGCGGGCACCGGCATCGTGCCGTGGGCGCACTCCACCGTACCGCCGCCCACATGCAGTACCGAGGCCGCCACCTGATCGACGCCCAGTAAATGCAGGGCATACTGCGCGCCCACCGTGTCGACAATGCTGTCCACCGCGCCCACCTCGTGAAAATGCACTTTTTCCGGGGTCGATCCATGGACGGTTGCCTCCGCCTCGGCCAGGCGCCGGAACGTGTCGATGCTCGCCGCCTTCACCACCTCCGGCAGGTCACCCGCTTCGATAATCTCGATGACATGGCGCAGGTGGCGGTGCGGTTGTTTGACGTCCGGGTCGACATGGACGTGGAACTGCGTCGCCATAATGCCCTTCTTCTGTACCTTCTCGACCGCGAGCGAATAGCCTTCGACACCCAGCGTGGCCAGCCCCGCCTGGATCGTCTCGAAATCCGCACCCGCATCGATGAGCGCGCCCACGCACATATCACCACTGATACCGCTGAAACAGTCAAAGTAAAGTATTTTCATGCCGGAGAAAACCTCTCTTTAGTATGTGGCTATGTGGGGTGGCTATAGGCCTACCTGTTGTAGATTGTTGCACGATATACAGCACGGCGGACAATTGAAACACGCACTATGGGCTGCCTGCCAAATGCGCCTGCTATTGCGGCCGCTGCTGATGCCTGAAAAACTGCCAGATCTGTTCGCTGGCATCGAGATCGCCCGAGGTGGTCCCTTGCGTGAAAACCTGTTGCGACCGGGGCGCGCCGGGCCAGGCATGGCCGCCGCCCTCGACCCAGTAAAAGACAACCTCCGCCTCGTCCGCACACGGAGAATAGAAGAACTCGAAAACCTGCGTGCGATCAAAAGTCTCCTGGTTGGGCAACATTGTCTGAGCCGCCTTATCACACGCGTTGTTCTGTGCCCAGAACCCGGCCGAATCGACCACACTGAGCACGGCGCCCTGGGGTTCATCGGTATCCGGAAAAAGTTCGCCGCCATCCCATGGCACGATTGCATCGCCGGTGCCGTTCACCATGAGAAAGGAAAGGGGGGCATTGGGGAGCCTGTCCGCGAGGTGCACGGGCATCGCGGCCGCCACCGCTGCCACCGCTGCGAACAGGCCGGCGCTCTCGATCCCGAGCCGGTGCATCATGATCCCGCCGTTCGAGAAGCCCGCCGCATAAACCCGCGACCGGTCGACCGGGTAGTTGGCATGAACACGCGCCACCACCTCCTGAATGAAGGCCACGTCGTCCACATCCTCGACAAACGATTGCTGACTCGGCACAATGCGGCCGTCGTTCCATGCGCCCTGGTACGCTTCGGGATAGGCCAGCAGCACGTTTTCGCGATCCGCGATGTCGTCGAACTCCGTCAACGCCCGGATATCCGTTACCTGCTGGTCTTTACCATGCAGCACCAGGACCAACGGCCTGGGTTCTGCCGTTGCGGCATCGTAGTCCTCGGGCAGGTACAGAACATAACGGCGCTGCTTGCCCTCGAACCCGAACTCATCCACGATGCCTTCGCCCAGCGCACCGCATCCCGGGCAGACCATCAGGAGGATCGCCAAAAGGGGCAAGAGCACCGCCAAGGTCATTCGCCAAGTCATCCTTCGTGATTTTCGCGTACTTCTCATGGCAACTTCCTTTTTCCCGGATCAGGCAGCATATCAACCCAAGTATCCCCTACCGCGTGTGCTGCGTCAAACAAACCCGCGCAGCGCCCGTCCACGCCTGGTAATACCCGGCGCGACCAATTTCGCCCTCATCAACAGCGCGCACAGCCCCGAAAAGCGCGCTGCGAATCTGCCATACCCCACTGCCAACCCAGGCCCGCAAGACAATCTACCTCATACAACCCCAACGTGGGCTTTGCCCACAACCCAAGCATGGAAAGGCCTGTTCTGGGGTTTCTGGTTTCTGGTTTCTGGTTTCTGGTTTCTGGTTTCTGGTTTCTGGTTTCTGGTTAATTCTTTAGCCGTATGGCGCAAGGGGACGGACTTGTTTCGCCAATCTGCCCCCGTCATAGCGAATACCAGTCGTGCGATGGGGATAACCATGCCGTTGGCGCTACTTTGGACTGCGGTGGCTTGCCACCGCTATTGCGCGCGTGGGCTGAAGTGCATGCATTTGTCCAAGGCGGGCGAGCAACCGTACACAGTCGCCAGCGGTGTCCTTGAATCCTTCTCGGGCTCATGAG
>CAZMVU010000278.1:0-4666 GCA_964569295.1 uncultured Nitrospirales bacterium
AAACAGCCGTGCTAGAGCTTACACAAGGTGCCCGAATCACTTCTTGTTGTTCTTTGCACAAGCTGGCGCGTAAGGCACTAAAGAATCAGGTATACGGTAGATGGTGGCGGCTGCCTCAATTCACCTCGACGCCCACCTTCGCCAAAGCGCGGCGCAGGTCATCGGGGGTGAAGGGCTTCTGCATGAGCATGGTCGCGCCGAGATCGAGGATGCGCTGGGCCACATCGCCCTCGTAATACCCGGTCATGGCGATGATATGGGTGTTGGCGATTTCCTTGTCCGCCTTGATGCGCCGGCACACCTCGAAACCGTCGAGGCCGGGCAGCCGCAGATCAAGGAAGATGACATCCGGCCGGAATGTCGCCACCTGGTGTCCCGCCTCGAAGCCGTCCATGGCGATCTCGATCTGAAACGGCGTCTGGGCGCGTTCGAGGAACCGGCGCACCACGGATATCACCGACTTCTCATCGTCCACCACAAGGATTTTCGTGCCCGAGTTGTCGAGTTCCTCGTGGATGGGGATGCTGTTTTCACGCAGAAAGCGCACGAGGTCTTCGCGCCGGATTCGCCGATGGCCGCCGGGCGTCTTGAACACCTGAATGCGGCCCGCCTCAGCCCACTTGCGGATCGTGTCCGCAGTCACATGGCAGTACTTGGCAACTTCGCTGGTGCTGAAGGATTGCTTAGTTTCCATAATAGCGCTTTTTACCACCCGAGCTTTGGAGATTCTCCGCAATCCACGCATAGCGTTCAATAAAAACTGTCCGGAAAGCGGGACGAACAAGAGAATCTCGTTTCGGCTAACTCCGCATTGATTCTGGCTGGAGCTGGAACGGGGACTCGAACCCCGGACCCCGTCATTACGAGTGACGTGCTCTACCAACTGAGCTATTCCAGCCGAGAAAAATGGTGCCAAGGGGCAGATTCGAACTGCCGACACAGGGATTTTCAGTCCCCTGCTCTACCAACTGAGCTACCTCGGCACTATCAACTGTGGCGCAGTTTAAAACATGAGAAACCGGAAAGTCAAGAGTTCTTGCTTTCGCGTCCCTGCCGAAACGTTTACGTGCGGGTGCCACGCGTTGAGCAGCCGAGGATACCACATGGTAGCGTACGTTTCAAGCGCGCCGCGTTGTCCGCCGCAGCGCGGCGGGAAGGACCCCGGAATTCAATGACCGGTGCGGGATACGCGTGCACAAACATTCCTGATTCCAATGGGGGTACCGTTGCGGCTCCGGCTGCGGCATGGGCGGGCTGCGGGTGTTCAGTGTTCTATTGTGAACCGGCGGGGGCGTATCTTGCAGCTTCCGGGCGAGGACGTAGCGTACCGCACGCTCTTATGAAAACTGAACAGCCGCCGGATTACGTGGTTTCCTGTTTCTTGTGCGCCGCCTCTGCTACACTGCGTGCTTACAGTGACGCAATGCAGGGGAACCCCATGACGCTCGATAATAAACCGGTCATCGTACAATCGGACCGCTCGATCCTCCTCGAGACCGACGGCCCGGTCTTCGAGGACGCGCGCGACTGCCTGGCGGGATTCGCGGAATTGGTTAAGTCGCCGGAACATATTCACACCTACCGCATTACACCGCTGTCCTTATGGAACGCTGCGGCCGCTGGCCTTACGGCGGCGGAGGTCAAGGACGGCCTCGCGCGCTACAGCAAATACGAGATACCGCAGAACATCATTGCGGAGATCGACGACCAGATCGCGCGCTATGGCCGCCTCAAGCTCTATAAATCGCCCGACGGGCCGCTGGTAGTCGAATCGGAAGATCCGATCCTCCTTATGGAGCTGGCGAACCACAAGAGCATCAAGCCCTATGTAACGGGCACGCCCGGCGGCAAGCGGCTCCTCGTGAAGCCCGAAGAACGCGGCAACCTCAAATGCGCGCTCGTCAAGATCGGCTTTCCCATCGAGGATCTTGCGGGTTATGTCGAAGGGGCGCCGCTCGAAATCGGCCTGCGCACGAAAACCCGCGGCGGACATGACTTCGGCCTGCGGCCTTACCAGAAGGAATCAGTGGACGCGTTTTATGCGGGCGGATCGAACCGGGGCGGCAGCGGGGTGGTGGTGCTGCCATGCGGGGCGGGCAAGACCATCGTGGCCATTGGCGCCGTTCACGCGTGCCAGACCCACACACTCGTGCTCACGACCAACACGGTGGCACTGCGGCAATGGCGCCACGAACTGCTCGATAAGACGGGCCTCACCGAAGAGCAGATTGGCGAATACTCGGGCGACACGAAAGAGATCAAGCCGATTACCATCGCCACATACCAGGTGCTTACCTACCGCAAGTCCAAAGATGGGCCCTTCCTGCACTTCGGGCTGTTTGAAGAGGGCAACTGGGGGCTCATCGTGTATGACGAGGTGCACCTGCTGCCCGCGCCAGTATTCCGCGCCACGGCCTCGCTACAGGCGCGCCGCCGCCTCGGCCTCACGGCGACGCTCGTGCGTGAAGATGCCCGGGAAGACGATGTGTTCTCGCTTATCGGCCCGAAGAAGTACGACGTGCCCTGGAAAGTGCTCGAGAAACAAGGGTGGATCGCCCAGGCGCTGTGTACCGAAGTGCGCGTGCGCCTGCCAGGCGAGGAACGCTACCGCTACGCCATCGCCGACAACCGCACCAAGTTCAGGATCGCCAGCACCAACCCGGTCAAGGAACATATCTGCGAGATACTCATCGCCCGGCACCGGGAAGACAACGTCCTGGTTATCGGCCAGTACCTGGACCAGCTCAAGAAACTCGCACAACGGTTCGACGCACCCCTTATCACCGGCCGCACGCCCACCAAGGAACGGGAGCGGCTCTACAAAGCCTTCCGCGAAGGCGAAGAAAAACTGCTCATCGTGTCGAAAGTGGCCAACTTCGCCATTGACCTGCCGGACGCCGCCGTGGCTATCCAGGTCTCCGGCACGTTTGGCTCGCGCCAGGAAGAGGCGCAGCGGCTCGGGCGCATCCTGCGGCCCAAGAGCGACCACCGGATCGCCCGGTTCTACTCCGTTGTCTCCCGCGATACCGCCGATCAGGACTTCAGCGTGAAGCGCCAGCTCTTCCTTACCGAGCAAGGCTACCGTTACGAAATCACCAGCGACGAACAATTGTGAGCTACCTCTCAGCTGGTATCGGTGTGCCTTGCCATTGCGTTCCTGGCTTACAGGGCAGAAAGTGCGCTCCCGTGTTATGCCCGGTATCCCCACCGTGCCGCGCTTCAGACCGAAGCCCCGTAGCACGCGCCGCCCCCCGCAGCCCCCATAGCCCGAAGTCCCAGACATATAATAAACGGGGACAATAAACGGGGAGAGTCACCGTTTATATTAAGGCCCTGCTTCGTCGAGCACGCTCAACCGGATGGAACTGACGCCTGAAGATGCCAATGCCGGCGCACGGTATAAGAAGATTGTCTACCATCCGGATAAGATTGAGAATCTCCTGGCCGATATCTTTCTTATAAAAAAGCCACCTGCGGGACCATTCGGCTCAAACTCTTCAAGATCGGCGCGCGCATCACGATGAGCGTGCGGCACTTTGTGCTCCACCTCGCCAGCGGCTGCCCCTACCAAGACGTCTTCCGCGCGGCCCTGCGCAACATCCAAGACTATCCACTGCGCACGTAGCGCGCCGCAGCGCCACCCCCATGGGCGAATGACCTGCGGTGCAGGGCAAGCCGGCGCGATAAGAACATGGGGGTAAGGGGGAGGTGTGTCTGGCCAACCCCCAAACCGTCCCCAAGACGCCCCAATTGACGCTTCTGGCCGCAATTCCCCGCGAAACGAGTGAAACCGCAGGGGCGGTGAGATATCCGGGCTAATGCCATCATGTGCAAAGCGGGTGACCGCTCCGTAAAGCAGCCACCCGCTGAAACGGTCCATTTTCCTATACGCGCTTTCTGACGCAGCCTGCCTACCCGGGCCCTCGGCAGAATCCGTCCTCCGTGCCGTCGCCGGGGCAGTGGTTGTAGCCGCCGGTATTGAAGAACTGCACGACCCGAAGCAGCTCCGTCAGGTCGATGGTCCAGCTGCGGGTGAAGTCCGCATTGTAGTCGCTGTCGTGGGGGCAACATGTTGTATTGGCGCCGGGACCGGGGACGTAGCCATCTTCCGTTGTACCGGGGTCATCGGCGCAGTGGAATCCCTCCGAGTTGAAGAACTGAACGATACGCAGCAGTTCCGGGAGGCTGATGGTGCCGCTCCCATCCTGGTCGGCGGTGTGAATGGGGCCAATCACGCATTCCTCGCCTTCACCCTCGCCCTCGCCCTCACCTTCACCTTCACCCTCGCCTTCACCCTCACCCTCGCCTTCACCTTCACCTTCACCTTCACCCTCACCTTCACCCTCACCCTCACCCTCACCCTCACCCTCACCTTCGCCTTCGCCTTCACCTTCACCCTCGCCTTCGCCTTCGCCTTCGCCTTCGCCTTCGCCTTCGCCTTCGCCTTCGCCTTCACCTTCACCTTCACCTTCGCCTTCGCCTTCACCTTCACCTTCACCTTCACCTTCGCCTTCGCCTTCGCCTTCGCCTTCGCCTTCACCCTCGCCTTCACCTTCACCTTCGCCTTCGCCTTCGCCTTCGCCTTCACCCTCGCCTTCACCTTCGCCTTCACCTTCACCTTCGCCTGCGGGCTCAGAGGCAATAATCGGGGAAAGAAGCAGCATCG
>CAZMVU010000279.1:0-4628 GCA_964569295.1 uncultured Nitrospirales bacterium
TGCCACCGCTTTTCCCGCGAAGACCGTGTGTAAACGCTTACGCGCAAGCCGGGAGAACAGAGCCGCGTGGCCTCCAACTCAAGTGTCCCGCTCATGCACCCGAGAAGGATTCAAGGACACCGCTGGCGACGGCATACGGTTGCTCGCCCGCCTTGGACAAATGCATGCTCTTCAGCCCACGCACGCAATAGCGGTGGCAAGCCACCGCAGTCCAAAGTTGGGCCCACGGCACGGCTATCCCCGTCGCACGCTGGTATTCGCTATCCCGGCCTTGCCGAACCAAGTACGCGGCGTTGCGCCATACGGCGAAAGCATTAGGAATGCACGAGCTGGCGTGTAAGGCACGGAAGCTTTACGCGATATACTTGATTGCGCAGGACGCGGCTCCGTGATATGATTTTTGTCGGATTGGTAATACTGCCGCCGCACGAAAAGGAAAAGGGAGTCATGTCATGAGGAACCGCCGCCCGCTGCCGGGTTTCACACTCATCGAATTACTGGTTGTCATCGCGATTATCGGCATCCTGGCGGCCATTCTGCTGCCGGCGCTCGCGCGAGCGCGAGAAGCGGCGCGGCGTGCAAGCTGCCAGAACAACCTGAAGCAGTTCGGGCTGGTGTTCAAGATGTACAGTGCGGAGGATGCGGGCGAGGCCTATCCGCCGCTGGCTCCCTTTGCCAACCCGGGGGGCGTGCCGGTTTTTGCTGCGGCCGACCCGCCCAGCATTTACCCCGAGTACCTGAACGATCTCGATGTGGCGAAGTGTCCGTCGGACTCGGGTGCCGATGCCAGCGGCGAGATGGTGGCGGGGCGCTTGCCGGATGGCGCCATCGAGGACCACATCGCCGCGGCCGAAGCCGCCAATGACCGCGACAGTTTGCGCTATTTCCACGCCGCCGCCCTCAGCCGCTCCTATTGGTACCACGGCTACACCATGACCAATGTGCCCGAGTTCTACGGCGTGTGGAACGCCACGGGCACCCAGCCGGTGGAAGGCAACATGTCGCCCGTGGGCGCGAATCCGGTGATGATGCCGGTCACGCTCAAGGACTGGACCCGCGACCTCACGCTCGAGGACAAGCTGGCATGGACCGCCATAGAGGGCACAGGCCTTTCCGGCAGCGACACGGTGTACCGGATGCGCGAAGGTATCGAACGGTTCGTGATAAGCGACATCAACAGCCCGGCGGCGGGGGCGCAGGGTCAAAGCACGATTGTGTGTATGTTCGATGTCTTCGGCAATTTCGCCGATGCCGACATGGCGGCGGGCGGCGTGGTCTTCAACCATATTCCCGGTGGCTGCAATGTGCTGTATATGGATGGCCACGTGGACTTTATCCGCTACCCGACGGCGTTCCCTGTTGTCGAGGACGCCGAAAACAACAACGGTATCCCCCGGCAGGTCGGGCATTACGGCCTGCAGTGAACGGCATAAGGAGATTCGCAAGATGAAGAATGTAGTGTGCGCTGTGGCAGTTCTGTTTCTTGTTGCAACCGCTGCGCCCGCCCATGAAGGCCACCCGAGCGGCGCCGGTGAGATCATGTTCGAACGATTTCCGACCCATCGCGGCCTCTACCAGCCGCCTGTAGCGAAACTGCTCGAGGAGGGCATCGTTGAGCAGTATGGCCTCGAAGAATTCGCGGCCGTCGTGCTCACCAATGAGCTGCACCAGCACGTCGGCATCTACACCGTGCTCGGCGCGAAGATGGGCGTGCGTGCGCGCGAGGTATTGCAGGCGCCCACCCGCCAGGTGAAGGCGGTCATGGAAACCACGAAGGAGCAACCCTTCGCCTGCGCCCTGGACGGCATCCAGATGGCACTGGGCAGCACCTTCGGCCAGAATCTCATCGAGGTGGCGGACAACGAAGAACCGGCCATCGCGGGAACCTTCACCTGGCAGGAGCGGCAGGTCCGCATCATGTTGAAAGCCGAGTACCAGGAGAAGCTCAAGGGTATGATTATGGCTGCCCGCGAAAAGCACGGCGACCTCACCCCTGCCTACTTCGACGAAATCGCCGAGCGCTGCTACGAAGTCTGGGCCGCCTGGGACCGCGTCACCGTGTTCGACATCGCGATGAATCGTCTCGAGGAGGCGGCCGAAACCGCCGAGTAGCTTCACGTGCGAAGGCGGGTAAAAGCCGCTGTTCCCACGGCGGTGGCGCGGTGCGGTGCGCTGTTACAGGTGGTACAGCATGAAATAGATGACGACGCCGGTCACGGAGACAAACATCCACACGGGCCAGAGCCAACGGGTGATGGCGGTATGCCGGTCGAATCGGCCGCGCAAGGCGTAGTAGACCGCAGCGGCGATGAAGGGGACCATGAGTGCGGCAAGGATGACATGGGGTATGAGAATGGCGAAGTAGACGATGCGCAGCAGCCCTTCGCCGTGGTACGGCACGCTGCCGGCCTGGGCATGATAGATGACATAACACACGAGAAAGGCGGCCGAGGCGGCGAGTGCGCCGATCATCATGCGCTTGTGGAGCCGTGCACTGTGCATCCGTTTGATGGCAAGCCAGCCGGCGATTAGAAAGCAGATCGCTATCCCGTTGAGCAGCGCGTTGACCGTGGGCAGTGTGGCCGGTTCGGTGGCCGGTAAGTCCCTTTCCAGCAGCTCCGCGATGGCCGATTGCAGCCCGGCGACGTTGGCGCGGTCAGTGCCGAGAAAGTAATCACGCACCCGGCCGTCACGGTCGGCGAGGATGAACCGGGTGCTGTGGAAGATGGGCTCCTCGCCTGCCTGCACCATGAGCGTCGAGGCGAGCCGGTTCACCTCCGCGAGGTCGCCGGTGAGGAAGTGCCAGAGGCTGGTGTCCGCATCATGCTGTTGGGCGTATTCCTTGAGCCGGTCTGGGGTGTCGGTTTCGGGATCGACACTGATCGCGAGCACCGCCAGGTTCTCACGCCCTTCGAATCGCTGGGTGACCTTCGCCATGTTTGCGTTCATGACAGGGCAGGGGCCGGTGCAGGAGGTGAAAAAGAAATAGATCACCGTAACTTTGCCGGTGATATCGGCCCGCGTGAAGGGTTCGCCGTCCTGATCCGTGAACGAAAACTCGGGCACGGTGGGCAGCTCGATGTTTGCCCCGAAGTCGGCTTGAGCCCAAGCGCCGGGGATGGCGAAGATCGTTGCTGTAAATATCAGTGCGATTACGCGCATCATGAAACGTCTCTTTCCAATACCCGGCCAAGCATAAAGATTCGGGTTCGGCCGAACAACAAACGGTGCAACTGTGCGGTCCGCCCGGGCAACGCGGACCGCTTGTTGACTGCACCGGTCAATAGGCTACGCGATCTGGGGCAAGGGTTCATGCTTACTTGGCCGCCGCCGGCCCGGCCGGTTCCGTGAGCGCCTGCACGAGCAACTGCTCGAACGCGGGGCGGTCTTTCCAGTCCATGGCACAGCGCACGGGCCGGCCGTTTTCGGCGGCGGGCACGGTGTTGCCCGCGTCGTCGATGCGCAACGAGATGGTCTCCACATCCACGAGTTCCTCGCTGAAAGTGAGGTATGCGGCCACGGTGTCGAAGAGGATGCTGCTGGCGTCCTCGCGGTGGTGGTGGCGGTTTGTCCAGGCGGTGTAGTTTTCAGTGACAAGGCTTGCAAGCGGCGCTTTCGATTCCGCCACGGCGGCGTAGCGGCTGTCTTCGAGGCGTAATGTGCCGCATACATCGAGGGGCGCCATTGTGATTTCCCAGGGTGCGTCGAACACCGCCCTGGCGGCGTCTACATCGCAGCGCACGTTCCACTCGGCGTCGCGTTCCGGCTTACCCATATAGCCGGTGTGTACACTGCCGGCCATGGTGACCACGCGGGTTTTCCCGGCGATGGTGGGATCGCGTTCGAGGGCAGCGGCGATATTCGTCTGTGGACCAATTACGCACAGCACGACGGGCCCGGACGTCTCGTGGATGCAATCGATCAGCGCGCCCACACCATCTTTATGCACTGTCCCCGCGTACTGGTCCAGGCTATAGCCGCCCAACCACTTTGCTTGGTTTATGGGCTTGTCCGCAGTTTTCACGCCCGTGCCGATCGGGATTTCCGTGCGCCCGAGGGTGTCGAGCATCTTGGCAACGAGCCGCGTTTTTGACGGCGTGTCGTGCGCGGCCGTAACCACCAACTTGAGATCGATTTCGCCGGGCAACCCCAACATCATGCACAGGGCCCAGGTGTCGTCGATATCGTCGCCGAGATCCGTGTCGAGAATGACCGGTACCGCATCGGCGGCGGTGGCGGGAGGGGCCGCGGCAGCCAACAGGAGCGCAAGAAGCATCGTGGCAAGACAACGCGTCATGGCGGGAATCCTCTCTGGTATTTCCTGGCGCCTATTGTGCCCTTTTACCGGTGCAGGGGACAAGGCCTGCATGGCCATTGATTCCGACTCACGCGTGAACACGAATCCGCACGAATACGAACGCAATCGTAACCCACCTGGGCTTAGCCCATAACCTAAGGATGGCAAGGTGTATTCCCTTGTTGGTGGTTCGTGGCGACTTGGGATTCGCAAAGATGCCGGCGGTGGAAGCCGGGCGCTACCTGTTTCCGGAGCGCTGAAGGCGCGGGTTCTGGCCCCATACGCGTTAACCTGGAAGACTGTCCCCGCTTTTTTTGGCGTTTGTGAGAAA
>CAZMVU010000280.1:0-4559 GCA_964569295.1 uncultured Nitrospirales bacterium
CTTCAGCCCACGCGCGCAATAGCGGTGGCAAGCCACCGCAGTCCAAAGTAGCGCCAACGGCATGGTTATCCCCGTCGTACGCTGGTAATCGCTATCACGGGACCGATTGCCGAAAGGTGTGCGCCGCACCACGGCAAACGGCTAAAGAGTTACCAAAAATCGGGGACAGGCCACGCGCTCGCGAAATCATACAGCCAGGGCTATATAACCGCAGATGCCGCGCATGTACGCGGATGAGAAAGCCCACGCGCTCGCGAATTCCCAAGGAGCGCGCAGGCTGGGCAGAAGGTTACGGTGCTACACGCCGGTTGCGGGCACAGCCGCAATCAGTTCATGACTTCCAGCAGCTCGACATCGAACACCAGGGTGGCGTTCGGCGGAATACCGCCGCGTCCCGAGGGGCCATAGGCCAGGTCGCCGGGAATCCAGAAGCGGTACTTGGCCCCTTCCTTCATGAGTTGCAAGCCTTCGGTCCACCCCGAAATGACACGGCTCGCGTTAAACACCGCCGGCTCGCCGCGTTCATAGGAACTGTCAAACACCTCGCCATCGACAAAGCGGCCTTCATAATGCACTTTCACCTCATCATCGGCCTCCGGCGTGGCGCCTTCACCCTCTTCGACAACCCGATACTGCAAGCCGCTGTCGGTTTCCGTAATGTCCGGGTTCTCGCGGTTCTTCGCGAGGACTTCTTGCGCTTCTTTGTCGAGGGCCTGGCCGGACTCCGCGCGCGCTTCCTGGACCTTCTGCTGGTAGGCCTGCATGGCCCGGCCCAGTTCCTGCTCATTTACCAGCAGGTCGCCGCCGCCCATGGCATCGCGGATGCCTGCCACAAGCGCCTCGAGCTCAATGGCATAATCAGAGCCGAGCTGAGCCCCCACCCGCGTGCCCAGGGCATAGCTGATGCGCGTGCGCTCGTTACTCATATCCAATGCGGCGGCTTCGGCCTCGGCCTGTGTTTCCGCTTCCGGTTGGGCATCCTCTTCCGAGGCTTGCGCTTCCGGCGCCGCGCCTGTGAATCCCAGTACAATGGCTGCCAGCAGCACCAGCATGGCGCCTGCAATTCGCTGTTTCATGATTGATCCTCACGGTTGGTTCTCAGGAGAAAGAACGGTTCGTTTCATCTCGGCGTGCGTTCCGCACCCTGCGCAGCTTACCGGCTCACCGGGGGTGCGCGCAAGGGGGTACCAATACGATGACGCTCAGTCGTCGAGCATGCGGCGTACCGCACGCAGAAGCGCGGCACGGTCGAAGGGCTTCTCGATGAGGTGCATGCCTTCGTGCAGGATAAAGTTGGTGTGGATGGCGTTCTCGCTGTAACCGCTGGCGAAGAGGGCGCGCACCCCCGGACACAGCGCGCGCGCCCGCTCGAAGAGCTCGCGGCCGCCAAGCCGCGGCATGACCACATCGACCAGAAGCAAATCGATGCGATCCTGGTTCTGCCGAAACTTCTCGAGGGCATCTTCCCCATCCTCGGCGGTGATGACTTCATAACCGGCGCGATCGAGAATTGAACGGGCGAGCCGGCGCACGCCCGGATCGTCTTCGGCCACCAGGATGACTTCGGTGCCGCCGCCGACAGCGCCTTCGACTTTGGTACCGACACTGGCAGCCTGGCGCTGGAGGATGGGCAGGTAGACCTTGAAGGTGGTGCCCCGGCCCGGTTCGCTGTAAACCTGGATCATGCCGTCATGCTGCTTGACGATGCCGTAGGCTGTGGCGAGCCCGAGCCCCGTGCCGCGGCCGACGCCCTTGGTGCTGAAAAACGGCTCGAACACGCGCACCCGGGTTGCCGCGTCCATGCCGATGCCCGTATCGGTCACACACAAGAGTACATAGCGGCCTGGTTGGGCCCAGGCATGCGCGGCGCAGTAATCGCCGTTGATAAATACATTCTCCGTTTCGATGGTGAGTGCCCCCCCCTCGGGCATGGCGTCGCGCGCGTTGATGCACAGGTTCATAAGCACCTGATCGAGCATACCGCGATCCGCGTGGATCTGGCCAAGGTGGTGGCCGGGGACGAACTCGAGCTCGATGTGCTCGCCGATGAGGCGCCGCAGCATCTTGAGGAGTTCCGAGACAACGGAGTTGAGATCGACCGGCTCGGGCTTCATGATCTGGCGCCGGCTGAAAGCGAGTAGCTGGCTGATGAGGCGCGCGGCGCGATTGCCGGCCTCGGTTATCTCCTCGAGGTCTTCGCGCACAGGGGCATCGGGTGGAGCCGTTTCGAGCGCTATCTCGGCATGGCCACTGATAACCTGCAACAGGTTGTTGAAATCATGCGCCACGCCGCCCGCGAGTTGTCCCACCGCCTCCATCTTCTGCGCGTGCAGCAACTGCTGTTCGAGGCGCGCCTTGTCTTCCTCTGCCCGTTTGCGCCCGGTGATGTCGGTCTGGGTGCCCCAGAGCCGCACGAGCAGCCCGTCCTCGACGATGCCGATGATGTTGTTGGTGAATACCTTTCGGTTGCCTGCTAGGTCCACTTCGTGCGACTCGATGCCCTCAGCGCGGTAGCCGTCTTCGACAAATTGAACGAGGAAAGCCCGGTTCTCCGGCACATCGTCACCGCCGTGAAACTCGGCGAGGGACTTGCCCAGCACCTCGTCGGCCCTGTTGTAGCCGTACATGCGCGCGAAGGCATCGTTGGTTTCCGCGAGCCGGAAGCGCGCATACAGCAGGTCCACCTGTTCCTCCGGCGGCAAGATCACCGGAATGGGCTCGGTGAACTCAGCGCGATAAACCCCCTCCGTGAGCTGAGAGACAAACGTCTGGTAGCGCGCCTCACTCTCGCGCAGGGCATCGTCCGCCTGCTTGCGCTCGCTGATGTCACGCGTGATGACTTGCACATAGGTTTTTCCATTGAGGGTAACCCGGTTCAGCGAAACATCGGCATCGAAGGTGCTCCCGTCCGGCCGCGCCTGCGTCCACTCGAAGTGCAGCGCCTCGCCCTGAAGCACTTGAGCTATTTGGGCGCGTACTTTCGCACCCGAGTCCTCTCCGTCCCGTTGCCGTGGCGGCGAAAAATCCCAGGGCGAACGCCCGATAATGTCCTCGCGGCTGGTGCAGCCCAAGATGCGCACGGCCGCGTCGTTGCAGGCGATAGCCTTTTCATCATCCATTAAGACAATCGCATCCTGGGCCGTCTCGACGAGGGTGCGGTAGCGCTCCTCACTCTCGCGCAACGCTTGCTCGGCTTCTTTGCGCTCGGTGATGTCCCGGGAGACGCCGCACAAGGCGATTATCGTGCCACGGTCATTGCGCACGGGCGCTTTGATGGTCTCGATGATGCGGTCGCCGCCGCTCATGGTGCGCACGAATTCCCCGCGCACCACCTCACCCGAAAGTACCCGCTTATCCACCGCAGCGATTTCTTCGCTCTGCGCGGGCGGGAACAGATCCAGATCCCGCGTGCCGATAATCGCTTCCGCGTTCCGGCCGAGGGCTTGCTCGAAGGCGGCGTTCACGTGGGTGTAGCGCCCAACAGTATCCTTCATGTAGACCATGTCCGAGGCGGCGTCCAGCAATACATCGAGACGCACCTCACTCTCACGCCGTGCGGCCTCGGCCTCTTCCCAAGCGGTCTGATCGCGCACGCTCGATAAAGTGCGGGGCAAGCCGTCGACGTGCACGGGCTGGCTGTTTACTTCGACAGAAAACTCGCTGCCGTCCTTACGCCGGTGCCGCCACGAGAAACGCATCGGCGCTTCTACGGCCAGAGCCAGCCTTTCATCCACGCGCGGGCGCACATCCTCACCCGCAAGATCGTGTACGGTAAGAACCGAAAACTCCTCGCGCGTGTAGCCGTACTGCGCCGTGGCCTGGCTGTTGACGTCCAGAATATTCCCGTGCTTATCAAGTAAAAAGAGGGCATCCGGCGAGGAGTCGAAGAGCGCGCGATACCGTATCTCGCCACGGTATGCTTCGCGCACAGCCTGGCGCACAAGCGCATAGATAATGGTAGCCGTGACCAATACATACAATGCGCCCTTCGCCGTCTGTGCCCCGGTCGAGCCCTCGATATCAAGCCAACGGTTGACCAGGCTGTCCGAGACAAGAATCCAGGCAAGGCCGATAAAAGAATAAATGGCCGCGATTTTCAGCGGCTTCCGCCCAACCCGCATAGTGTGCGTATCCTCCAATTACCGCGACAGAAAAAAGGCAAGGCAGAAAACCCTGCCCGCTAATTCCGTAACATAGCCTAGCGTAGCACAGCTTTCCGCATAATACGAAAAAAATGTCAACGTCCGCCAAATACGGAAGAAGCCTTATCCAAGGTGAGTTGGGCCTGCACAGCCCAGCCTGGTATGCTACGTGCCGTTGGCCGTAAAGAAGGGGCGTGTTCGCTTGTACAGGGAGGGCGCGTGTCCCCGGGAGGACGAGCGTCCCCGCGAGCCGAACACAAACCATGGCGCACAAAAGGGAGGGCGAGCGTACCCGCGAGCCGAACACAAACCCTGGCGCACAGAAGGGAGGGCGAGCGTACCCGCGAGCCGAACACAAACCATGGCGCACAGAAGGGAGGGCGAGCGTACCCGCGAGCCGAACACAAACCATGGCGC
>CAZMVU010000281.1:0-4556 GCA_964569295.1 uncultured Nitrospirales bacterium
GAGCGTACCCGCGAGCCGAATAGACACCCTGCCCCATAAAAGGGAGGGCGAGCGTCCCCGCGAGCCGAAACACGCCGCACCCCCCCCACAACCGCGGCCGGGGACGCCCCCCTCCCACGCGCCGGGAACAGGCGTTCCCGGGAGGGTGGGCATCCCCGCAATTCCGCACTTCGCGTATGTCAGTCCACGCGCGCTACCGGCTTCGTAAGCTTTTGCCGCGCGGCCAAAGCGAGCCCACCAGCCAGGAGCAGAAGCCCCACGCCGCCGAGAGCCGGCAAGCTGCGTACGGCGTCGCGCGGCGCAAAAGCGACCCCCTCCACCACGGCGGTTATCGTGTCGGTAGCCGCGTTGTAGATGGCGCCGTAGAAGCCTTCTGTGCCAGCGGGATCAAGGAGCTGCACCACGCTGGCATTGGCCGGGTTCTCGAGGGATGGATCGATGATTTGGACACTGCCGCTGCCCGTATTCACCAAATAACCGTCTCCGGTAACGCCTGCGATGCCGCCGCCCTGGAACTGGCCGGCGCTCCCGATGAGCGTGCCGTCGGTGTTCCAGTCGAGGGTGGCGCCGGAGTTGTAGGCGGCGATCAAATCCGCGACGGCGAAATAACGCAACTCTTGGGGGGAGCCGAAGGCGCTGATGGCATAGACAATACCCTGCGCACGGTCCACAGCGAGGGCGCCGGAGTAGGTGAAGGGCGGTTTTTCGACGACGGTGTTTTTGGCGCCGCCGGCAGGCAGGTTGGCCACGAGCGTGCGGGGCACGGCCTTGGCCCCGCCGGACAAGTCGGCGACCTGGAGTTCGCTGCCGGCGAAATCGGGCTTGCCCACCTCAAGCAGAACGAGGGTGTCTGTGAGGAACACGCCGGAGAAATGGTCCTGGTTTTCCACTGCGATGCTGGCCGGGCTGAAATCGGGTGTGGTTGCCACGTCGGCGACGTAGAGGCGGCCCCGGTAGGGCACATCGCCGACACCGCCCGGGCCGAGCAGCAGGGTATCGCCGTTCGGGGAGAGCGCCATGAATCCCGGGTCCCCGGCATACCCGGTGGCCACGCGCGCAAACGCGTCAACATTGGGGAGCTTCTGCACGTAGAGCGCGTCCCCGTTCCATAGGGCAAGGCGGCCGTCGTCAAGGGCCACACCGACGACGCTGAACGAGCCGGAGGCGGGGCTGGGAAAGTTTTCGTAGGCTGTGTAGGAACTGGTCTGGGCGGTGGCGGTGATGCAACAAGCCAACAGGCCGGCGGCCGCCGTCACAATGGTTCGCATGGATAGTTTCCTCCCTTTTTCGAACCGGCAAGAATGCCTTGAGTTGTGGTGGTCGAAAAGGGAAAAGCCGGCAGGGGAAATCGTTTGGTGGGGGCGATTTGTGCCTGCGCAACTCTTCCGCGAAGTTGCGCCAGCACGCACGAGGGTATACGGCGGTGCACAGGCGCGCGTGCGCCGTGCCAGCCCGGTCCACGAACCTCGAGCGCTGGCAGGCTCCCCTGCCACGTCTTCTGACTTCCGGATCGCCCTCACGGCCGCGCCTTCCCCCCGATCATCGAGAGTGGCCTTGTGCGGCGTTCGTCCCCGGTTACAGCAGCGCGACTGCGACGGATTTGCACCGTCTTCCGTGTCGCAGGGAGCCGTTCGAGTGCTGGGTCTGGTTCGTTGAATCACCTCCTTCCCATGATGGGGCCGGCAAACACCGGGCACGTTTCCGGGCAAGCGGCGCCGTCCCGTGCGTCTGTCGTCCCGCTTCCACCCGCGTTGCGAGCGGTCAGAACATAGCACAGCCCGGCATCCGGTTCAAGAAGCGGCGCGCCGCGGGCATGCGTTAATACCGTGGCGGACGCGGCCACGCCGCACGAGGAGCACCTGCGCCGCGAGCACGGCCGCAATGAACACGGGCGTAAACTTGAGGGGCAGCAGCAGCCCGAACTGGGCCGCAAGATGACCAAAGACAATGCTGCCGAGAAAATTGCCCGCCCCGACGTAGGCCTCGTTGAGCGTAGCCCGGGCATGCTTACGGTCGGGATTGGCGAGGGAATAGTAGACACTCGCAAAAAAGGCGAAGCCAAGCGCCGCGCCGATCACGCCGAAACACACGAGCATAACCGCGAGGCTACGCGTATAAGCCAGGCAGAAGAAGGCCGCACCCGCACCCGCCTGCCACAGGAGCAACGGACGGAACCGATGCCGCCACCCGTCGCTGCGCCCGAGCGTGAAGAAGGCGGCGGCCGTGGCGAAGGAGAGCAGGAAAGCGAGCCACGAATAGGCCGTGGCGGCGGCGCCGCTCAGGTCGAGCCATGGCGTATTCTCGAAAAGGATGCGTAACTCCCCCGAAACCACAAGCTCTTCAACCCGCTTGGGAAACACGGCACGGGTGACCCCGGCCAGCATGTTCATAATAAACGTGGCAACCCACGCCGCGTACAGAAGCGACTCGCTCGCGCGGTCGTGGCCGGCGCGGGCGGCGAGTAGCTCGGGGGTGAGCACACCGTAGTGATCGCGTTCGTGCGGCACACTGCGGATAAGCAACAGGCTCCCCGTTCCCAGGGCGAACAGGAGCAGAAAAGGCAACCGGTAGTCCAGATCATACAGCGGCCCGGCCAACAGCGGACTCACCGCGAACCCGCCACTCCACGCCACATTGAACAGCCCCATATTGCGCGCCCGGATCGCCGGGTCCGGTTCCGCGCCCACCCACGAATGCAGGGCTGGCCACACGAGCGACTGGCAACCGTAGCCCACGCCCACGAGCAGGCCCGCAAGCCACACGTTGCGTACGAAGAGCAGGCTGCTGATACACAGCGTGAAGATGATACCGCCCACAATCGCCCAGTTGAGTCCGTTTTCCGCGCGCTTCACCTGGCCCGACACGACGATGCAAGCCACAGTATATGCCGCCGCATGCACCGCGATCAGTGTACCCGACAACGCCACATCGCCACCGAGTTGCCGGAATGCGTAGAAGGGGATGACGAGCAGCCCCGCCATGACCGCGCCGTCCATCAGGAACGCGGCCAGACACATGCGCATGTGTGGATGGAACCGGGTTGTACGGGGTGCGGTCATGACATTGGCTCGGGGTTGTCCGGGATCAGGCGCAAGCAGGTGCGGAGTATACGCATTCCGGTGGAAGTCAGCAAGGGCCAGGCGTCCGGCGTCAGCCGGCGGATTTCACCGCGCGCAGGAGAAGCTGGTGTACGCGTGGCGAGAAAGTCATCGCCAGATGGCCCACGCCGGCCAGCGCGATGTTCTTCGCGTGCTCGAGCCGGGCACTGTCCTGCGGCGCCACGAGGTTGTCGTGCACACCATAGATCGACGTGATCGGCACGGGCGGCGGTTCGCTGGCATTGAGCCCTGCCAGCCACACGCTGCCGGCGCGCATCTGTACCGCGTTCTGGCCGAAGCCCAACGCGGCATGTACCGATCCGTGGTGGGGGGTGCCAAGCGTAATCACCTGGACCACGCGCTCACCCATATCCCGCTCACGCAACGCGGCCCGCGCAACGAGCCCGCCCATGCTGTGACCGACAAGGATCACGGGCGCATCGCCCAGGCTCTCGCTGAGAAACGTGGTGTATTCCGCTACCAACCGCGCGAACCGGTTCAAACTGCCGAAGGGCGGCTCGAGGTTGATCGTGTAGACATGGCGTACGCCGTGCTGCCGGAGCCGGCGCACCACGGGGTGCCAGAAGCCGCCGTTGCATAGATACCCATGGATGAGCAGCACGATCGGCCCTTCGGCCTTGGCGCCGGGTTCGGGGTCGGACGGCCGGCGGAAGTGCTCGGTCGGTTGCAGCCAAAGGTAAATCACCAACAACGCCACATATTCGCCGAACACCAGCGGCACAATACGGCCCAGCGTAAGCCGTGTGCGGCGGGCCTCCTCCCCATGGCGCACCCAGGCCATGAGAAACATCGCGCATACCATCAACAGACGCCACAGAAGCGCCACCACAATCGCCAGCAGTACGGTCCACCCCACACGCCACTCGAGCATCGAAACCGCCAGCGCGCCCGCGCCAGCATAGATCGCGAATTCGATTACAATCGCGCATATGAGCAATAAGGCAAGCATTGGGCAGGGTACTCCAGCCGAAACCGTACCATGACACGCACACGATTTCAACGGACGAAGTGAGCAGGGCAATTCTTTAGCCAGTTGCCGGGGTCCGTTTCCCATACGTCAGGGAGGCCCCCCGGTATCATCGCTGACACCGCTTCTGACCGACCGGCTGTTTCTATGAGTCACGATGTATGCGCCCTTTGGACTGCGGTGGCAAGCCACCGCAGTCCAAAGTTGCGGCGACACTATGGCTATCCCCATCCTGCGCTGGTATTCGCCATCACGGGGCAGATTGGCGAAATAGGTGTGCTCCCTTGCGCCATGCGGTTAAAGAATTTCAAGGTTTTGTGTGTATTTCGGCTCGCGGGGACGCTCGCCCTCCCTGGGGCCAGAACCCATACGCGTTAACTTAAGGATACAGCTATGACAGTACCGCCTTGCATCATCACCTGAGCAAACAAAGCGACTGTCCTCGCGAGTCCCCGAGCAGGGACTGTCCC
>CAZMVU010000282.1:0-4509 GCA_964569295.1 uncultured Nitrospirales bacterium
CACCTGGAATGCGACGATACCAAGACTTTCCTGGGGTGAAGGCCAATCACCCGCCGCCGCAACTCCCCTGCCATTCAAGACTTTCAAATTTCGCAATTGGCCCAAGCACCCCACTTGAACAGAGACCACAAGTTCCGCATCATAACGGCCAAGGCTTCGCCTTCTCTTTGACCCCAAACCAAACCTCACGAAATCAGGGCCGCGCCATGGAAGTACCGGAAGAATACCCTTCGCAGTCTGAGCACGGCCTTTCTCACTGGCGCCGGTGGTGCCGGCGAATCGGGTGTGTGCTCGTGGGTATTGCCGTGTTCGGGCTCTGCGTGGGCCAAGCGGGGCAACACGTGTGGTATCTCTCGGCCCTCGTACACTGGGCCCCGGCCTACCTCGCCTTCGGCATCGGCGGCGGTGCGTGCTGCTTTCTGGGGGGCGGGCGGCGCTGGGCACTGGCGGGCGGCATCTGCGCGGCGGCCGCGCTGGGGCTTGTTCTGGTCTACGGCGCCCCCGCGCGTTCACAAGAGACGGCCGGCATGGCGCCAAACCTGCGCATCCTCCAGGCGAATGTGTGGTATGACCGCGGAAACCCGAATGACCTCATTGCCCTCGTGCGCGAAACCGACCCCGATCTTGTCTTGCTGCAGGAAGCGGACGCACGCTGGCGCGAGGCCCTCGCCCCGCTCGAGGACGACTACCCCATCCACGCTATCATTCCACGGTATCCCAAAGGCGACCCGGCCCTCGGCATGTACAGCCGAATACCGACCGGCCCCTTCAAGCGACTCGCGGAAGAGGGTATACCCGCGGTGGAATTCAGCATCGAGGTGGCAGCACGCCAAGTGCAACTACTCAACATTCATATGGCCTCGCCCTGGTCCCCCGGCCGTGCGCGCCGCCACAAAGCGCAGTTGAAAGCACTCGCCCGTTATCTCGCCGAGAAGGCAGGGAACAAGGCTTCACCCCTCATTCTCACCGGCGACCTGAACAGCAGCTACTACGCCCCGCTCTACCGCATGCTCATCAGGAAGTCAGGCCTCAACGGTTCGCAGATGGCATGGGGACTTCTGGGCACGTGGCCGAGCTTCCTGCCCCCGCCGCTGCGTATTGCCCTCGACCACACGCTCGTGACCCCTGGCATCCAGATCGTGAACTGCCGCATCGGCGCGGGCGTCGGCTCGGACCACAAACCGCTTATTGTGGATTTGTACGTTCCTGAGTAGCGGCCTGGGCGGCTTCTCTTCGCGCCTTGCGCACCCGCACCCAGCGCCATGCCCGGCCAAGGGTTGCCCGCAGGCCACGCTGGCGCAGGTTCTCGCGCCACACACCGGCGGCCAAGCGCAACCGCTCACCCAACGGCATCGCCGCCCACTCCCGCCAACGTTGCCGGCTCAGCTCGTGGCGGATTTCTTCGGTGCGGGGCGTAATGTAGGTGGGGCAGCCCGCACAGTAGGACATCAGGTTGTCGCCGGTGATGCGCTCGCGCACGCTCTGCATGTAGGGACCCAGCCACACATCGCGCAGGGAGGCGTCCTTAATGTTGTCCGAGTCCGCTTCATAGGAGACGCAGCACGGCCCGACCCGCCCGTCCACATGCACCACGCAGGAGAGCCAGGTCTCGAAACAGTTCGCGTCGGACATCCGGCCGTCGCCGTAGCGCGTTCTGCCAATGGCATGCGCGCCCACGTCGGCTGTCGAGCCGGTTTCAAACGAGGTGAAATTGCTGTGGAGGCCCAGCTCTTTGGCACGCTCAGCGGCCCGGGCGATCATGGCGGGCGTCTGGCGCATCTGTTCCGCATTCAGGCGGAAGGCGGTGCCCGGTTCATCATCCGACTCGAAAACAAGGTGCGAAAAACCGAGGCACTCGCATTCGAGCTCATGGGCCAGGTCCACGAGCTCCTCCAGCCGGTCCCAGGTGATGTTCGTGATTACGGGGTTCATGCGCACCCGCGGGAATCCCGCCCCCGCCTCACGCTTCATCTGGTTCAGAAGCTTGATATTCGCCACGGCCTTCTCGAAGCCGCCGCCGCGTATCGCGTCGTTGAGTTCCTGGTTCGGGCCATCGAGGCTCAGGTTAATCTGCCACCAGCCCGCCGCGATGAGCCGATCGAAATGCTCCGGCTTGAAGCGCGTGGCGTTCGTGTGCACGGCCCCGTTCATCCCGCGGGCGCAAATCCGCTCGCACATGGCCAGCACCAGATCGGCCCGGACCATCGGTTCGCCGCCGCCCACGATGGACCACTCGCGCACACCAAGCTCTGCGGCTTCATCGACCAGATGCAGGTAGCGCGCGTCCGAAACCTCCTGCCGTTTGTCGTAGATGCTCGGGCCGATTTCGATTTCCGCGCGCCGTTCCCAGCAAATCTTGCACTTGAGGTTGCAGCGGTTCGTCGGGTGTACCTGCATTTCCCAGGGGCCCGGTGTTTCGCCGCGCTGCCACTGCTGGATGCGCGCGAACTTCGAGTCCGCCGCACCGTGGGTATTCACAGCCATTGAAATCCAAACCTTCCTGGATAACGTTCGATGGAACAAAGCGGTTCGCGTATATGTCGCCGCCACGCATTAATCTGCTCCGCGATGCGTCCGGCCGGACAAGGCTCCGCAGCGCACGGTTCACTCTACCAGGAACCGGCAGAAGCTGCAAAAGCCCCGCTTGAACAAGGCCGTTCACACAGTACGCTTTCAGCCATCAGCCCGTCTTCTTCCAGTGTTCGAGCGTACGTTCGAGATCGTACATTTCGTGGGCGTTGCCGCGCATGATGCGGTCGATAAGCGCCTCGACGTGCGCCTCGGGCACCCAGCCCTCCTCGACAAGTTCGCTCACCGCCTGGGTGAGCACACGCCGCGCGATGGCCGCATGGCCCGGCACCAGTTCTACGGGCATATAGTCGCCGCCGAAGGTAAACAGCTTCGACGCGGGCGCCGCCAGCAGAAACTCTTTCACGAACCGCACGCTCGCCACGGGGTTGATGATGGCCGCCCAGCACATGTCGATGTAGGCGTTCGACCACTGCTTGGCCGTGGCGATAGCGGCGTCCTGGTACGGGTAGGTGATGTGCATGAAGATGAACTTCGCATCCGGGTGCATGCGGCAGAGCTCACACATCTCGGCGGGGTTTTTGCTCAGCCGCGACAGTGGCATGGAGTTGTGGCCGGCGTAGTAGCCGGTGTGCAGTTTGACCGGCAATTCGTACTCGACGGCCTTCTCTACGCAGTAGTGGAACAGGTGGTCCTGGAGGGCCTTCGTATCCGCGGCGCTGAGGCCTTCTTCGCCTTTCGCGAGGCGCTCCTCGAAGATGGGCGCCACTTCTGGGGCGGAAACCTTGGCAAAGTCGAGCCCGCGCCCATAGGCGATCTGGCTCTTCACGGCGATGGCGCGCAGTCCGTAGGTGGCGAAAGCCCAGTCGATCACGCCATGCCAATCCTTCAATGTCTTCAACGTGATCCCTGCGCGATCTGCCAACTCCAACCGGCCGGTCGTCGTGAGCGCGACAAAACTCAGATCCTGGGCGAGCAGATCGGGCTGGGCCGTCTCGCAGAAGATATCGCCTTCGAGGCTGTTCACGTGACAGTACTCGACATTGGCGAAGTCGCGCAGGACCACGTTGTAATACCCGGGCTTGATGGCCGCACGGAATTTCTCGGAGATTTCCTCGACGTTCTGCGCCGTGAGGTCGTCATGGCCGAATAACAGCCGCACACTCTCACGCACGTTCATGGCATAGCCCGTGTTGCGCATGCGCCGATAGTACGGGTCGAGAATCGCCCACTTCGCTTTCGGCGACCGTGTGGCGGACGCCACATGCTTCAACTCCTCCGCAGACATACCGGCCACGCGCAAATCGGAGTTCGCATAATGAGAGAAGAGCATCCCGATATCCGGCGCGGGTATCGGACTCTCACCGCCCATTTCCAGCGCGCGAACCCGGAACGATTCCTCCCAGATATGCTCATGGGTATCCACGAACGGCGTGTGCTCGATATAATTTCGAATGTCATCGCGCAGGCCCATGGGCACTCTCCTCCGTAGACCGTTCCATTGCGCACAGTATACGTATCGCGCACCCATTGGACGAATATGGCCGCCCGGGTTGCGGCGGCTACCCGCGTTAGTCTTTAATGCCCTTCACGAGGGCCGGCCCTTCGATGAACTGCAAAGCTTGGCCGGTGTGCGAATCGGGGGCTTTGTACAGGCGGCTCGATGCACCATCGTGGCGCACGGTTCGATAACTACGATAGCGAACGCGCACCGCCGCCTCGCGCTGTACGCCGATAGCACCGTTACCGAATCACGGGCAGCCTTTACAAAGGGTGCAGTTTTTGTACTACCGCGCTGTTGGTGAAAAAGTGAAGCAAAAAGGGGACTGTCCTCGCGAGTCCGCGAGCAGGGACTGTCCCTTGTTTTGCTTGCTCACAACTGGCACGAAGGAACCAAAACATCGGTAGTAGAAGAACTGCACCCTTTACAAACATCGTGAAAGGAACAGAAATGCGTGGTTCCCTGCCGCATCGTGCAGG
>CAZMVU010000283.1:0-4485 GCA_964569295.1 uncultured Nitrospirales bacterium
TTCAAGGACACCGCTGGCGACTGTGTACGGTTGCTCTCCCGCCTTGGACAAACGCGTGCATTCGAGCCCACGCGCGCAATAGCGGTGGCAAGCCCCCGCAGTCCAAAGTGGCGCCAACAGCATGGCTATCCCCATCGCACGACTGGTATTCGCTATCACAGGGCAGATTGGCGAAACACGTGCGCTCCCTTGCGCCATACGGCTAAAGAATTACGAAAAAAGATAGAACGCACCTGGAATGCGGCGATACCAAGACTTTCCTGGGGTGAAGGCCAATCAGCCGGCACCGCAACTCCCCTGCCATTCAAGAGCTTTAGATTTCGCAATTGGCTCTGTTTACCGCGGCTTTTGACGCCCCACGTGCCGCCGTGCTAGCATTATTTATTCGTAATCTCCTACGCAGCAACGGGTTCCTTCATGTCCGATTACGCCGTCAGGCCCGATATGACCGCGCCAAAACCGGTTGGCGCCAGCACCCCGGCCACGCAGTTATACCGCCGCCTGCTCGGCTTTGCATGGCAGTATAAGGCGCGGCTCGTGCTGGCGCTGGTCTTCAGCGTGATTATCGCGGCGTCTTTCGGCGCGATTCTGGTGAGCATGGGCACGTTGGTGAAGGTCACCTTCTACGAAGCGCCGGAAAATCCGCCGCCGGAACATGCAGATCCCGCCGCCGAGATCGCGGAGGATATCCGCTCCATGAGTGAGGCCCTGCGCGGTGCTTTCGGCTGGGCCCCGGCGGCGCTGGATACGCGCTTCCTCGATCTGGTCGAGGCTATGCGCGCCGAGCCCATGCGCGCCCTCGAGTTCGCCTGCGTCGTGGTCATTGTACTGGCGCTTATCATCGGCATAGGCCGGTTTCTTCAGGAGTATTTCGCCGGGCAGGTCTGCACCTATGTCACGACCGATCTCGGCGAGGCCATGTACAAGAACATCGTGCATCAGCCGGTCGGCTTCTACGAATCGCGCGCCACGGGCGATATTCTGGCGCGTTTCACGAACGACATTTTCATGGTCAACCGGGGCCTGACCTCGGTGTTCGTGAAACTGTTGCGCGAACCGATCAAGGTAGCCACCTTCCTCGCCATCGCGGTATCGATCAGCCCCTCGCTCACGCTGATCGGCATCTGCGTGTTGCCGCCGGTGGGCTATGCGCTCACCGCGCTCGGCCGCAAAGTGCGCAAAAACGTACGCCGGTCCCTGCAACGCATGGGCACCATGGCCTCGGTCGTGGCGGAAACGGTGCGCGGGATCATGATCATCAAAGGCTTCCGTATGGAAGCCTACGAGACGCGCCGGTTCATGAGCGAAACCGCCAAACTGCGGCGCTTCCTCATGAAAACCATCCGCGCCAATGCCGCCACCTCGCCCATTACCGAAATCATCATGGTCATCGGGCTTATCATTTTCGTGCTCATAAGCGGGCGCCGCGTCGTCGCGGGCACGCTGCACCCGGCTGATCTGCTGCAACTCTACTTCGCCCTGGCCATGATGCTCGATCCGGTGCGCAAGCTCGCTTCCGTGAACAACAACGTGCAAACCAGCGTCGCCAGCGCCGAGCGCATATTCGAGTTCATCGACCAGCCGTACCGCATTGTCGAGGCGCCGGACGCAGTGGACCTGCCGCCAATGGCCACCGGGCTGCGCTTCGAGGGGGTCTCGTTCTCCTACGACGGCGAGCATACCGTGCTGCACAACCTCGAGTTTGCGGTGCGGCGCGGTGAAATGCTCGCCCTCATCGGCCTTTCCGGCGCGGGCAAGAGCACCGTGGCCAAGCTCATACCCCGCTTCTACGACGTCACCGAAGGGCGCATCACCATCGATGGCGTCGACATCCGGCGGGCCACTTTCGCCAGCCTGCGCGATCAGATAGGCATTGTCACGCAGGACACCATCCTCTTCAACGAGGCGATACGCGAGAACATCACGGCGGGACACGACGGCTACGACGAGGCGCGCATATGCGAAGCGGCGGCGGCGGCCCATGCCCTCGAGTTCATCGAGCAATTGCCCGGCAAGTTCGAGGCCCGTATCGGTGAGGGCGGCAGCAACCTCTCGGGCGGACAGCGCCAGCGGCTCGCTATCGCCCGGGCCATGCTGAAAGATCCCACCATCCTCCTGCTCGACGAGGCCACATCGAGCCTCGACTCGCACAGCGAGCGCCTGATACAGGATGCCCTCGACCGCTTTGTGGCCGGCCGCACCACCATCGTCATTGCGCACCGGCTCTCGACTATCCAACGGGCGGATCGCATTCTGGTGCTGGACAAGGGGGCCGTTGTCGAGGAGGGAACCCACGCATCGCTGCTTGCCGAACACGGCCTGTACGCCCGGTTGTATGAAACCCAGTTCGCCCCAAACGCGAATAAAGAGGGAGCCACCCCATCATGATGCGCCAACACGCTGTCTTATTCGTGCTCTTGCTGCCGGTGGTGCAGTGCGCGTGCGGCGGCGACGATGCACCTGCCCCCCCGGATACACCCGCACCCACGCCGGCCCACGATACGCCTGCCGAAACGCCGCCGCAGGAAACCGCCGCACCGGAACAGGAAACGCCGGAAGACGGCAGGGACGCCGCGCATTCGGCGGACGATGCGGACACCGCGCAGGGTGCGAAGGCCGGCGCGATCACCGCGCCTGTTCAAGTTGTGGACCTGTACGGGGAGCCGCTGCCCGGCATGGCGCCCATCGCCTGTACCGAGCCGAACGCCTTCCAAAAGCCCCTGCGCACGGGGCCGCTCACAAACGACGACGGCCGCTCGGAGGTGACCTTTCCCGGCAACCGCATGTTATACCTGCGCGCGTGGGATCCCGATCTGCGCTATTTCTCGAACAACTACCAGACCTACCTGGGCACGGGCGCGCCGGTGCAGGATACCGTCGAACTCGTCATGGCCGAGGGTGTCCACCTCACGGCGACCCTGGCCACGCCGGACCATCAGCCCCTGGCCGAGCAGGAAGCGCGCCTCTTGATGGCCCACCCCACGCAGGGCCCCTGGTGGCCGGCGCGCGCGGAAACCGATGCCCATGGCGCGGCGGATTTCGGTACGGTGCCGGCCGGCCGCTTCCTCCTCGAGGTCCGTGCGCAGGACGGGATCGGGCGGCAGTTGCCGGAAACCGACCTGCTGCCCGGCCGGGATGTCGATCTCGGCCTGGTCGTGTTAGAGTAAGCGCCCGCACAACAGACACCGGCACGCCCCCATGCCCATCTACCGCCTTACAGAACACCTCGTGTTTCCGCCTGTTACGGAGGCGGAAGACGGCCTGCTGGCCGTGGGCGGGGATCTCGATCCGCGCCGGCTGCTCCTGGCGTACAGCGAGGGCATCTTCCCCTGGTATGCCGACGACCAGCCGATTCTCTGGTGGTCGCCGGACCCGCGCATGGTCGTGCGGCCCGAGGAGGTACATGTATCGCGCCGTTTGCGCCGGACCATGCGCCAGGGCACGTTTCGCTTCACGGCCGACACGGCCTTCGAACAGGTTGTTCACGCCTGTGCGGAGGCGCCGCGCCCCGAGCAGGACGGTACGTGGATCACGCAGGACATGGCCGCCGCCTACACGGAACTTCATCGCCTTGGTTTCGCCCATTCCTTCGAGGCATGGCAGGGGCAGCAACTGGCCGGAGGGCTCTATGGCGTATCGCTGGGGGGCTGCTTCTTCGGCGAGTCCATGTTCTCCAAGGTGAGCGACGCATCGAAGGCGGCCTTCGTGACTGCCGTACGCCAATTCCTGCGATGGGGCATCCGCGTCATTGACTGCCAGGTGGACAATCCCCACCTCCGGCGCCTCGGCGCCTACGAAATACCGCGCGCGCGATTTCTCATGCTGCTGCGCACGCACCTGAAGCAGGAGACCTTGGCCGGCGCCTGGCACATCGACGACGACCTGCGCGACGGCGGTGAACGTGAAGACCGCAACACCCCAAAACACCGGCAACAAGGCTCCGCAAATTGAGCATTGAAGATGGAGGCCACCTATTGGGGACATGCCTTCTAACGTGGGCTGCGCCCACAACCCAAGGAAGGAAAGGTGTGTTCCGTGGTTGGTGGTTCGGGTTTCGGGGCGGCTTGGGCTTAGCAAAGACGCCCGGGGTGGAACCCGGGCGCTACCTGTTTCCAGAGCGCCGAAGGCGCGGTTCTATACCAGCCTGGGCCAACGGCCCAGGTTATGGATGCGCCTTGTTCCTGCGCTGAAAACGCGCACTATGAAGACTTATGGCCCGGGCTTTCAGCCCTCTTGCGTGTGGGGTGCCGGGTGACCTGGGCCTGCGGCCCAGGCTGGTATGGTACGGGCCGTTGGCCCTGAAGAAAGGGCGCGTTCTGGTCTACAGGGAGCACGAGCGTCCCCGCGACCCCCACATAAACCGTACCGCACCAAAGGGAGGGCGAGCCGAACATGCACCCTGCCCCACAAAAACGAGGGAGGGCGAGCGTACCCGCGAGCCGGAACTCGACGTAAGACCCCAAGACGGCGGCCAAGAGCGAGCCT
>CAZMVU010000284.1:0-4453 GCA_964569295.1 uncultured Nitrospirales bacterium
GGTGCCCGAATAACTTCTTGTTGTTCTTTATACGAGTCAGTGCCTAAGGCACTAAAGCGTTACGTATCCTCTTCCTTCTCTTCCTTCTCTTCCCGGGCTTTGCGCGCGGCGGCAGGGCCGGGTGCGGCGTCTTCTTTATCTTCCTGGGTGAGCGGCTCGGGTTCATAACCGCCGGCAAAGGCCTTGAGAATACGCTCATAGACCGTCTTGAGGCGCTTTTGGGGAGAGCTGTTCAACGGGATCTGGCCGCCGGCCATGGTGGTGTGGCCGCCGCCCTGGCCCAACTGCGCCACGACTTTCTGCATGCGTTCTGCCGCGTTGCTCCGCCCGTCGGCCGCCCGCGCGGACAGCAGGATCATGTTGTCCACCACGCCATAGCACACCGCCGTGCGGCGGCCCTCGAGCCGAATGAGCAGGTCCGCCATTTCGGCGAGCATGTCGCCATTGTGGCACTCGTGAATGAAGCTGATCACCGTCGGCCCCGCAACCACGCATTCGGACAGGCCGTCGGAGAGCATCTGGAAGTATTCGCGGGACACCGGCGCACGGCGAATGCGCGCGAGCTTGCGCTTGTCCGCCTCGATAAAGAGTTCCTGGTAGGCACGTACCCCGGCGGGCGTGGTTTCGCGGCCGAGATCCTGCGTGTCGGACTGAATACCGTAGAACAACGCCGTGGCCACGTTGTCGTGCAACGTAATTCCCCGCGCGACAAGATATTCATAGAGAATCGTCGAGGTGGCGCCGTATTCCGGGCGCAGATCTTCCATATCCGCTTTCCAGTCGCGCCGCTTCGGGATCAGGTGGTGATCGATGACAATCTCCGGCGTGCGATCGCCCAGCAAAGTCATGTTGCCCGCCCGCGGTTGCCCATCGACAATGCAGAGGGTCTTGTACTTACGCACCTGCGCGGGGGTGAGCCGTTGCGCCTCGATGTGGAGCACACGCATCATCGCGCGGTTCTCCGCACGCCCGATGTAGCCCCCGTAGCAGATGGCCACCCGCTTCTTGAGCGTGCGCCACACGAGATCGCGCAGGGCATAGGCGCTCGCGAGTGCGTCGGGGTCCGGGTTGTCCTGCATCACACATGCGATGCGCCCCTTGCGCCCGCAGATTTCCAACACGCGCGCTGCCTGCTTGGCACTGTGTTCGAGTGTTTGTTCCCAGGTCATAACAACCTCGTCCTGCTCGTCCACACGGACCAAACCGGACAAAGCACCACCCCATGGGGGCGCATCCGGTTCATACACTGGGTCATTCTGCTCTTTCGCGCACCACGCAAACGAGGCATCCTGACGCGTCCAAAGAGACTGGAAGCCTCTTCTGCTTTGCTGTCGGTTCACCGGGGTCGACCGGGATTCGCGAAGGCCAGTTTATCCAACGGCCGCATGCGATCCGGCAGCTCGTACACCCTCAACGCGCCGTGTACCGTATTGATAAGCTGGCGCTACGCCGGCTACCTGTGGACCACGCCGTGCCAAGAGCTTATCTGTTCAGTGTACCGTGATCACTACGCACAACCCAAGGCCCCCGCACCGGCGCAGACGTGGCCGGCTCCGATTTTGAACCGGAACCGGCCACGCCCCTTGCATCTCCCCCAGGACGGTATTTCGCCCTTCCTCCATGGGCGGGCATCGCCCGCCAATGAAACTTGGCATGAACGGCCTCTCCGCACCGGAAAAGGGTGTTGTCCTGAGGGAGCAACGACCATGCCCAAACTGCGGCCAGGAACGCGAAACCCTTGGCGCACCATAGTTTAGGTAGCCTTGTGCAGCGCGCATGCGTATCGCCTGCATGCGCGGCCGGTGACATGAATTGTCGCGCGGTCACAAAAAAAGGCGCGCCGTGCCGGATTTGTCCCAAGCGGATCGAAATACACCGGCGCTACCAAGTAGAATCCCGGGTGAGGCGGGTAGCACCCGCAGGCTGGCCGGGGTGCTCCATAAGACCAGCAACCCCGTTTCGCGGCCAGGCCGCGAGCGGAGGACAAGCGGGCTGTAGCCGCATACAGGAGCACCCTATGATCCCACTGAGTTCCAAGGAACAACAGATTCTTTTCGACTTGCTCACCCCCACGCCGACGTTGAGCCTGCGCTGGGCGGCGGTGGCGGTGGCCTTTTTCGCGGGCCTGCCGCTGGCCGTGGTGACCGTCCTGTCAGGGGGGCCGGAAGGATGGCGCGAGGCGCCGATCTACTACGGCGCGCTCTTTGCCGGCATCGTCGTGTTCCTGGCGTTGCTGACGGCGGTCCGGTTCACCCAGCGCTACCGCGCGCCGCATCAGGTACTGCGGATCGAAGCGGGGGCGTTGGGGTTGTTCTGGGGGGGGATATTCGCGCTGAATTTCCAGGCCTTCTTCACCATGCCCATATATCTTGTCTTCTTTATCCTGTTCTTCGGCATGATCATCGGGGTGTCGGCCGTGCCGCGGCTGACCCTCGCCCACAAGCTCGCACGGCTCACCAGCGCGGAATGTAACGCCCTGACACAGCGCCTTATGGGCGACCCCGAAAGCAGGAATACAGCGAAAGAGCCGTGACGCCACCGCCGGATAAACCGCCATAGCACCGGCAGGAAATGGTTCAGACAGGACAGAAAAAGAGACCTGATGCAAATGCTGCACCAGGCCTCCGCGGAAGGAGAAACGCCACATGTGGCGCTGACCACCCTTATTTTACCACGAGACCGCGAATTCGGCAAACGTTCCGGAATATTTCATAAACCCTTTCGAGTCAATGGGTTTTCGCACGTGCCACCGCCGCTTGCCAGCCCTGGAAGGCGGCTTCGCGCTGACCGGCGTCCCACCGGGGGTCGAAGGTGCGGTCCTCTTCCCAGCGGTTGGCCAACTCGTCGCGGCTTTTCCAGAACCCCACGGCCAACCCCGCATGATATGCGGCGCCGAGTGCGGTAGTCTCAATCATCTTGGGGCGCACCACGGGCACGCCGAGCAGATCGGCCTGGTGTTGCATGAGCAGGTTGTTGGCGCAGGCTCCCCCGTCGACCTTGAGGCGCAGGATGCGCTCGCCCGTGTCCTGTTCCATGGTGCGCACGACATCCGCCGATTGGAAGCTGATGGACTCGAGGGCCGCGCGCACCACATGGGCGCGGTTCGTGCCCCGGGTAAGCCCGGTGAGAATACCCCGGGCGCGCATGTCCCAGTGGGGCGCGCCGAGACCCGTGAAAGCCGGCACCAGGTAGACCCCGCCGGTATCCGGCACTTCAGCGGCCACCCGCTCGCTCTCGGGGGCGGAAGAAATGAGGCGGAGTTCATCGCGCAGCCATTGGATAACCGCCCCGGTCACGAAAATGGCGCCTTCCATAGCGTAGCGGCGCTCGCTCTCCGTGGTCCAGGCCACTGTGGTCAACAAGCCATGCTTCGAGGGGACCGGCTTCTCGCCGATGTTCATGACGAGGAAACAGCCGGTGCCATAGGTGTTCTTGCATGAGCGCTCCTGAAAAGCGGCCTGGCCATAGAGCGCGCCCTGCTGATCGCCCACGAGCGCGGCCACGGGAATCTCGCCGCCCAAGAGCGTCGTGGTGCCATAGACACCGGAGGTGGGACGGATGTCCGGGAGCATGGCCTCCGGTATGTCGAGCTTGTCGCAGATGACCGGGTCCCAGGCAAGGTCGTGGATATTGAGCAACATGGTGCGGCACGCGTTTGTGTGGTCGGTGGCATGCATGCCCGTAAGCTTGTAGAGCAACCAACTGTCGACGGTGCCGAAACACAGCTCGCCCTTGGCCGCGCGGTCCCGGGCGCCGGGCACCTTGTCGAGAATCCAGGCCACCTTCGTACCGGAGAAATAGGCATCGACCAGAAGCCCCGTGCGTTCGGTCACGGTTTGCGCGAAGCCATCGGCCGTTAGCTGTTCGCACATTTCGGTGGTGCGCCGGCACTGCCACACGATCGCGTTGTGGATGGGGTTGCCTGTCTTGCGCTCCCAGATGACCGTCGTCTCGCGCTGGTTCGTGATGCCGATGGCGGCGATCTCGCCGGGCTGGACGCCGCTCTTGCGCAGGACTTCTGTGGCCGTGGCCAGTTGCGTGTCCCAGATCGCGCCGGGGTCATGTTCGACCCAGCCGGGCTGCGGGTAAATCTGTTCGAATTCGCGTTGCGCCGACGCGATAATGTTGCCGCCGTGGTCGAAAAGTATGCTGCGTGAACTGGTGGTTCCCTGGTCTAACGCGAGAATGAAATTCTTGGCCATGACCGCCTCCCATGCTTGGACTTGAATACGGTTACGATAGCATGCCGTTTTCGGGCGGGCAAGCAGAGGAACAGGCTGAGGTTTAATTCGTCGTGCCTGAAATACCAGGGGCAGCTCAGCAAGCTGATCGCGCCGCCCCTAACGCGGGCGTTGCCCGCAACCCAAGGATCGAAAGGCGTGTTCCCCGGTTGTTGGCTCGCGGTTCGGAGAGACTTGGGATTAGGCCCCATACGCGTTAACTTAAGGATGCA
>CAZMVU010000285.1:0-4442 GCA_964569295.1 uncultured Nitrospirales bacterium
CAGGCAGGCACGGCCGTGGCAGTATGCCATGGCGAGCGCGTGGACTGCACCTTATCTCCCTATAACATAGCGTCCTAGCTCTTATATATATAGTTACCTCCGTTCATCACAGACAGGGCTATTTCGCAAATGGCTCAACCACAGGCAAACGCCCTTTGAATCGCGGCTTACAAACTTGCGTTCGCGGTGCCGCCCGTCCCCTGTGTTATGCTGCGCTACGCCATGCCATAGGAGGGACAAAACAGCCATGACACACACACACCCAAACCGCCGCGATTTTCTGAAGACCAGCGTATTGGCCGCCGCCAGTGCAAGCGCCGCACCCGCTATACACGCCCGGGCGCAAGGCGGCGCTGCGAACCGCAAACGCAATGTACTCCTCTATGTGGTGGACGACCAGGGGCGGGACGATGCGGGCTGCTACGGTAATCCGGTGATCGACACACCCGGCCTGGACCGGCTCGCGGAAAACGGCGTGCGTTTTAACAACGCCTATTGCAGTTCGCCCTCGTGCAGTGCCAGCCGCTCGTGCATCCTCACGGGCATGCACAACCACGCCACAGGCCAGTACGGGCACATGCACAGCTACAACCACTTCGTGTCTTTCGACAATCTCGTAAGCCTGCCCAAGCGCCTGGGCGGCCACGGCTACCGCACAATCAGCGCCGGCAAATACCACGTGGCGCCCAAGGAAGTTTATCCGTTCGACACCTTTGTGCCGGGTGCGAAAACACCCGCGGACCTCGCCGAGAATTGCCGGAAGCATATCGCGGCAGACAGCGACCAGCCGTTCTTCTTATACTTCTGCACCACGGAGCCGCACCGGCCTTTCAAGCATCAGACGGAAGACGAGGTGGACCCGGCGGCTGTCATCGTGCCGCCCTACCTGCCGGACACCCAGGCATGCCGCAAAGAACTCGCCCTCTATTACGCTTCCGTGCGCCAGGCCGACCGCGGCCTCGAGCGGCTGCTCGACATGCTCGATGAGACCGGGCACTGGGAAGACACGCTGGTCATCTACATCTCCGACAACGGCATCGCGTTTCCTGGCGCAAAAACCTGCGTATATGAACCCGGTGTGAACCTCCCGTGCGTCGTGCGCGACCCGCGCAATACGCGGACCGGCGTGGCGACCGGGGCATTTTCCTCCTGGGCAGACATCGCACCGAGCATCTGCGACTGGGCGGGGATCAGCGTCGAGCCCGGCGCAATGCATGGGCGCTCGTTTCTGGATGTACTCGATGATGAAACACCCACGGGCTGGGACACGGTCTACGGCTCGCACACTTTCCACGAAATCACCATGTACTACCCCATGCGCTGGCTGCGCGAAGACAACTGGAAGCTCATCTGGAACATCGCCCACGATCTCCCGTTCCCGTTCGCCAGCGACCTGTACGCCTCGAAAACCTGGCAGGATGTGCTCGATCAGAACCGGGAGATGTACGGCCCGCGCCCGGTAGAGAAGTACCTTCACCGCGATGAGTTCGAGCTGTATGATCTGGCGTCGGACCCGAACGAAGTGGAGAATCTGGCGGAACACCCGGACCACGCGGAAACCGTCACCCGCCTGAAGAAAAAGCTGCGCGAATTCCAGCAAAACACCGGCGACCCCTGGGAGCTCAAGTGGCGCTACGAATAGCACGGCGCGTAGCCGGAAAGATGTAATCGCGCGAACGCGAGCGCATCCGCGATCCCCACACGGATACGGAACGCCAGGCCGGTGTGCAGCGAACCGTATCTCCTCAAAGCAATCCGGGCCTTACATGCGCGCTGTCACAGGGCATGCGGCAACATCGCCGCCAAGTCCGCAGCATCCGGCAATACCTCCATCATCTCCGCCCCCAGCAGCGATACATCGCCGCCGGCATTCGCCACGACAAGCTCGCGCGGATGCACCAATACCGCAGCCGTACGCACATCGCCCACAGCACGCACACACGGGATAAAGAACTTCTGCTCCCATGCTTCGTCATTTGCCGGGTCGAAGCCGTTGAAGTCCACTACTGTCGTGCGCACATTGCGGTCAATGGCGCTCGCAAACAACACCCACACCCCGCCATCCGCCAGGCCGATGCTATCCACCGTACCCGTCATGTCGCGGCGCGCGCGCAGCCAGCCGATCCCCGTAAGCACATCCTGAATGCGGTGCGCCGTGTTCGACGGCTGAAAAGTATGCAGATATTTCCCGGGGCTATGGCGCACGGTTCGCTCCGCGGGCGCGTGGTGCTCGCCGATGAGAAACGCATCGATGAGAAGCACGGCCTTGCCCTGGGCGATCAAGCCGGACACGAGTGCACCGGGCGCTCCCTTCGCGACGTCTGCAAGCGCCGCTTTGCCCTCGCCATGCACAACGGCCACGGCATCCTGCGGCCCTGAGCCCGTACCGCGGTAGAACAACGCCGGCACGGCGTCACCGGCACCGTGCCGCCCGAGCACCCACGCCTCGCGCACATAGTTGCGGGTTCGCTGGTAGTCCACGCGCGCCGCCTCGATCGCGTTGGGTTCTGGCGTTTCTGCGCCGGTAATGTCGCTGAGCACGGTCTGATACCGGGCTTTGAAACCCGCCACGTCTTCCGCCCTTTCCGGCAGCACGGCATCCCACTTCGCCTTCGTACTCGCAATGACCTGCGCAATGATTTCCGCCTGCGTGGGCAGGCCCTCGGGCGCCGCGTCATCGGGAAAAACGCGCAACGCCTCGGCCGGCGGCGCCTCAAAAGGCGGTTCGGTGTAATCCTCATAGGTCTCTGGTTCATTGAGCAGCCACCGGCCAAAGAAACGGTACATGGCCTCGCGGCTGGCCTGGTTGTAGTTGTGGCCCGCGTCGATGTGCACGTTCTTCACCTTCTCCGCCGCATCATGGAGCGCATAGACGCCGCGTATACTCGGGTACTCGACGCGCGGTGTTTCCCAGGTCCAGTCGCCCGTGGCCGACACCAGCAGCAGCGGACGCGGCGCAGCGCACGCGCCAATGGCCATGTTCGAATTGTCGAGGCGGATGATCGGTGCATTCTCGCACAGACAGCCCCCCTGCATGTTCGCAGAAATCATGTTGACCGGCGCAGCTACCTTCACCCGCCTGTCGACGGCAGTCAGGGCGAAGGTTTGCGTGCCGCCGCCGGATGCGCCTGTGCAGGCGATGCGCGCCGGATCCACATCATCCAGCTCCTGCACGAAGTCAACCGCGCGAATACTCGACCAAAGCTGCATGGCAAAAGGGTGTAAGCCATACAGGGCCTCACGATCGCCGCCCCACTTGTGCGTAAACTGCAACGAGTCGACGTAACCGATCATGTCGTAATTGAAGACCACGCATCCCATTCGCGCCAACGTGATGCAACGGCCCGGCACGCTCCCGCGCGTGTCGTTCGCGAGCCGCCCGTCGCCCCAGTGCCCGTGTGGACTCACCACCGCGGGAAACGGTCCGTCGCCTGCCGCCGGACGGTACAGGTTGCCGGTGACGAGGAAGCCCGGCCGCGCCTCGAAGTACACCTTCTCCACCGTAAACCCGTTGCCCGTAAACCTGCCGAAAACCTTGGCATTCAGCGGCGTCTTCCCGGGCAATGGCAAAAGCCCCGAGGCAATCAGGATACGGCGGCGCAGCCGCGCCTCAAAAGGCTCCCAGTCGGCAAGGGAGTCGAAGCGGGGCATGGTAAACCGTGTATCCGTGTGGCGCGTGCTGTCAGCACGCGCGTCATGCACGGCCTTCGGCGCATCCGGAAACACGCGCATGTTTCCGAGCGCCTTCTCACCGCGCCAGCGCGCATCGGTAGAAAGTGCCAGCGCATATACCCCATCCCCGAGCAATGCCGCCACCTCCCCCGCATCGAGCGTCAGTTCGCCCGCATGCACCCACACGGCCTCCGCGCCCGCCTCAGAGGCGGGCGACTTCGCAGACAGCGTTTCCCTGCCAAGGGTCACCGACGTGTCCATTGCCGGCGCACACCACGCGTGGACGTGGTACCGGCCCGGCTCCGGCAATACCACCGCCTCATCCGCCGCCACCTCGTGGGCATAGAAAAACAACGTATCCGGTGCGCCAAGGGCGGCGAGGGCAAACGTCAAAGTCGTTATCAGCATGGTTATATATCCTCTTCCAAACATCACCTTCCATGAGCATAACTCGTGACGCCGCAATTTGGAAATGGGCCTCTTTCCCCCCTTGCTTGGCGCGGCAAACGGCTAAACCGGCCCGGCCCGTTATAACAGCCCCTAACGGGTTATCTGGTGTGCCGTCATCGATATACCCGCGGTGTTGCCCTGCGGCGGTTGGCGCCTTACCAGCCAGGTTTTGCAAAGAATTACCAAATAACAACAAGAAATGCGCCATGGTTCATATTCGGCTCGCGGGGACGCTCCCCCTCCCTTTTATGCGCCACGGTTCACCTTCGGCTCGCGGGGACGCTCGCCCTCCCTTTTGTGCGCCATGGTTCATATTCGGC
>CAZMVU010000286.1:0-4414 GCA_964569295.1 uncultured Nitrospirales bacterium
AACAACCAGGGAACGAGCCTTTCGATCCTTGGGTTGTGGGCAAAGCCCACATTGGCCCTTTGCCGTTTGCCGTTTGCCCTACGTCATAGAACTCCCCGATATCAGTGCGGGTAGCGGTTCTGGCCCAACCGTTGTCTTTATGTGTCACGATGTATGCGCCCACGGCATGGCTATCCCCGTCGCACGCTGGTATTCGCTATCACGGGACAGATTGCAGAAACAAGTGCGCCGCGTTGCACCATACGGCTAAAGAATTACGAAAAAGCAAATACAGGCAGTACACCCAGGCTTTACAGAAAACATCAGGACATTTTACAGCGTGTTCTTGACACCACGGCGCTGCCCTTTGGCCCCCGCTATGTTACGCCATGCACACGATCACCCATACTCGAACCCGGCACACGCAGACACAGCCTCCCCACCTTGCACTCGCCCATGCCCACGTTCAAGAATAGGGACAGAATCGAGGTCATCCACCATGCCAAAACGCAACCGAAGTATACGAAGTACCCGCAAGAAACCCGATGCCCAGCGGCGGGAAAAGCTGCTTGCGGAAATCCGCAAGACCCGGGCAGAACGGGATAAAGGCTATCGCGAGCAGGCGCTCAAGCTCTTCCCGCATGTCTGTGGCCGTTGTGGCCGGGAATTCACCGGGGCGGATCTGCGCGAACTGACCGTGCACCACAAGGACCACAATCACTTCAACAACCCACCCGACGGCAGTAACTGGGAGTTGCTGTGTGTGTACTGCCACGATGCTGAACACGACGAGGCGGTCCACCGCGACTCTTCGGCTGACACCAGTCAAACCAACCGCACCGAGTCCACGCTCGGGCACAACCCTTTCGCGGGTTTGCAGGATATCCTGCCGCCTTCCGAGGACGAATAGGGCTTTCGTTATTCTTTAGCCGTATGGTGCAAGAAGGCGCACTCGTTTCCCCAATCTGCTCCGGGGGCCGGGTCAGGCCTCCCGCGCAGAGCGTGACATCATTGATCTTGCTGATAATCCGGTTGGTAGTTGTACGGGGCATGCAAAACCGCAAATGGGGTGACCGTCCCCGACGCCAACACAGAATACGGATTCTGCGCAGCCGGTGGTGCGCGCGTCGTGCGTGCGCCCCGCCCCGTCGGCGGAGGGGCGAGGGAAGAAAAACCAAAGACAGGAACCACACCCCAGGCTTTACCGAGAACACCAAGGCATTTTACAGAAGGTTCTTGACACCAGCACGACACATGAGCTTCTCCTTCTACACCTTCGCCGATGCTTCTTCCGGCGCCAGGACGGTGGCCTGCTTCACCACGCGGGTTTGATTCGGGTCGAGGCCGATCAGCGCGACGATCTCCTTTGGCTTGGCGAGCTTGCTCTCGTGCTGGCGCGTGGCAAAGCGGATACGCACAGCGCCCGCTTCTTCGTGTTCGATTTCCAGCGCATCGAGCATGGGCCGCAGATTGAGGGTCTTCATGTTGTGGTGCTGCTTTCCACGGCGTTTCTTCGCTTTCGCGCGCCGCTCGACAGACACGATTTCGGCCCCCATGATCTCCGCGATACGCTTACGCACGGCCGCCGGATCACAAGGCGCCTCGATGATATAGTCGAAACCGCGCACCAGACTCATCAGCGAGTCACCGCGCACAGGCGCCTCCTCCACCTCGAACACGCGGAAACCCGGCGGTAGCGTGGCGGCAAGACGGTCGCGCAATTCCTGCGGCTCGACGCCCTCGCGGAGCACGGCGTCCATTATGTCTCCCACACTCTCCTCGCCCAGCGGCTCGGCGGTGGCAAAAGTGATCTTCGGCTGCCGGTGAAAGCCCTGGCTGTAGCTCAAGGGCGCACGGGCGCGGCGCAATGCGCGAATCCACACCTCCTTATTCTCGAGATGGCTCAGAAACCGCACGTCGCCGAGCCGTCCAATGCGAAAGCGCAGGCGCTGCTGGGGCTCGGGTTCACCTTGTTGTGGCCGGTCTCCCTCCTGTTGTGGCCGGTCTCCAGACCGCGCCACTTCCCCGGCCGAAGCTCTCCCTCCCCCATCCCAAAGCTCCGCCTCTTCTTTATGTCCCTGCTTCTGGTTCTTGAGCATGTGCTTGCAGAGGTCGCGCTCGCGGTAGATGACCCCGCACAGGTGACACTTGCCGGCACGGCAGTCCTGCGCGTATTTCAATTCCTGCGCGCGCTGCCAATCCTGTTGGAACCATTCCTTCGGGATCAGCACATCGATGTGGTCCCACGGCAGGCGCTCCTCGGGGTCGCGTTCGCGCAACGCGCCGCGCCAGTCGAAGCCGGTCTCCTCGATGGCGCCCCACCAATGATCGATGTCGAGGTGTTCCGACCACGACTCGAGTTGCGCACCGCGCCGCCACGCCGCCTCGATAAGATCGGCACAACGCCGGTCACTGCGCGAGATGAGCCCTTCGACAAAACTGGCCTCGGCCTCGTGCCGCCCGAACTTGATGGCCGGGAACTTGCGGAACTTGTCGGCGAGCAACCGCTGGCGGCGCCCGGTCTCCGCGATGTCAATCTGCCCGGCCCACTGGAAGGGCGTCATGGGCTTGGGCACAAAAGTCGACACCCCCGTGCGCACCCCGGCCTTCGGGTTGATCGACTTGCCGAGCTCGAGCGTGCGGATGCAGAGGTCGGCAATAGCCTCGACGTCTTCATCGCGCTCGGTGGGCAGTCCGATCATGAAGTAGGTTTTCACGTGGGTCCAATGGCGCTTGAAGGCCTGCTCCGCCATGGCGAGCAATTCTTCATCCGGGATGAACTTGTTGATCACCGCGCGCAGCCGGGGCGTGGCGGCCTCGGGGGCGAAGGTGAGACCACTGCGCCGCACGCCCGACACCATGTCCGCCATCTCGACGGCAAAGCTGTCCAGCCGCAGCGATGGCAAAGAAACCCCGATGTCTTTGGGCTGGGCGAACTCGGCGGCACGTTTCACCAAGGTGCGCGGCCGCGAAAAGTCGCAGGTCGACAGCGACACCAGGGTGACGTGGTCGAGGCCCGTGTTCTCGAGCGTGCGCGCCATGAGCTGCTCGATGTTCTCGATGCGGCGCTCGCGCACGGGCCGCGTGACCATACCGGCCTGACAGAACCGGCAGCCCTGGGTGCAACCGCGCAAGACTTCGAGCCCAACACCGTCATGCACCAACTGTGTGTAGGGCACGATGTACTTCGTGGGGAAGGTCGCACCGTCGAGCGAATGCACCAGCCGCTTCACGATCTTCGGCGCGTCTTCCTGCGGAAGGATGCGGCCGTCCGGCAGGGTTTCCATGGGGTAGAGCGCAGGCACATAGAAACCTTCGAGCTGCGCGACGGCCTCGAGCTTCTCGCGCTTCGGGGCATGCTTCAGCGGCCGCAAGGTCTCGGTCAGTTCGACCACCGCCTCCTCGCCCTCGCCGATCAAGAAGAAATCGAAGAAGGGCGCCATGGGCTCCGGATTGAAGCTGGTCGGCCCGCCGGCGAAGAACAGCGGCGCCTCGTCGCCCCGGTCCGCCGCACGCACCGGGAAGCCGGCGAGATCGATGGCGTTGAGGATGTTCGTATAGGTCAGCTCCGACTGCATCGTGAAGCCGACCAGGTCCGCCGCGCCAAGCGGGTCCTTCGACTCGTGCATAAGCATGGGCAGCCCGCGCTCGCGTAACGCCGCCTCCATATCGGGCGCGGGGGTATAGCCCCGCTCACACCACACATAGTCGAGCTCGTTCAGGATGGCGTAGAGGATGTGCAGGCCAAGGTTACCCAGCCCGAGCTCGTACAGGTCGGGAAAGAAGAAGCACACCCGCAGGTCGATCTCGTCCGCGTTCTTATGCACGGCGTTCAGCTCGTTGCCAAGGTACTGCGACGGCTTCTCGATGGCGGGAAAGATTTCGTTGGAGAGTATGCGACTGAGATTCATAAGGCCTATCATACCCGATTAACGTAGCGGCGGCATACAGCCGCATTCAAAGCGGCTGAAAGCCTCTTCTACATTGTAGCCGCTGATGCTTCTTGAATAACGAAACAGGTGCGCAAAATGTTGATATTCCGTGAGCCATTTGCGAAATAGCCCTGTCTGTGATGGGACGGCGGCAGCGATATATATCACATCGCTAGGGCGCGAGGAGTGAGGAAAAAATGAGGGACAGTCCACGCGCTCGCGAAGTCATACTGCCACGGCCGTGCCTGCCTGAATGCGTAGGCAGATGCGTAAACACAACGCCGCACTTGACGGCTGGATCGCTTGGTTCTGTCCCCATTTTCCGGTCTTTCCGGAGCGCCGAAGGTGCGGTTCCATACCAGCCTGGGCCAGCGGCCCAGGCTGGTATGGTGCGGGCCGTTGGCCCTGAAGAGAGGGCGGGGTCTCGTCAGCAGGGAGGGCGAGCGTACCCGCGAGCCGAACTCTCCACGTCATTGCGAGGAAAATTTCTTATGCCCGAGGCG
>CAZMVU010000287.1:0-4333 GCA_964569295.1 uncultured Nitrospirales bacterium
GGGCAGATTGGCGAAACACGTGCGCTCCCTTGCGCCATACGGCTAAAGAATTACCAATCGTTAAGGCACCAATGCCGCATTTTGGAATTCATTGCAGCACCCGAAGGAATCTTTTATACTTTTCAGCGTTGCGCTTTGTGCGGTAATAACGGAGTTGCATCCTCACTTTGTGACTCGAAACACGATGAAATGAGGTGAATTCATGCGAGTATTTGCTATCGCCGCAACCTGTATCTTCGCGGGAATCGGGGCGTTTTTTTACGCAGCGCCGGGGTGGGCGGCGGAGACGCCCGCTGCGGACTTTGATGTCGTGATCTACGGCGGCACTTCAGCCGGGGTCGCCGCGGCGATTCAGGCGGACCGTATGGGGCAGTCCGTTGCCCTGGTCAGTCCGGAGACCCATCTCGGCGGGTTGACGTCCGGCGGACTCGGTTGGACGGACTCGGGCAGGAAAGAGGTCGTGGGGGGGTTCGCGCGTGAATTCTATGGCCGGGTAAAACAACACTACGACACGCCGGATGCCTGGCGGCAAGAGCGTCCGGCGGATTGTGCGCGCTACGACCCGGAGGCCGATGCGATCTGGGTTTTCGAGCCCCATGTGGCAGAGCAGACCTTCGAGGCAATGCTGGAGGAGACGGATGTGGCCGTATTTCGCGACCAGTGGCTTGACCGTGACAAAGGCGTGGAGAAGGAAGACGATCAGGTGCACGCCATTACGACGCGCGACGGCACGCGCTACGCAGGCACCGTGTTCATCGACGCGACCTACGAGGGCGACCTTATGGCGGCGGCAGGGATATCTTACCATGTCGGCCGCGAGAGCAACGCGCAATATGGCGAAACGCTCAATGGCGTGCAGAAAGCGCGTGCCGTGTCGCACCAGTTCACAGAGCCAGTGAGCCCCTATGTAGTCCCTGATGATACCGACAGCGGCCTGTTGCCGCGCATTCATGGCGGCGATCCGGGGACGGACGGGGAAGGGGATCACCGTGTTCAGGCCTATTGCTTCCGCATGTGCCTGACGAAGGCGCCCGAGAACAAGGCGCCCTTCCCGAAGCCCGAAGGCTACGACCCCATGCAGTACGAAATTCTCGCCCGCTACCTGGATACCGGCTGGCGTAAGATTTTCAATAAGTTCGATCCCATACCCAACGCCAAGACCGACACCAACAACCACGGCGCCTTCTCGACCGACAATATCGGCATGAACTACGACTATCCGGAGGCGTCTTACGAGCGCCGCAGAGAAATCATCGCGGAGCACGAGCAGTACCAGAAAGGGCTCATGTATTTTCTTGCCTATGATCCGCGCGTGCCGCAGGACGTGCGCGATGCTATGTCGCAGTGGGGGCTGGCCAAAGATGAATTCCTGGACAACGGGCACTGGCCACACCAGATTTACGTGCGCGAAGCGCGGCGTATGGTGAGCGATTTTGTCATGACAGAACTGCACCTGCGCCGCAAGAAGGACACGCCCAAACCCATCGGTATGGGCTCGTACAACATGGACTCGCATAATGTGCAACGCTACGTCGACCCAGAGGGGCATGCGCGCAACGAAGGCGACATTCAGATCAACCCCGGCGGTCCATACCCTGTGAGCTACGAAGCGATTGTGCCGCGGGAAAGCGAATGCACCAACCTGCTGGTGCCGGTGTGTCTTTCCTCGTCGCACATCGCCTACGGCTCGATTCGCATGGAGCCGGTCTTCATGATACTCGGTCAATCCGCGGCCACGGCAGCGGCCATCGCCAATGACAATGCATGCGCCGTGCAACAGGTACCCTATGCCCAATTGAAGGGGCGCTTGCTTGCGGATGACCAGGTGTTGACAGTGCCCGGCGATAACGAGGGCTGAGAAAGACAAAGGGATCACTTCGCTCCCAGGACTGCCGGTTTGGTTCTGACAACCGAACCGGCTTTCTGATGCTGGTCAGACTCTCCTTCCGTCACCCCGCAATTCCCGGGAATGACGGCTTTGGTGGTGTGTAGGGCAAGCGCAAGTGCTGCGCCGGGAAAGCAGTGCTCCTGCTTCGGCTACGGACTGCTGGCCGCGGTGGCTGTCTGCATTCGCACGCCGGACGTTTGCTGCGGATAGGGCGTTGTTGTATGTGTTCGGGAAATAGCGTACAATACGAATGGTGCCGTGAATAATGGCGGGTGTTATCTTTATCTGACGCGCCCTTCCCGCTGTAGTCCCCGCCAAGATTGGGACGAGCAGCACGAAGAGGGAACTGAACCAGCCAAGTCCGTATTGGAGTGGGCGGCCCCTTCCCCGGGTATTCGGCCATGTGTGTCCGTCCTGCCGGGGACAACCTTTCCCAGACCGTAACAACAACCTTGGGGGCAGTGCGCCCTGGAGGCCAGAGGCTACCGTGACCAGCATCGACAAAATCCGCAATGTGGCCATCATCGCCCACATCGACCATGGCAAGACCACGCTTATCGACAGCATTTTCCGCGCGGCCCATACCTTCCGGGAAAACGCGCACGTGGAAGAGCGCGTCATGGACAACAACGAACTCGAGCGGGAGCGCGGCATCACCATTCGCGCGAAGCATTGCTCGGTTATGTGGCGGGACCACCTGATCAACATCATCGACACGCCGGGACACGCCGACTTTTCCGGCGAGGTCGAGCGTACGCTTGGCATGGTGGACTCGGTGCTGTTGCTGGTGGATGCCAATGAAGGGCCCATGCCCCAGACGCGCTATGTACTCATGCGTGCGCTGCGCCTCGGTCTGTGCCCCATTGTCGTGGTGAACAAGGTGGACCGCCCGAACGCCCAGCCTGACGCCGCCCTGGACAAGACTTTCGATCTTTTCGTCGAGCTGGGCGCCACGGATGACCAGCTCGACTTTCCGGTTCTGTATGGTTCCGGTCTCAATGGCTGGCTCGTGCGCGATCTCGAACGCGAAACCCGCGATGGCGTCGAGGCGCTGTTCGAAACCGTCGTCGAAAGTGTGCCGCCGCCACCGGGCAACCCGGATGCGCCGTTTCTCATGCAGATCAGCACGATCGGCTGGAACGAGCACATCGGGCGCACGGGGACGGGCCGTGTCTTGCAAGGCCGCCTCAAGAAGGGCGAGCCTGTACGCCGCCTCGTCACCCGCTGGCGCCATCCGGAAAAGCATGACGGGCACATTCCGCCACGGGACCATGGTTGGGAGGTCGTGGAAGTGACCCAGGAGAAGGCGGGCTACTTCTGGTCTACGATCGGGCTCGATATCACCGAAGTGGAAGAGGCCATCGCCGGCGATATCGTGACTATTGCCGGGCCGAAGGACCTTTTTATCGGCGACACGATCGCCGCACCGGGCGACGGCAACGTTTCCCTGCCCCCCCTCGAGATCGAAGAACCCACCGTTTCGATGCTCTTTATGGTGAACTCGGGGCCTTTCGCCGGCCGCGACGGCAACGCGGTAACCATGCGCCAGATAAAGGGGCGGCTCGAAAAAGAGCTGCGGGTTAATGTAGCGCTCAGTATGGAAGACGCCGAGCGCGCCGATGCTGTGAAAGTGTCGGGCCGGGGCGAATTGCACCTTGCGGTACTCATCGAGGAGATGCGGCGCGAGGGGATGGAACTGTGCGTGTCGCCACCAGAAATCATCACCCACGAGGACGCCAATGGCAACCTGCTCGAGCCCTTCGAGGAACTCATCATAGACGTGCCGTGCGACTACCAGGGCACCGTAATGGACAAGATCGCGCGCCGCAAGGGCGAGATGATGCACATGCACAACGAAGGGCGTGGACTCGTGCGCCTCGAGTTCAAGATTCCCACCCGGGGGCTGATCGGCTACCGCAGCGAATTCCTTACGGATACCCGCGGGCTCGGGATACTCGCGGCACGGTTTTGCGGCTTCGAACGCTGGTGCGGCCCCATTCAATCGCGCAGCCGCGGTTCGATGATCAGCATGGACACCGGCGAGGCCAGTTCTTACAGCCTCCTGAATCTCCAGGAGCGCGGCACGCTGTTTATTGCGCCCATGGGCCAGGTATACGCCGGCATGATCGTCGGTGAGAACGCGCGCCCCGGTGACCTCCCGTGCAATCCCACCAAGAAGAAGAACCTGACCAACCACCGGGCCGCCTCGAAAGACCAGACTGTCGTGCTCGATGTGCCGCGCTCGCTCACGCTCGATGCCGCGCTCGAGTGGATCGCCTCCGACGAACTCGTCGAGGTGACACCCAGCGCCATTCGCGTGCGTAAAGCCATCCTCGACGCCGAAGTCCGCAAGCGCGACGAGAAGCGCAAAGCGGCGTTGGCCGGGTAGGCCGAAGTTCCAAGCGATTTTCGCCGGGTCAAGCTTCGATTGGCCGCATAAATAAA
>CAZMVU010000288.1:0-4307 GCA_964569295.1 uncultured Nitrospirales bacterium
TCGCCGCATGAAACTTCTTGTTGTTCTTTGCAGAAGCCAGGGTTTAAGGTACTAACGTGCCTGAGGCGGTGTTTTCATGGACGCGCCGGCAGCCAACGCATCACCGCCTGCACCACCGTTTCCGGCGCGATGCGCGTCATGCACCGGTGGTCCGTGGTGCACACGGGCTTCTGGCACGGTCCGCAATCGACATCCACCCGCAGCACTTCCCCCCGCTCCCAGGGACTCGCGGTGTACTTCGGCGACGTGGGCCCCATGATGCACACTACCGGCTTTCCGAAAGCGACCGCGATGTGCCGCGGCCCCGTATCGTTGGTCACCAGCACATCCACCGCGGCTACCGCCGCCTTCAGCCGCGCAATGTCTGCGCCATCCGCCTGCGGATCGATCAGTGGGTGCCGGGCGTGGGCACGGACCTCATCGCGCACATCTTCCTCGCCCGGGCCGGTGATAAGGAGACATGCCGCGCCGGTACGTTCATGCAGGGCATCGGCCACGGCGGCAAAACGCGCCGCCAGCCAGCGCTTACTCGGACCAAACGCCGCCCCCGGCACCACACCTGCCACCGGCGCTTGTTCCGGCAAGCCCTGCCGTACGCGGGCCACCTCTTCCGCATCGGCCGCGAGCGCGAGACCGGCGTTGTCATCCGCACATCCCAGTGCCGCCACCAGCTCGAGGTACTCCCGGGCGGTGTATACCGGCGCCGGCGCTCCGTTTTCCAGGTGCCGGGGCATGCGCTCCGTCAGGAGGTGGCTGCGGCCGCCCCGCGCATACCCCACACGCCGGCGTGCTCCGGTCAGCCACGCCAGCAGCGCCAGCCGGAACGAGTGGGGGAACACCACCGCGAGCTCGCGTGCGCATGGCCGCAGCCGCCGGGCGATACCCAGCATTTGCAGGAAGCCGGGCCGATGCGGGATCGCCACCGCGGCGTCGAAGTAGGGGAGGCCCGCGAGCAGTTCACACGCTGGTGCGCGCCCCGCCACGGTGATGCGCGCGTTGGGGTACTGTGTACGCAAGGCGCGCAAGGCGGGCGTGCACATGGCCACATCGCCAAGCCAGTTCGGCAACAAGACCAACATGCGCGTATTCTCGCTCATTGGCAGGCCATCTTAATGCCGCTTGCGTTCGTTCACGCGGCGTCCCAGTTCCCGCATGAACGAACGGTCGCCCAAGGTATTGCGGTAGGCGTTTCGCTCTTCGCGCAGGCGCTGCCGGCTGATGGAGAGCAGGTCGAGCAGCGCGTGCAGCACGGCCAGCCCGAAAAATGCGAACAGGCAGGCCAGCACCAGCACAAAGCGCCGGGGCGTTTCCTGGCTGATGACCAGTTGCAGGCCCAGGATCAACACCAGCGGCGCGGCGAGCAGCAGAAAGTAGCTTGTGGGCCGCCGCCGTTTTCCTTCCTGTTTATGGGCCATGTGGGCGCAGCCGCTAGTTCAGGCAGCAGCCGCCTCCCTCGAGGCCGCAGGCGCCCCCACCCATATCCATGCCGCACGCCCCCGAGGCGCACGACGGCATGGGGGCTTCGCTGCCACGCACGGCGGCGAAATGGCTCGCCTGCTTATCGAGCTTGTCCGAGCCACATGCCGGACACGCCGGCGTTTCGCTGCTGCGGATGAGCAACTCGCTTTGTTGACCACAGGCGTTACAGGTATAGTGGAAGAGCGGCATTGCCATGCACTCCTTTGAGTAACGGTTTGCGCCGGAGACACCCGGCATTTTATCAGCAGCGAGTTCCCATTGCCAAACCCCAGGCCCCATAAGACAGACCGGTTCGGCGCGCTTCTTGGCGCGGTACTGCTCCTGTTGCCGCCCGTCTTTATCCTGGCCGACACCATGGTCGCCGTCTACGGCGGCTGGCGCCCCAACGGCAAGCTTCAGGTGGGCATTTTAATGCTGGCCTGCCTGTGGAGCGCGGGCGTGCTGCTGCTGTTGACCTATCCGCGAAACCGCCGGCTCATGTACGAGGTATGGCCCGGTTTGTTGCTGCTGCTCGTGTCCGGTGTATTGGCATGGGCCGCGCTCGAGGCCGGCGCCGCGTGGACTGCGCACCGCCTCGCCACCGAGGCCGCCTTCCACACCCGCGGCCCGAACCTGCAACGCCTTTTCGAGCCGGAGCCCGCCCACATAACCGGGATCGAAGGCGCCTCGCGCTATACCACCGGCGAGCGGGGCATCCGCGCGCCCTTTCCGCCGGGACCGCAGCAAGAAACGCAAGTTGTGTGCGTGGGCGGTAGCACGACCGAGTGCACGTATCTCGATGACTTTGAAACCTGGCCGGCCCTCCTCATGCGCCGCCTGAATCCGCCGGCCAGTGCGCGCCATATTTGGGTAGGCAATGTGGGTATCAGCGGCTATGCCACGCCTGAGCACATCCGCTTCGTGTGCCGCTCTCCACTGCTGGACAACGTGGACGCCGTCGTCCTCCAGCCGGGCATCAATGATCTCTGGCGTTTTCTGGCGGATGAAGAAGATGAAATGGCGTATGGCCGGTTCCAGCCGGAGCAGACGCCACCGCCCGCGCTCGATGCGCACCCCAACGCCACACGCCCCCTGTGGACCCGCTCGCGCGTAATACAGCTCTACCATGATCTGCGCCGTCTGCGCGCGCGCGAGTTGCACGCCATCCCCGCAGCCCTCGAGCAGACCGCCGGCGCCGAGTACGCAACCCGCCGCGTGCGCCGCGCCGAAGCGCGGATATGCGACGATCTCCCCAACCTTGCCCCGGGCCTGCGGCGGTATCGCGAACGGCTCAACCGCCTCATCGACTGTGCCGAGGACCGGGGCATTGTGCCCGTGTTCATCACCCAACCCGTGCTCTGGGACAGCGGTTTATCCTCCGATACCGCCACGCGCTGCTGGTTCGGGTGGCTGCCGGACGGCCGTTACCTGAGCCTCGCGATGTTGCGGCGCGGCATGGACCTCTATAACGAGACATTGCGCGAAGTCTGTGCTGCGCGCGGCATGCCTTGTGTGGATCTCGCCTTCATGAACGGCGACCCCGCCTACTTCTATGACGACTGCCACGTCACCGAGACGGGCGCTGAAGTTATCGCGGAACGCATCACGCCAGTACTCAGCGAGATACTCGAGTAGTTTGTCGTACAGCACGTGGGATGCCATGCCGGTGCGCATAAGCTGTTTGGCCCATCTGCCGCACCGCAACGGTTATCTGTCAGGGAAGAGCATCTCGACCAATGCCACGACGTCGAGCCGGCCTATCGCCTCCGGTCCCCAAATCCACTCCTGGGCATAGGTGTTGTATTCCGGAGCAAAAACCAGATCCATCCCGGGAATGGTATACCGATCATAAAAGCTGAAAGAACCCTGATCGAGGAAAACCCGTTCGTAGTCGCGCAGGATAAAGCAACCTTCGTTGCAGTCCAGGGTAACCTCATACATGTATTCCGTAGCGAATGCGTGTGTTTCGGGGTGATAGCAATTCCCCGAACAAGTGGTAATGCGTACAATGGCCGGCGGACACCCGCCCTCGGGAACCTGGAACTCATACGTGCCCTCCTCCACCTCGACCCACCACGGGCAATCGCGTGCACCGTCGAATTCCTGGCACTCCCGGAAGCCTTCAATTTCCGCGGCGCAAGCTGCTGCCAATGCCCGTCCATCCAGGCGCCCGTCATTATCTGCATCCGCGTTGTCGGGGTCCATGCCCAACGCGATCTCCTCGGCATCGGTGAGGCCGTCGCCGTCCGTGTCGCCTTCGATCGGCACGTGGCAGGGGGCCGGCGCGTAGTCATCTTCCGTGCCGCGGGTATAGGTGAAACCGCGCGAATTGAAAAACTGGATAGACCGCAACAACTCGGTCAACGCGATGCGCCAATCCTGCGGCGCGTAGTCACTCGAATGGGGAATTGCCGCACCGGCACCGCCCTGCGCATCTACATAGCCCACGCCGAACCCGTCTTCCGTGCCGGTTTCCACATGCAACCCGCCCGCATTGAAGAATTGCACAAGCCGAAGGATCTCGCTGAGGCTTATCTCCCAGTCACGGGTGGTGTCGGCGTTATGGAATAGTGTTACCGGCGAAGCCGCCGCAGCGCCTGCCATCAACACCATGGTCACCACGAACACGGCGCAAGAGTGTGTGGTGATTTCACGTTCCAAGCACTGCATAGGACATCCCCCCGTTCGCACTCAGTCCTTCCTATCCTGCAAGCACGCATGAGCAATGATAACACAATATACCCGTGTGAGCAGCTGTGAGAGAATCAGAGCTGAGTGATCCCCAGTTTTTCGCAAGTCCTTGACATGCAAGCATTTATTACTAGCATAGATACATATATGTGAAAATA
>CAZMVU010000289.1:0-4264 GCA_964569295.1 uncultured Nitrospirales bacterium
GGATGCCCCTTATTTCAGCGCTGAAAGCGCGTACCATAAAGAATTGTAATTCTTTAGCCGTCTGGTGCAACGCGGCGTACTCGTTTCGCCAATCTGCCCTGTGATAGCGAATACCAGTCGTACGACGGGGATAGCCATGCCGTTGGCGCCACTTTGGACTGCGGTGGCTTGCCGCCGCTATTGCGCGCGTGGGCTGAAGTGCGTGTGGGTGTCCAAGGCGGGCGAAAAACCGCCCGCAGTCGCCAGCTCGGAAAATGCTTCGAGGGAAGGGATCGACGCAGCCCCCTGCGTCCTGTTAACACCGTTTCCGTCGACGGGGGAAATTCACCGCAGATAACGCAGATAACGCAGATGAAGAGATTGCCTTGAATGGGTAAGTATAAGAGTACTCTATTTGCTGGGATCTGTCCCTGAAACTTTCATTTCCTGGCCGGCAAAGATGTTTGGAGCGGTGAGGGAAATTGACAGGATGGACAGGATGGACAGGATGGACAAGATGAAGAAAAGAAGACACTACTGTCCAAGACAATTTTGCGGTAACCGTTGCAAACTCGAAACAGACCGTCGTTCCCGCGTAGGTGCGGCAGTGGACCGGAGCTGCGGCCCACCGCCTGCACAAGCATCACGTAGGCGTTTTGCGCAGGAAGTAGCAAGCGGCGATCAGAAACAACACATTCGCGCCCCACGCCGCCACGAGGGGGGGCAGTTCGCGTAGGTGGCCGAGCCCGGTAAAGACAGCGAACACGAAGACATAGATCATGCCGACGGCCACGGCGATGCCGAACCCGATGGCCACCCCGCCGCGCCGCACCCGCATAGCGAAGGGAATGGCAAGCAGCATCATGACAAGAACAAGCGCGGGCTGTGCGAATTTCACGTAGTAGTCCACCCAATGCCTTTGCAGCGGGGCGGCATGCATCCGGCGTGCATGCGTGAGATCACGCCGCAACTCGGCCGCTGACTTGGCATCGGCCGGCGTGTCCAGGGCGAAGAGTACCCCGGGAGATTCGGTAAAAGGCGCCGGCGCCTGCGTGATGCGCTCGGTATGCTCCTGGCCGCTCTCGCGGTCAAACACAAACCAGAGACCATCCTCCAGCAACCAGGCTGCGCGTGTGGGATCCCAGAAGATGCGCCCCGCCCGGATATGCCGCACCCGCCGGGCATCCACATCGTGGATGGTCACCCCTTCGCCGGTAAGGGCGATCCGGTTGAACTTGCTCACGTGCACCGTCCACTCGCCGGACAGGTTGGTCCAACTGACCCCGGTGCGCGTATCCGGGCTCACCCGGTCGAAGTATTGCAATTCGAGGGCGTGGTACCGGCGGTAAGCAGGCGCCCCCAGGCTGTCTGCCAGCAGAAACACGGCCACGCTCAGCACGGCGGCAAGCAGCACGGGATAGCGTGCGATGCGCCGCACACCTACACCACCAGCGAGGAGCGCCGTGGCCTCGTTGTCCTGGGCGGCGCGGCCGAACACCACCAGCCCCGCCACAAGCATGCTCATCGCGGCGGCCTGATACTTGAAGAGCACGGCGGGGATAAAGACCAGGTAATACTCAAACACCACGGTCCACGGTACCTCGTACTTCATGATTTCCTGGCGGCGCGTGGCCATGAAATCCACGAGTATCACCACGAGCACGAGCGCCGCCACCACCTTGAGGAATGTGGCCAGGATACGGCGCGTAAGGTAGCGATCAAACACGGTCGGCATGGCTTATATCCTGTCCAGCCGGAAAATGAGGATCAGCCCCGTAGCGCTGAGCACGAGGTTCGGCGTTTGCCCGAGGGCTATCATGGTGGGCAACGGCATTAGAACATCCGTCTTCACGACGCTGCGCAGCACGAAGTAGACGAGGAGAATCCCGCTCGCGACACCGAACACATAGGACCGGCCGCCGCGCCGCACGCCCGCGGCCAACGGAGCCGACACCACGCTTATCGCAAGGCACATGAGCGCATAGGCTACACGATCCATAATTTCGTCGCGTACTTTCACCAAGTCCGAGGCAACATCCACACTGTGCGCTTGCGCCAGTTCCTGGCTCAAGGCGCGCTGCCGGGCAAACAGCTCGCGCGATGTCATGGCCTCGCGCCCGGTACCCTCCTGCTCCGCCTCGATTCGGGGCACGGGCAATTCAATGCGCGGCGACGCCGCGTGCATGACCTGGTCGTCACCCTTGGTCTGAATCCAGAAGGCATCCTCGAGCACCACGGTACTTTTGCCGCCCACCTTCTCGATCCGCGCCCGATCCGCATAAAAGTCCGACATGCCGCCCGCTTCCCCGGGCTGTAAAATAACGATATCGCGCAGTACCTCGCCGTCTGCTTCCTTGTCACCTATATAAACGCGCCACCCGCCGAACTCGTGCATGACGCCCGGCGGCAACATGGCGAGGGAAGCGCGCTGCGGCAGCTCGGTGTATATCAGGTGCGTCATGCGCTGCACAGCCCAGGGCTTCAACTGGTCTATGATCAGAAAGCAGGCGACACTCAACACCGCCCCCAACACAATAACCGGCAGCACCACGCGCTTCATGGAAACCCCGGCCGCCTTCATCGCCACCAGTTCGTTGTGGTGGGCGAATCCGGCAAACGCCACGAGGATGCCCATCATGAATGTAATGGGCACGATGTAGGCCACAAGCGCCGGCAACGACAGCAGGCTCAACCGGGAAAGGTCGCCCAGCGTGATCTGGTCGATGGGCAGGTCTTCGAGGTGCTCACGAATACCCCCGATCATGGCCAGAAAGGCGACCATAGCCAGCGCCAGCACGGCAGGCGGACCAATGTGGCGCAGTATGTAGCGGGTCAAGAGACGCACGGCGGCTTCCTCTGCGGCGGGCAGCGGCATCATGCATGCGCACATGCGCCCGGCGCGAACGCGGAGTATAGCAACCGCGGCCGCCCCACCGCGATGTGAAACCCGGCATGATCGGCCCGTTCGCCCTGCGCCTTGGAACACGCCTCCCCGCTGCAAAGTTGCACCTGCGTGCGTATACGCTTTACGCACACACCGCCTACATTCCACACGCATCAGGCCCACTCCATGCCATTGCAGTGGCATGGTTTATGCACTTAGAAGCATACAGACTGAAACGACTGCCGCCGTTTCCGGGGCTCTGGCGGCTGCGCCTGATCGTGGTGATCGGGGGGGGCGGCCTGGCGTCGAGGGCCTCCCCCACCCGGCAGCCACAACCCAAGGGAGATAACGCATCATGGAACTCATAAGCCCAGCATTCGAGCCCGGCACCCGGATACCGGCGAAGTACACGAAAGAAGGCAACGATGTGTCGCCGCCGTTAAGCTGGAACGATGTCCCCGCCGCGGCGCGGTCGTTCGCGCTGGTGTGCGACGACCCTGATGCCCCGACCGCCGAACCCTGGGTGCATTGGCTGTTGTGGAATATCCCGGCCAATGCCACGGAAATCCCCGAGGGCGGATCGGGCTTCGGCATCGAGGGTACAAACAGCTTCGGCGAGCCAGGCTACGGCGGGCCCATGCCGCCCCCGGGCCACGGCACACACCACTACCACTTCACGCTGTATGCGCTCGATGGGGACGTGGCCATCGAACCGGGCGCGAGCAAGGAAAGCCTGCTGCGCGCCATGGACGGGCATGTACTGGCAGAGGCGGAGTATGTGGGCACCTACGAGCGCTGATGTCTGCGGCAATTACCATGTGTTTGTTATTCTTAGCCGTATGCCGTGGGCCGTTTCCCATACCTCATAGGGTGCGCCGGTATCACCGCTGAGAGCGGTTCTGGCCCACCGGCGGTCTCTATGCGTCATGATGTATGCGCCCTTTGGAGCGCGGTGACAAGCCACCGCCTTTTCTGCGAAGGCCATGGGAGGACTTGGGCGCGCAAGCCGGCAGAAAAGGGCTTCATGGCTTCCAGTCCAAGTGTCCTGCTCACGCGCCCGAGAAGGATTCAAGGACACCGCTGGCGATTGCGTACGGTTTCTCTCCAGCCTTGAACAAACGCATGCACTTCAGCCCACGCGCGCAATAGCGGCGGCAAGCCACCGCAGTCCAAAGTGGCGCCAACGGCATGGCTATCCCCGTCGCACGCCGGTATGCGCTGTCACGGAACAGATTGGCGAAACGAGTGCGCCCGCTTGCACCATACGGCTAAAGAGTTACAAATCTTTAATCTTCATAGTACGCGCTTTCAGCGCTGAAATAAGGGGCATCCATAACCTGGGCCTACGGCCCAGGCTGGTATGGAACCGCACCTTCGGCGCTCCGGAAAATACGCCGGGTA
>CAZMVU010000290.1:0-2156 GCA_964569295.1 uncultured Nitrospirales bacterium
GTTCGCACTGCCGATCACGACGATGTGCGGTGCGCTGTCGGGCATGGGCACTTCTTCCTATGCAGTGAATACGGACCGGCAAGGAGGCTGAACAGAAGAGTGCGTCTGTGTCAACCGGTCTTGGTCCTTGGCTTCACATCATGTGTGTTCACGCAGCGGATTTCCAGTTAAACCGGCGAATAAGTCCGTTAAACATCTTCCACTGTTGCGTAAGGTGCTGATACCGTCCCGCCACAATTCCGGGGGCGATTCCCAATTCATCGGCCAAGGATAGAATCTCTACCTTGCTGCGGATGGCCTGAATTCGCGGGTTGTACCGCGCCGGTATCAAATACTCCGCTGCGAATGCGCCGGCTTCCTCTTCCCGTTCATCTGCGTCTTCGCCGCTGTTGATGTAGAGGCCTTTCTTGCTGTGCAGCAGCACATGCCCGGCTTCATGGAAAAAGGAGAACCACAATTTGTCTTCGCCCTTCCCACGGAGGCTCAGCAGGACCATAGCTTTTGTCGGCGTAAGCCAGCGGGTTGCCCCATTCCAGGGTACCTTCTTCATTTCCTTCACAAAAGCCACTGCCACGCCGGCCTCGGCACACATCCGCCGCAGTTCAGGCTGGAACACACCGGGCTTCTCGCGTGTCAGCACACGGACCTCCTTCAATACCTCCTTGAATCCCGCTTTGTCGAAGGAACGGCAATCGACTTCCTGGGCCTGAAGTTCCCCTTGCCGAATCCAGGCGGAGGCCGCCCCGGGACAGGTCGCGAAGCACTTTGACCGGCGGGCCGCCACCTCGGGATTCTCCCAGATGCTATACCAGGCATCGACACTGCTCACCCCGTAAAAGGCCAGCGTGTCCCGGAGCACGCGCACCTTGTCCTTGTGTTTTCCGACGTAGCCGCGGGCCTGAAGCTCGCTTACAGGGATGGTCTTCAACCACTCGATATTGGCCTTCATCCGCTCGCGTTCGGCCAGCTTCGTGACTTGTTCCCGGTAGTTGGCTTCAAGATTATTCCACATACGGGCCGGCACACCGGTCGCCAGTTCGAGACGGTTCGCCGTCTCGTAGCTGATGGGCTGCTCCCCCTTGAGAATCCGTACCAGGGATTGGACGGTCAGGCCGGTGCGAACAGCCAGTTCCCGCTGGCTCATACCCAAGGTATCCATGGTCTCCTGGAGTGTCTCGCCGGGTGGGACCGCGTAGTCGGGATCATAAACGTATTTCTGTTTCTCTGCCATGTCTTCCGCATCCCAGTCAGTGCGTGTCCTTGATATTCACAATCAAGATGGCCGTGACGGCGTCCCGGTCGATGCCGCCTTGGGTATTACGCGGAACCGGGTCATGGTCCGGGACAAACAGCAGGCGGTATGGGTGACCCAGGTCCACCGAGAAATGGTCCTTCAGGTTGCCCGTCAGTTCGTGCAAACGGGCGGGCGGTAGATGCGAAACATCCGACAGCGCAGCCGCAGCCTTGAGTTCCGCCAGGCGCTGCTTCAGCCGCTTTGCCATGTCTTTCCCATAGGCGCGCTCCATGTCCCGCGCTTTCGAGCAGTGCTTCTGGAGCTTCTTGGTTCTGAAATGGATGTCCACTCAGCACCCTATAAAGCTTAACATGACGTGTTAATTAAATCAAGCAAGACGGTGCGCAGATGGATGAACCAACGCGGCCGGCGCACGCCCTACTCCGTCTCGTCGACCGGGTACACGATCTGGAGATGCAGCTCCTCGAGTTGTCCGGGGGTGACGATGCCCGGGGCGCCCATCAAGAGGTCCATGGCGCGCTGGTTCATGGGGAAGCTGATGATCTCGCGGATGTTCGGCTCGTCGGCGATGAGCATGACGATGCGGTCGAGGCCGGGGGCGATGCCGCCGTGAGGCGGGGCCCCGTAGTGGAAGGCGCGCCAGAGCGCGGGGAATTTGCTCTCGACGGTTTCGCGGTCGTAGCCGGCGATTTCGAAGGCCTTGAGCATGATGTCCGGCCGGTGGTTACGAATGGCGCCGGAAGACAGCTCGACGCCGTTGCACACGATGTCGTACTGAAAGGCGAGCACATCGAGCGGATCTTTCACGACCACCGCCTCCATGCCGCCCTGCGGCATCGGGAACGGGTTGTACAAGAAATCGACCTTCTGGTTGTCCTCCGCCCCCTCGTACAACGGGACC
>CAZMVU010000290.1:2166-4082 GCA_964569295.1 uncultured Nitrospirales bacterium
TCCACGCGGCCGGTCTCGTCATCCTTCTCGTACATCGGGAAGTCCACGATCCAGCAGAAAGTGACCAGGTCCTTGTCCACCAGGTCGAGCTGGCCGGCGAGGTACTGGCGCACCTTGCCCATGAGGTTGTTGGTTTCCGCACGGGGCCCGGCGCCGAAGAAGAGCGCGTCGCCCTCTTGCGCGCCCATGCGCTCGCACAGGGCCTGCTTCTCATCCTCACTGAGGAACTTCACGATGGGCCCGCGCATGTCGCCGTCCTTGAGTGCGATCCAGGCCAGGCCCTTGGCGCCCTCGGTGCGGGCATACTTCTCCGCGGCATCGAAGAAACTGCGCGGCTTGTCGGCGACACCCTTTGCGTTGATCACCTTGATGGCCCCGCCCTGCTTCACCTGGTTCGCAAAGACCTTCAGCTCGCAGTCGCCGAAGATGTCTGTGCAGTCCACCATCTCGAGGCCGAAGCGCAGGTCCGGCTTGTCGCTGCCGTACTTCTCCATGGCCTCGAGGTAGGGGATGCGCGGGAAGACCTCGGCGGCGATCCGCTTCGAGGAGAGTTCTTTGAACAGCCGCACCATGAGCAGCTCCATCTCGTGGAAAAGGTCGTCCTGCTCGATGAACGACATTTCGACATCGATCTGGTAGAACTCGCCCGGGCTACGGTCTGCGCGGGAGTCTTCATCGCGGAAACACGGCGCGATCTGGAAGTACTTATCGAACCCGGAGGCCATGAGGAGCTGCTTGAACTGCTGCGGCGCCTGGGGCAGCGCGTAGAAATGGCCCGGATACACCCGGCTCGGCACGAGATAGTCCCGCGCGCCCTCGGGCGACGAGCTGGTCAGGATGGGCGTGTGGAACTCGGTAAAGCCGCGCTCGGTGAGGTGCGCCCGCGTGAGCGCGCTCACCTGCGAGCGCAGCATGATGTTGCGGTGCATGCGCTCACGGCGCAGGTCAAGGAACCGGTGCGAGAGACGCTGGTCCTCGGGTACATCGAGTTCCTGGTTCACCGGAAACGGCAGAATGTCTGCCATGGATTCCGTGTGCCATTCGGTGGCCACCATTTCGATATAGCCCGTAGGCATGGTCTCGTTGATGGTGTCGTCCGTGCGCGCCACGACCTCGCCGGTCACCGTGACCACGCTCTCATTGCGCACCTTTTCCGCCTCGGCAAAGAAATCGCGGTCCGGGTTTACCACGACTTGGGTGATGCCGAAGTGATCGCGAAGGTCGATGAAGATGACCCCGCCGTGGTCGCGCTTGCGGTGGACCCAGCCCGACAGGCGGACCGTCTCGCCCACGTGGTCCTTGCGCAGTTCACTGCAGGTATGGGTTCGAAATGGATGCATAACGCCCGGTCTCCGAAATAGTTGGGAAGAATGTAGTGCTGTCCGGAAAGGCCCATATGGTACCGGGCGCAGGCGCGGGAGGTCAAGTTTTAAGCGTAAATTGTGAACTTCTGGTGCAGCTCTCACAGTAACGCTGAACATCTTGCGAACAGGAAGGCTGATAGCCAGCAAAACCGGGATTGACGCAAGCGAGCGAGTCCCCGAGCAGGGTCAGTCCCTTCGTGTGCTATACTTATGCTGACGTGCGATGATGTCAGAAGTACACCTTAAACTTTGATAATTCTTTAGCCGTTTTCCCTGCGTCGTAGAACTCCCCGGTATCACCGCTGCGAGCGGTTCCGGCCTACGGGCTGCCTCTATGAGTTACGACGCAGGCGCCCTTTGGAGTGTGGTGCCTTGCCACCGCCGTCTAAAGTGGCGCCCACGGCATGGCTATCCCCGTCGCACGCTGGTATTCGCTATCAGGGGGGGCAGATTGGCGAAACAAGTGCGTCCCCTTGCGCGATACGGCTAAAGAATTTGCGCAATTCTTTAGCCGATTGCCGTGAGCCGTTTCCCATACGTCATACAACTCCC
>CAZMVU010000291.1:0-3976 GCA_964569295.1 uncultured Nitrospirales bacterium
CTCCCGGTTGTGCCGCATGGCTTATGCTCGGCTCGCGGGGACGCTCGCCCTCCCGGTTGTGCCGCATGGCTTATGTTCGGCTCGCGGGGACGCGCGCCCTTCCGAGAGCTTTATGCCCTGGGTTGTGCGCGCAGCCCACGTTGGCCCCATGGCGCAGCGTGTAAGCCGGCCTTGCTGCACCCCCTTCACTCGAGCAACGGGCGCACGAGCGCATTCCACTTGGCGTAACCCGCATCATTCAGGTGCAGGCCATCATCACGGAAAAGGGCAGCGTCCGGCTTGCCAGCGTCATCGAGCAGGGGCGCACCCGAGTCGATATACGTGACGTTTTCTGCCGTCGCACAATACTGCGCGATACGCTCATTCGCTGCCTGCATCGCCGGCCAAAGCGCCCACCGGGCGATACTCGGTTTGATGCCCAGCACAAAGACGGGGACTTCCGGCAAGTCATGGCGAATACGCGCGATAAGCGCCCGGCAATCCGCGAACACCCACGGCGCGCTTTTCCCGGCCGCGATGTCATTGTCCCCGGAATAGAGCACCACCGCCCGCGGTGCGTACGGCTTGAACAACCGGTGCGCGAACCGCAGCATATCGCCATATGCCGATCCGCCGAACCCGCGGTTGATGGTCCTGCGGTCCGGAAACGACTCGTCGAGATTCCACCCGCGGATGGACGAACTCCCGACGAACAACACCGCAGCTTCCGGCGGCGGTTCCTTTTCATCCTGCCGCGCGAACCAGGCCATCGTTTCCGCCCAGCGGTTCTCTTCAAACACGATGGCCACGCGCGCGCCCGCTGCGATGTCCGCCGGCAAAGAGACGGTGAGTGTATCATCCGTATGCGTATACGGCAGCGCGTCACCGGTACGCACCAGCGATACCGATTCCGGCGCACGCACAAAGCGCACGGTAAACGCATCGCGCGGCGCATCGATGTGCGCATACCACGTGCCGCCTTTCGCGGTAAGCGGCACATCCGCATTGTCCGGCCGCGGGTTCAACGCTTCGCCGTTCACAGCAACGCACCGCACCGCAATACCCAGCGCCATCATTAACAAGAAACCACCACGCATATATGCAATCTCCTTTCCCAAGAAGGCCGGTTGGACCGTCGCGCACCGTTCCATAGAATAAACGGGATTCCCGGCCTCGGGGCGTATCCCGCAGCCCGCCCGTGCGCTCCGCCTCTTCTACAATAGCCCACATCCGCTGGCCGGTAGCGGCGTGTCGAGCTGTGCACCATCCAGCCAGATGGTTTTGACCTTGCCAGCCCACTGCGTAGAATATAGACCAAGAACAAGCGCTACCAATACTGACGAAAAAAGGACCCCCCCATGGCCACACAACTTCCCCGGGTACTCACCATCGCCGGCAGCGATTCCGGCGGCGGCGCGGGCATCCAGGCTGACCTGAAGACCTTCGCTGCGCTGGGGTGCTACGGCATGTCGGCGATCACGGCGGTCACCGTACAGAACACGCTGGGCGTCTTTGGCGTCCATACCATCCCGGCCGAAACCGTGGCCGCGCAGGTGGATGTCGTGCTCGACGATCTCGGCGCAGACGCCATCAAGACGGGCATGCTCGCCAATGCGGCCATTATCGAGGCAGTGGCGGACACGCTGGAGAAGCACCCAACGCCGCCGCTCGTACTCGATCCCGTCATGGTGGCCAAGAGCGGCGACCGCTTGCTCGAGGAGGCCGCCTGCGATGCGCTCATCGCACGCCTGCTCCCCCGAGCGCTGGTCATCACGCCCAACGTGCCCGAGGCCGCCGTCCTCGCGGGCATGGCGATCGAAGACGAGCACGACCTGGCCGAGGCGGCGGGGCGCATCCACGCGCACGGCCCCCGCTATGTGCTGACGAAGGGCGGCCACCTCGCTGGCGGCGAGGCGGTGGATTTCCTGTTCGACGGCGACAAGATGCTGCGGTTGACCGCACCCCGCATCGACACAAAGCACACCCACGGCACCGGCTGCACCCTCGCCAGTGCCATCGCCGCGCACCTCGCCCACGGCGACACCGTGCCCGATGCCGTGCATCGCGCGAAAGATTACCTCACCGGGGCCATCCGCCACCATGTTCCTATCGGCGGCGGACACGGCCCGCTGAACCATATGTGGAACCGGGGGTGAGGCTCAAAATAGACTTGCTGGGGTTACCCTCTTTATTTTCCAAGAAGGTAACCCCAGCAAGATGGCTCACGCCTACTACGCGTCCTTAATCGTGCGTGATTCCGCGTCGTAATAGAGCGTCTTGCCGGCATCGAAGGCCTGCATGGCCATGATGACCGCGACCGCGTGCTGATAGCCGGCCTGCATAGGCGCGTTCGGCTGTTTCCGGTCGTGGATGCACTGGAGCCAATCCAGCATGTGGTCCGGCATGGACACGTGTTCGACCTCCTCCTTGTCCGGTACGGCGCCGGTCTCCTTCGACTTGTGGACGCCCTCGTTCGTGAGGTACGGGTCGTTCCAGTTCACCATGTCGATGGCGCCCTGCTCGCCGTAGATGCGGAAGGAGTTGCCGCTGCCATTGCCGAAGTTCGTGGCGTAGGTGACCAGGAACCCCTCGGGGTACTGCCACTCCGCCTGCACATTGTCCGGCGCGGTGAAGTTGTGCTCGTCCTTCCAGGTGTAGACCCCGCCCATACACTGGCAACTCGTGGGGAAGGTGGCGCCGGTAATGTGGTGTACCAGGTCGATGAAGTGCGACCCGAGCCCGGGCACCGGCCCATCTGAAAACGCGCGGTAGCCATACCAGCCGGAGTACAGATCCTGATCGAACGGCCGGTCTTCCAGGTGCATGAGGAACTCCTGCCAGTCCACGTCTTCCTCTTTGAGATCGGCGAGCCGGCCGTACCAATAGGGCTGGGAGCCGTTGCGCCGCTGTTCGATGCGCGCCACCTTGCCCAGCACGCCGGATTCGTAGACCTTCTTGCAGCCGTTGAAGCTCGGGTAGCTGCGCAGTTGCGTGCCTACCTGGCACACGATACCCGCGTCATTCACGGCATCCACCGCGCGCTTCACCCGCTCGAGATCCATGCCCAGCGGCTTCTCGACATAGACATCTTTGCCGGCCTTGGCGGCGGCCTCGAGGTGTGTCGTGTGCTGGTGGTCGCACGAGGCGATCAGGACGGCGTCGACATCCGCCTTTTCGAGCAGATCCCGGTACGAGACGAACTGCATCGGCTCGCCGCCGTACCACTCTTTCGCCAGGTTCGCGGCTTTCTCACGCTGCTTCTTCCACGGATCGGCGAAAGCGACGATCTCGCAATTCATCTTCTTGTCGTGGTTGTGCACGCCGGTCATGTGCGCGCCGATGCCCCGGCTTCCGCAACCGATCAGCCCGATGCGCAGACGATCATTTGCGCCTTGGGCGCGCGCGTGGTTGCGGGCTGTCAACGACACGGTGGCGGCACCAAGGGCGGCGGTCTTCAAGAAATCACGGCGGTTACTGGGTGTACTCATGGCAACGGTCCCTCCTCAGGCCCGGCCAGCGTACCCGGCGGGCCCATTGCGTGTAAAGCCGTATTAAAGCAGACGGGCAGCGCACTGTCAACGGGCGGCCTTCTCGCATCCGTTCCGTACACCGCCGCCGCATTCATGGCCGCAGCGGCTACCCGCCTCGTCTGGGCCAACGGACCGCATGGAAAGAAACAGGGTCTGCTTTTTCGTCCGCAGGCCCTAACGTGGGCTGCGCCCACAACCCAGAAGGGCAGAAAAACTCCGCAGTTTTCACACTCTATAAAGCATTCTGTTGTAACAGGTTGCCGATGACCTCCGAAATCTTCTTGTCTTTTATTGCGCTTGACGATCGTTAAGGCGCTAACGTAATGGGATCTGTCCCTGAAACTTTCATCTCCCGGCCGGCAAAGATGTTTGGAGCGGTGAAGGAAATGGACAGGATGGACAGGATGGACAAGATGAAGAAAAGAAGACACTACTGTCCAAGACAATTTTGCGGTAACCGTTGCAGA
>CAZMVU010000292.1:0-3902 GCA_964569295.1 uncultured Nitrospirales bacterium
GTGAAGGTGAAGGTGAAGGTGAAGGTGAAGGTGAAGGTGAAGGTGAAGGTGAAGGATGCGTCGCTGGGCCGATACACACAGCGGACCAGGATGCGTCAAACACGATCAATCTGACCGAATTACTCCGGGTAATTCAGTTTTTCAATGCAGTCGGATTCCATTGTGCGGCATCACCGGAGGCCAGCGAAGACGGCTACCTGCCGGCACCGGACGAGGCCACGGACTGCTGCCCCCACGACAGCGACTATCATCCTGACGGCCCCGACTGGCGGATCGGTCTCACGGAGCTGCTCCGCCTTATCCAATTCTTCAACGCCGCCGGTTACCGCCATTGCCCCGGCGCGGACACGGAAGACGGCTTCTGCCCCGGTTTGTAGGAAGTGGTCCGGCACGGAAATGATTGCCCGCACTTCCGTGGTTTCGCGGTCCATGGTGGTTTGGCGGCCGGCGGATGCGCCCAGCGCGAGCGGGTTCGCAGGCGCGTTCTTGGCGGCAACACGGAGCCCGTGCGCACCGCCTATATGCTGAATTCGACGGTGACAATCTTCTTCTGGCCGACGGTAAGCGGGATTGTGCTGCCTTCGGGCTTCAGTTCCTCGCGGCGCTCTTCGTTGAGGTTGGTGCGCCAGGCGGCCCTCACCGGCGTATACAGGTGCAGGGCGCCGTCCACCGGCCGGTCCGCCGGGTTGAAGAGCCGGACGACAAAGGTTTCCGGACGGTCTTCGTGCCGTTTGAAGGCGGTGAGTTGCAGATTGTCGCCGGTGAGCTCGAGGAAGCTCATGGCCTTCGGCAGATCGCCTTTGTGCGGGCCGGCCTGCGCGGGTTGAAGCGGCAGGTTCATGGCTTCCGCCTCGGTGAACACGCCGTTCGTCCACCCGCCGGTGTGCGGATAGATCGCGTAGGACCAGGTGTGCGCGCCGATGCACTGGGCGCCGTCCATGTCCGGGTAGGTTTCCCAGCGGCCAAAGACGGGCGAGTTGCGGTAGGTAAACGCGCGGAACAGCGTGATCGCGAGCGGGCGGTCCGGCTGGTCCATGGCCTCGTACTCGCGCAAACCGCTGTCGTTCACGATGGCAAAGCCCACATCGCCGTCGGTCATATCGACGAAGCGGTGCATGGGATACTGCGGGTTCGGCCGCTGGTAATAGGCATTGCCTTCCTTGACATGGATGTCGCGGGCGATGACGTCGTAGCCGGCTTCCGAGTCCGTGCGGTCGCATTCAAGCTGGGTGGGAAAAACGACCCGCATGCGGTGGTGCTTGCAGGTGTTGTCGAGCGTGGTCTCGACATCCAGCCGCCGGGCGCCCGCGCGCAGCGTAAACACGCTGGAGATAACCATGGTATTCGTCTCCGCCGTGCGCCGGGTGTTACACATTTCGCCTTCGCGGAAGTCGATGCCCGGCACATCTTCGACGCTCTTGGGGATTTCCATCTTGTAGTCAACACGCATCCGCGCGAGCAGCGGGCCTTCCTCGAGCAAAGCGAGGGTGCACGGCCCGCCATGGCTGGTAATGGTGCGGTTGTCTTCCGGTTCCATGTGCACCCACGAATGGCCCGTTTCGCCAGTGTCTTCGATGTAATGCAGGCCGGTAAAGGTGCGGCCGGATTCTTTGTGCGTGAGATCGAGGGTGCCGTCTGTATGGAACACGGCACACAGGTGTTCGTTCTCGAGCACGTTGGTTTCCGGCGCAAGCGAGCCGCCGACATAGGGAAAGTCGTTTTCGCGCACAAGGTGGTAGGTCTGGTAGCCGTAGGCCGGGATGTTCTCGACTTCGAGGTGGCCGAACACGCGGTCGGCGCGCAGCTCAGCCGAAATGTCTTGCAGATTGCGCACGAGCAACCCCTGCGCAAAGCGCTCCTTCTTCTGGAAGCGCATCACTTTGCCACAGGGCGTGCGCGCGGTAAAGGCCTCGTAGCCCATGCCCTGCGGCATGTCGATGTAGGCCGACACCACGCCCGATCGCGGAAACGGGCACGGGTTGAACACGGTGAACACGGTGTCCTGCGGATCAAGGTCCGAATTGTCGATGCGAATCTGCACCGCCGCCATGCCGCGCCGCGCCAGCCCCTCGCTGATGATGCTGACCTGGTCGAACCGGAAGAGCGAGTCTTTCTCCATCTGGTCGATCCCCGCGCCGGTGATCGTGTCGTGGGGATGGTTCTGCAAGAGCATCTTCCACGCGCGGTCGATCGAGGTCTTCTCGTAGCGGCCGCCGGCCATCTGTCCGACGGCGCTCCACGGCTCCGCCTGCCGCTGCAAGTCCACCTCGGCCTTGTGGTTGGCGCGCTTGAGCCGCGTGCGCGCCGAGATGACGTCGCCGAACAGGTGCGTCCACTTCCCGGTTGCGCCCGGGTCGCGGCTTTCCCCGGTAAGCACCGTCGGATCGTTGACCTCTTGGCGCATGGCGTTCATGAAAGTCGCGAGGTCAGAAAACTTGATATCATGCTCGGGCAGCAGCGCCTGGCACAACTTCAGAATCTTCGACTCCTGCGGGTCCGGGTCGCTCGAGTCGAAGCCCTGCATACAGCAGATGTGCGACGTGGTGAAGTGTTCCGACTCGTCGCGTACGAGCTTGCGGAGCTGCTCCTGGATGGGCGCGTCGTTCCACTGTTTCGTGTGCGGATCGAGCACGTAGTAGTGGTTGCGCAAGCCGTCCGCCAGACGGAACGGCGCCGCGCCCCGGTCCCAGTCGTAGCGCTTGAACACATCGTCCGAACCGTAGCGCAGTACCCGGTAGATGTACATGTAGTAGCTGAACCGGCTCATGCAGCCGAACCGGCAGCCGAGCAGGCGCGAGCCGTCCGGTCCCTCGAGAATATACTCGCTCTTGGGCGTGTTGATGCCGCGGTAGAAGAGAATCGTGTCGATGTCGAACCCCTGATAAATCTGCGGCATCTGCGAGGTCTGGCCGTAGGAGAAGGGCGTGTAGCCGATCTTCGATACCTTCCCATAGGCCGAGGCAACCCGGTGTCCGACCACCAGGTTGCGCACGAGCGACTCGCCGTTGCACAGGTATTCCTCCGGCAGCGAGTACCACGGCCCGACGATAAGCCGCCCGTTCTTCACATGCTTCTCGACGGTGGCGCGTTTTTCCGGGCGCAGCTCGAGGTAGTCCTCGACGCACAGGGTCTGCGAGTCCATCGTGAACGAGGTGAAGTCCGGGTCGTTGTCGAGCAGATCGAGCAGGTTGTCCATAAAATCCAGCAGGAGCAGCCGCGTCTCCTCGAAGGGATAGACCCATTCGCGGTCCCAGTGCGAATTCGACACAACATGAATGGTCTTGCGCTCGTCAGGCATGGTGCACTCCCGGTCTGCGGTGTGGTGTGTGATAAAACCTCGCTTTGAATCGCGTATGGTATCGCCGGGGAGGCTAGGGGGTCAAGGACTCTGTTGCCGGAGGCGGAAGGAGCTCACGCAAAGCCGCCAAGACGCAGAGGAAGAGGATTCCGCCTCGTGACGCAGTTGCACTGCATAATGCGAGCCATTTGCGAAATAGCCCTGTCTGTGATGGACGGAGGCAACTATATATAGCACAGAGCTAGTACGCAATGTTATAGGGATATAAGGTGCAGTCCACGCGCTCGCCATGGCATACTGCCACGGCCGTGCCTGCCTGAATGCGTAGGCAGATGCGTAAACACAACGCCGCACTTGACGGCTGGATCGCTTGGTTCTGTCCCCATTTTCCGGTCTTTCCGGAGCGCCGAAGGTGCGGTTCCATACCAGCCTGGGCCAGCGGCCCAGGTGTCGGGCCGTCGTTTTCTCCAGCGCTGAAAGCGCGCGCTATAAAAACCTATGGCTCGGGCTTTCAGCCCTGTGATTGCGGATGACGGATGACCTGGGCCTGCGGCCCAGGCTGGTATGGTGCGGGCCGTTGGCCCTGAAGAGAGGGCGGGGTCTC
>CAZMVU010000293.1:0-3815 GCA_964569295.1 uncultured Nitrospirales bacterium
CCGAGCCCGAGCCCGAGCCCGAGCCCGAGCCCGAGCCCGAGCCCGAGCCCGAGCCGGAGCCCGAGGTGCAGCCGCCCGCGCCCCCGAGTCAAGCGGCGGTTGGCATGCCGGATCTGCCGCCTGAGCTTGCACCCTGGATTCGCCAGGTACAGCGCAAGGTGTCGGCGGCATGGGAGATTCCCGCGGGTATCCAGCTCGAGGCCACGCGAAGCGTTGCCCGGGTACGTTTCTGGGTATCGCGCAGCGGCGCGGTTATCGAGGGTCCGAGCGTGAGCCAAGAAGGCAGCCATCCGGCGCTGGGCGATTCCGGCGTGTCGGCAGTGCGCCTCGCGCAGCCGTTGCCGCCGCTGCCGGCCGAGTTCGATGCGAGCGATCTGCAAGTCGAGATGACCTTTACATTGAAGCGGTGAGTTTAGGAACAGGCGGGCCGTACCAAGCCAGCCGAATGCGCCGGTTGGTGCTGTCGTGGCCATGGGCAGTCTCGTGTGTTCCACGGTAGCAGGTGGGATTTCTTGTTATTGCGACAAACAATAGGAAAAGCCTATATAGCGCGGGTGACCTGACGGTTATCATTGGTTGGCACGTGTCGGGAAGCGTGCAAGAAGCCCGTTTCCGAAAAGACTTCCCCAACATGTGTGTTGATTTTTGGGTTGTTGCAACATTTTTTTTGAAAGGAGAACACAAGGTGAGCGAAATGCGGCGCATGCTGACAATCATGCCCCTGCTTGTACTGACCGCCCTGACGGGGTGGTCGCAGGTGGTTATCGATATACAAGGCCAGTCCGACATGCGCACACGCGTGGCGGTGCCGCCACTCGTGGTACAGCCGGGACTCGAGTCTGCGGCGGAGGAAATCGCCGAGGTCATTGCGTACGACCTCGCTTTCTCGGAACTGTTCATTATTGTGCCGTCCAGCGCCTACCCCGCGGACTTCGACACATTGCCCGGCGACCCGAAAACGATCGACTTCGGCGCCTGGCGCGAAACGGAAGCGGAGCAGTTGGTATACGGCAGCCTGCGGCGGGAGGACGATGCGCTCGTGGCCCAACTCCGCCTGTTCGACTTGTACAGCAACCAGCAGGTTGTCGGCCGCGCGCTACGCGCGAAGCGCAATCTCGCCCGGCTCATCGGCCACCGGTTCACCGAGGAAGCCATCCGCTTCGTGGATGGCACGGCGGGCGTGGGCACTTCGGAAATCTGCTTCAGCGGGGGTCCAAAGGGTAATCGGGAAATCTATATCGCGGATTATGACGGGGCGCATATGCAGCAGGTCACAAGCCATGAAAGCATCTCGATGATGCCGGCATTGTCACCCAACGGCCAGCGCATTGCCTACTTGTCCTACAAGGACCGCTACGCCTTCCTGTATGTGTACGATCGCCGGACCGGCAAGTCCGTGCCGTTGTCGAAAGAGGTCGGGCTCAATGCCGCCCCCGCCTGGCATCCGGATGGCGACCGGCTGGCGTTCGTGCTCAGTAAAGATGGCAACACGGAAATCTATGTGCGCCATGCCGACGGTTCGAATTTGAAACGGCTGACAAACAACAAACACGGCGACACCTCCCCAACCTGGTCGCCCGATGGCAAACGTATCGCCTTTGTGAGCGAACGCCTCGGCCGCCCGCAAATCTTTTCCATGACCGCGGCGGGAGACGATGTGAAACGGCTGTCTTACCAGGGCAGCAGCGCCTATGATCCCATCTGGTCGCCCGATGGCAAGCAGATTGCCTATGTGGCGGACAAGAGCGGCGAGGGTTTCGAGATTTACGTCATGGACGCCGCAACAGGCCGCGACTGGAAGCGGCTCACCTCCTCCCAGGGCACCAACGAATCGCCTGCGTGGTCGCCCGATAGCCGCCATGTGCTCTTCACCACCACGCGCAACGGCATGGCTGAACTGTTTACGGTGCATCTCGCCTCCGGTAAACAACGCCCCGTACCCAATCTCGACATCCGTGCTACGGCGCCCTCGTGGGGGCCGCGCCGCGACTAGAAAGCCGGCCAGAAACGGCCTTTCTGGCCGCGCGCCTGGGCCCCTCCAGCGATGCGAAGGAGCCGCCATGAGCGGAGAGAAACTGATTGCGAACAACAAGCGTGCCCGCCGCGACTACCGGGTGCTCGATACCTACGAGGCGGGCGTCGCCTTGCAGGGTACCGAGGTGAAGTCTCTGCGGACAAAGGGAAACTTTCAACTCAAGGACAGCTATGCCTCGGTCGAAGGGGGGCAGATTTACCTGGTCAACACGCACATCACGCCGTACGATCAGGGCAACATCAACAACCACGAGCCCGAACGCAAACGTAAGCTACTCATGCACAAACAGGAGATTAACCGGCTTGCCCGGCAGGTGGCGGAGAAAGGGCTCACGCTCGTGCCGTTGCGTGTCTACTTCAAACGCGGCAAGGTGAAGGTCGAAGTAGGCGTGTGCCAGGGTAAAGCGAAGGCCGACAAGCGCGAGGATATCAAGAAGAAAGAGAGCCAGCGTGAAATGGACCGCGCGCTCAAGCAGGTGCGCCGGGGGGGAAGCTGACCCCATGTACGAGGCACACCCCGGCGCGCGCCCCTTGCTCGTCGAGCTTGATTTCCAAGTGCAGACCTATGACATTGACTTCGCGCAGCATGTGAACAATTGCGTGTACATTCGCTGGATCGAAGACCTGCGCCTCGAAATGCTGCGCCGCTACTACCCCCTCGAGCGCGTTGTCGCCGATGGTACCGCCGGGATTGTGCACAGTACGCACATCGTATACAAACGTTCCATCCAGATTCTCGACAAGCCCCGGGGTATCATGTGGTGTCCCAAGGTGGGTAAGGCCACCATGACCATCGAGGCGGAAATCCGCGTCGGCAGCGTTTTGTGTGCCCACGCCACCCAGCGCCTCATTAACCTGCGCCGGGGCGGCGCCAAGCCCGTGCGCTGGCCCGATGACCTCGCAGAAACCTGGCGCCGGATGAACGGCGAAGCCGCAGGTGATTGATGTTTATGGCCGTGCTCAGCCCATGCGCTGGGTGGGTACTTTCGGGTTCTTCATACACGTGTGCCGCCCACGCCCGTTCCCCCAATTCCCGTGAAGGCGCGGCCAATTCTCCACCCGCGTTGCGCCGGACGGCCTGCCTGCGGTAAGGTGCGGCTGATTGGCGCGCACGGGGGCCACCCGGGCGCGGCGGCTTACGCAAAACCGAAGGAAAATCAAGGGCAACGCTTCGCGTTTGTCACACCAAGCACCATGCAGATTCCGGAAATTCTTGTGGGCGTGGCTATTCTCGCCGGACTGGTGGGCCTGAAGATGGGCGGCCAGTATGGGCGCGTGTGGCGGTTGAAAAGGGCGTGGCATACCGGCAACCAGGCCCTCGAAGCCAACAACCTCGAAGAGGCGGAGCGTGCGTTCCGCCGTTGCGTGAAGGTCATGCCCATCTGGCCGGCCGGGCACACAATGCTCGGAGCCGTACTGGCCGCGCGCGGCGCCATCGCCGAGGCGGAAGAGCAGTTCCGTTTCGCATCGGATCTCGAACCGAAAAATGCCCAAGGCCACCTCGGCCTGCTGTTGTTTTATGCCACGCACCGGCCCGATCACCCCGAGAGCGCCGTGGCTGCCCTCGAGAAGGCTATCGCCCTCGATCCGGCGGCGCCGGCGCGCCTGCGCGATGACCCGCGCCTGCACCAACTGCGCGAAAACCCGGAAGTTGCGCGCATGCTCGACGAGGCGCCCGAGGCATAAGCCGCGTCATGGATACTGCCGGCCGGATTGCGTTTATCCATTTGTGAGCAAGCAAAACGGGACTGACACAAGCGAGCGAGTCCCCGAGCGAGACG
>CAZMVU010000294.1:0-3814 GCA_964569295.1 uncultured Nitrospirales bacterium
TAGCATGGTACTCCGCTGGATCGCAAACGAGGGTGCGATGAGGGGAATTCACCGGGATTTCTCCCGGCCGCGATTTTGCGGCGCCGCCCACCGCCCTAAACTAAGCACTTCGGGGGCCATCACCGCCAAGTATCTCGATGCCGGCATGCCGCAGGTGGATGTGCTCGTGGATTGGTTGAAGCGGCTGTGCTGCCCCACACCCTGATCACGCTATCCTTTACGGATACAGGTACCTTGTTTCCCATTCCCCTTCCGCACTTCGGCGGTACTCGAGGCGCTCGTGCAGGCGGTAGGGTTGTTTGAGCCAGAACTCGATGCGTTCGGGTTTGATGCGGTAGCCGGACCAGAAATCCGGCCGGGGCACCTTGCTCACCGCGTATCGCGCGGCAAACTGGGCCACGCGCCGCTCGAGCTCGAACCGGCCCTCGAGCGGCTGCGACTGCTTCGACGCCCACGCCCCGATCTGGCTCTGCTTCGGACGTGAGGCGTGGTAAGCATCGGCCTCGGCCTCGGTGACCCGCTCGACATCACCGGTGACGCGCACCTGCTTGTCCAGAGGCATCCAGTAGAAGACGAGCGTCGCCCGGGGGTTGGCATCGAGCTGTTGTGCCTTGGGACTCTCGAGGTTGGTATAGACCACGAAGCCGCGCTCGTCAAAGTGCTTCAACAGCACAATGCGCCCATCCGGCGTGCCGTCGGGCATGGTCGTGCACAAGGTGCACGCCGTGGGTTCGTGGAAGACCGTCTCGTCCTGTCTGGCCAGTGCTTCCTCGAACCATGCGGCGAAGGTGGCCAGCGGGTCGCGATTCCGGGGTATCGCCATCGCTGTGGCCTTACAGACACGACTTCATGTATTCGAGGCTGCGCCGCGCAATGGCCTCGGGCCCCGGATCGAACTTGAACACCTCGACCGAAACGTATCCGTCGTAATCGATTTCTTTCAGCGCATCGAAGATGGGCTTGAAGTCCACCTCGCCAAAGCCGGGCCCTTCGAGATTGGTGTCGTTGGCATGATAATGCTTCAGATAGTCCGCGTATTTCTTTATGTAGTAGGGGCGGTCTTCGGGGAGAAAGGCCATGGCCTTGGTGTCCAGCAGGAGCTTGAACTTCGGGTGGCCCACGGCGTCGATAAGCTCGGCGGTCTCCTCGGGGTTCTGGCAGAAGTTGGTCTCGAGGTGTGTGAGCTGCTCCATGCAGATGGTCACATCACGCGCCTCGCAGGTGGGCATGGCCGCTTCCATAATCTCACGTGCCCAGTCAAAGGCCTGGTTATAGGTGACGTCGCGCGCAACATTGCGCTGCTTAGGCGATCCGAAGACGATGACCTTGCCCCCGATGTCGCCGCAGAAATTCACCAGGTCGATCATGTACTGAATGGTGAACTTGCGCACCTCGGGGTCCGGGTGCGTGAGGTGTACGCCCTCGGGACCGATAAACACCCAGTGAATGCCCAGGATGTCGAGATCCACTTCGGCGGCGCGCTTCACAATCTCCGCGCGCGTGGCGCCGTCGATATCGGTGACATAATTCGCGAAGGTGAACGGGGCGATCTCGAGGCCGTCATAGCCCACCTCTTTCACGAAGTTCACCGTGCGCGCGATGTCGTTCCAGTCTTTGAAAATTTCGCTACAGATACCAAACTTCATGGCGGTTTCCCTCCAAGGCTTTCGTGAATACTGACAGGCAGCGCCCCAAAGGGTACACGATAACGCGCCCCGTTCCAAGGGAGGGCCGGTTTGCCACGGAGGACACCAAGTGCCGTCCGATTGCGCGGGAAGAGTTCGTACAGGTTCGCAGTGCGGACTTCAGTCCGCAGGCGGTGGAGGATGTTGCCGGTCCGGTCGACACGTGCCCTGTTTGCATCGGCAGCCCGAAAGCCACTGTGCCTCGGCATACGCACGGCAGTGCACACCACGAACCGCTGCGAAGTTCTCCTCGATACCCTTGGACTGGTCGTCAAGCGGCAGGGCTTAAAACAGGTAGCCTGCACCCCCGCCTTCCCGTACTTCCGGCTTTCAAAACACCCTTCCATGCGCTATTATGGACGCAACACTGAGTGCCCGAGGACGTTGAGGGCATCGTCCCTCACGAAGACGGCACGGCCCGACACGCACATACAGGATTGCGCACCATGACACGGCAATGGAAACTTCCCGCGCCGATGGACCCGGAGACCCTCGAGGCGCAGGCCCGCCGTATCGACATGGACGATGTCGAGGACATGGCGGAACGTGCACAAGAAATCTATGACCGGTTGGCGGAGGCGGGGCCGTTGCGGCGGATTGCGGAGGAGGTGCGTTTGCTGGTGGGTATGGTGCGCGACTATGCCTTCCGCGGCTACCGCGCAGTGCCGTTTGGATCAATCGCGGCAATCGTAGTGGCCTTGCTCTACCTGATCACGCCGATTGACCTCGTCCCCGATTTCATTCCGGTCGTGGGCTGGCTCGATGACCTCGTGGTGCTGCGCGTATGCCTCGAGTTCGTGCGCAGCGATCTCGCCCGGTACGGCGCGTGGCGCGATCATTGGCGCAACACGGCTATTCCCATTGATTGACCCGGCAAGAATATACTGCTGGCTGACACCTCCGTAAAACGGAGGCCATGTGCAGCTTCGTTCACGCCTGGGAACGCCGCGTTTCCTGCGGTCCGTGCTGCTCAGCAACCGTGACGGCGCAGCACAACTTCGACACCGCCGAGATAGCTCTGGCCGAAGAGACGCGTGTGTACGAGGAGCGGGTACATGTTGTAAATGTCGCGGCGCTGTTCGAAGAAACCGGGGCAGATACCGCGCATTTCGCGATAGTGATCGAAGAAGACGTCGCCAAAGGTCGAGAAGAGCGTTATAAAAGCAAGCTCGATCTCCGGGTGACCGTAGTACACCGCGGGGTCGAGAAACGTGGTGATACGGCCATCTTTGGCCAGGATATTCGTGGTCCACACATCGCCGTGCAGGAGTGCGGGATGGGGCGGCTCCTCGATAAGATCGGGCAGTTTGTCCGCGAAGGCAACGATCCGCTTAAAGACGCCCGCGGGCACGCGCCGCTCTTGAACCCCCTTCTCCGCCATGTGGATGAGCCGGTGCTCCGCAAAGAATTCGATCCACGAGTCCGTCCATGGGTTCGGCTGGTGCAGCGAACCGATGAGCGTGGGCCTCTCGAGGCCATACTGGTCCGCGCGCACGTCGTGACACGCTGCGAGCAATTCCGCCGCATGCCGCTGCGCTTCGCCGGAGAAGACACTGTCCCCCGAGACAAAGCTCATAATGAGCAGTGTGGGCTCCGCGTGGTACACCTCGGGTACGGGCAGACCGCCATGCTCCGCGAGGTATTCGAGCATGAAGCCTTCAATCTCGAGGTTCGGCTCGCCGCGCCGGTCGACCTTCACCACCACGTCGCGGCCATCCTCGACCGTGGCGCGGTACACCTCGCCCACGCAGCCACCGCCGAGGCGGCCAACGTTCTGCGCACGTATACCCAGCGCCTGCTCGATGCGTTCATAGACGTCGTTACGCATGGTATTTCCTTCTTCGTGGGACAACAATGAAAGAGAATATAGAACCACGAATGGACACAGCGCGGCGCAGCCGCAACCCAAAAAGTGCTTTGTCGGTGTCTGTCGGTGTTGGTCCGTGTACGTCCGCGTGGACTCGCCACAAGACAGGTTTTACCGTCAGTCACATCCCCCGCTCGTTCCTCGCTGCCCCCTTCACGAAGGGGGACCTTATCCAGCGTAAACTGTTGATTTTGGCGTGGATGCGCTGGTTTCAACAAGTCGTTTCTTCGAAAACACGATGGAAGCCGGCGGATAGTAGTAC
>CAZMVU010000295.1:0-3671 GCA_964569295.1 uncultured Nitrospirales bacterium
AGCAGGGGCGGCGGTTCGGGTTGCGAACAGTCTCAGATAAACGGTGACTGTCCCTAATTATAAATCGGTGTTCATCGGTGTTCATCGGTGGCCAATTGGGCTTGAGGGGATCACGGTGGCGAATGAGCGCACCACACTGACACGTACGTGCGGTGGGCAGGCGCACCGGCACCAGGCTGGCCCCCCCCGAGGGACGGCAGGCAGGAGGGGTGCCACCGAGTCACACCGATGGACACGGATAAAGTATCGTTCTTCGCAAACTCAATCGGTGTTCATCGGTGGCCAAGGGCGGGGGCCGCCCATGAATCGCCAGTCAACGCCATAGCCAATCGCCTCAGCTTCCGCACGCCATAGCGTGAGGCGCTCTAAATCCTTGCATCGAAAAGTGTTTCCTCGCAAAGCGCATCGGATTGAATTCGCAGGCCCTGCCTCCGTTTATACAACATATTGTGCGCGTCGCGCGCCCTGTGCTACACTATCTGGTGTAAGGTTCTGAAATGTACCACAACCACTGGAACCCGATCCATGTGGATTCACGCGCGCACCGCACACAGCGAAGGTGACAGCCGGTTTTGCTGCCTTCCGTCTCGTGGCGTGGCCATGGCGGTCTTTCTTCTGGTCTGGGCCGCGGCCGTGCCCGCGGATACCGTGATTCGCGAATCCCTTGAAGAAGGGGTGTATGCGTGTATCCGGGGCGGCCGGTCGGTGTACCTCGAGGTCATGCCTCCCAGCGGCGACGCCGCGCGCCCGCTCTTTGATCGCTACCTGGCGGACTCCGCGACCTGGACCCGCTACCGCGATCGGCAGGCCGTGGCCGTGCCTCTGAACAAGGTGAACGCCAGCGCACGGCGCGACACGCTTCTGGCGCTCTTTCCCGATGATTACGTGGATGATGCCGGCTGGTGGCACGTCGTGTTGTTCGACGCGGAGGACTGGGAGTGCGTGGCCCGCTGGTTCACCGGGAGCGCCGAAAACGCCCAAGCCATCGCGGCCCATGCCGAAAACGCCGAACGCGGCGGCCTGCGCCCGGGCGTGACCTTGCTCATTCCCCGGGCGCAACTGCCCGATCCCCTGCGCAAGCACAAACCCAAGCCCACGCCATCGCCGCCTTTGCAGGCTGCCAAGCTGCGGGATCCCGGCCCGGCCCTCGCCGAAATCCCGGTCAATGGTGACCAGGAAGCCCCCCTCGAGCACGAAGGCAACTATCCGCCCCTTGATTTGCCCGACAGCCTCGAGTTCGCCACGGACGATGAAGGCCCCCACGCCGTGTATCGCCTTCAACGCGGCGAAGCGCTCTACACCGCCGTGGCCGTGCGTTTCACCGACTTTCGCGACCATGGGGCTATCCTCGAATTCTGCGAGACCATCCGCGAGCGCAGCGGTATCCGCGATGTACGCCGCATGAAAGTGGGCCAGATTATCCGCATTCCCATCGATCTGCTCTCGGACCGGTTCGCCCCGGAAGGCAGCGAACGCCGCACGGCTTACGAAGCCATGCTCGAGGAGGCCGACCGCCTCCGCAAGGATCAGGTCGCCAGTCATGGGCTCGACGGTGTCGTGGTCATTCTCGATCCCGGCCACGGCGGGCGCGACCAGGGTGCGGCCTCGAACGGCCTGTACGAAGATGAACTTGTATACGATATCGCCTGCCGTCTCAAGCGCCGGCTCGAGCGCGATACGCACGCCAAGGTTTACATGACCCTGCGCGACCTCGAGCACGGCTTTACCCCGCGTGATGTCAGCCACTTCCAACACGAGACGAACGAGGTGCTGTTGACCACGCCGCCTTACAGAAACACGGATGCCCGCATCTCGGCGAACCTGCGTTGGTACCTGGCCAATCACATCTACCGCAAGGAGCGGGCCGCCGGCGTAGACGAGCGCCAGATCGTCTTTATCAGTCTACACTGCGACATGCTGTTCAATACGCGCTTGCGCGGCGCCATGGTCTATGTGCCCGGGGCTAAGTACCGGCGCGATCGCGAGTGCCCGTCGGGCAACAGCTACAACCGCTACACCGAGGTGAAGGGCTACCGCACGCTTACCACGAACGGCAGCGCACGGCGGCGCGACGAGGCGCTCTCACACAACTTCGCGGTGAATATCCTCGACGCCATGCGCCAGCACGACCCGCCGCTCAAGGTGCACAGCGCCAGCCAGCCCATCCGCAACGTCATCCGCCAGAGCGGCGGCCGCGCCTATGTGCCCGCCGTACTGCGCAATACCCTCGTGCCCACCAAGGTGCTGGTGGAGGCGGCCAGCATGAACAACCGCACCGATCGCACCCACCTCGCCAACCCGAAGTGGCGCGAGTGGTTCGCCAGCGCCCTTGTCGACGCGCTCAAGAAGCAGTATGAGGCCGGCTGATCAGCCCGTATCTCGACCCTCGAGTACGCGCCGGCAGACTTCGTTGAGCATTTTGCCGTCGGCCGCATCGCCCAGGGCTTTCTTCAATGCGCCGGTCAGCCTGCCCGCCTGGGTGATCTCCGGGTGCTCGTCGAGATAGGCGCGCACCTTCGCCTCGAGGTCCGCTTCCGAAAGCTGTTGCGGCAGAAACTCGCCAATCATCGCCGCCTCCCGTTCCGCCGCCTGGGCCTGTTCCTCCTTGCCCACCTCGCGCATGGTCTCGGCCGTCTGACGCCGCTTCTTCATCTCCGCACGCAACGCCGTCACGGCATCCTCGTCGCTCACCGCGCCGCCCTTTTCCTTTTCCTTCAACAAAAGCGCACCCTTCGCCATGCGCAGGCACGCGAGGCGCTCGGAGTCCTTGTTCTTCATGGCCGTTTTCATGGCCTCCTGTACCGCGTCGCGTATACCCATGTTGCGTTCTCCCAAGGGCTTGTACCCGTTATGCTTTTCCTGTGCCCATTCTATGCCTACCCTATGCCATGCGCCAGGAAAAATAAAAGGACACGCACCGCAAAAACGCAGGCGAAGCAAAATTCTTTTCGCCAGCCTGTTTGTACGCTGCCTGGTACGCGGTTCACCGGGGCGCCGCGCTCCGCAACCGGACCGCCGATGGAGGCAGCTATGCACCGCAAACCTTTCAATCCAACCAAACGCTATCTCGTCAATACCAACCCCCACTCCCTTTCCGCACTACCCGCCCAACGGCAACTCTGGGCTGAAACACCGGAGATGGTGGACGCCGGTCTCGCCTGGGGCGCGCAGAAGCGTGTGTTGCTGCGCTGGGTGTGGGACACCATGGAAGCGCGATGCACCGCGCGCGAGCGGCAATGCATCGTGTGGCACTTCTTCGATGGCCTGACCTACGAAGCCATTGCCCACCAAACCGGCACGACCCGCTCCTCGTGCTGTCACGCCGCCAAACGCGGGATCAAGCGCCTGCGCGCCGCGGCCAAGGAACAGGGGCTCGACCCGAAATTGCCGTACCGCCTGCGCCGGTAACTACGCCGTGGCCTTCCGGTAGCCCGGGGCCCGGGAAATCGAGCGCCCTGTTTTAGAAACACCCTCTTCCCGGCACCCGGGAGGGGTGTTGCCCCAAGCGCTGTTTTGCGGACTTCTGCCGTGTTCCGGCTCGCGCGTCCTCGCGAGCCGGAACGCGAAGGCCGGAACCGTGGGCCAACAACACGCAACGAGGGGAGGGTCGCAGCCCCCTGCGGCTTCTTGGTTGCCTGTTTCCGGAGCGCCGAAGGCGCGGTTCCATACCA
>CAZMVU010000296.1:0-3591 GCA_964569295.1 uncultured Nitrospirales bacterium
AGAAAGGGACAGTCCCTGCTCGCGGACTCGCGAGGACAGTCCCTTTGTTTGCTCCACGTTCGATACAATAAGGCGCTGCACGTCATTGAAGGGCACAGTAAGGAATCGCAGTCCCTGCTCGGGGACTCGCGAGGACAGTCCCTTTGTTTGCTCCACGTCATTGAAGGGCACAGCAAGGAATCGCACGCGGGATGTGAGTTTCAGCAATTCTTCTTACTCCCCCACTCACTCCGGCGCGACGCCGGCCTCCGCAGCGACCTGCTTCACCGTGTCGAGGATCTGCGCCTCGAGACCCGGTTGCCATTTTGCGGGCATGCCGTAGATAAACTGGGAGGTGTCCCCTTCGTAGCCGCCTTCCGCGAGCACGGTCTCGGTCGGGATGTAGCTCATCACGTCATTGGCATACGCCATGACGAAGGTATCGTGGCCGAGCAGCTTCTTAATGCCCACCGAATAGCCGACGGTCACCTCGCCGCCCAACGCCACCAGTGTCTGGCCGCCAAGCTGCCACGCCTGCACGGGATACGGATACTCCGTGTGCAGGGGCCGATCCGCATCGAGTTCGGCGAGGAACGCTTCGGCCGCGCGCTTCATGTAGCCGCTCGATTCCGCCGCCTTGGCCTCGAGTTCTTCGCGGGTGGGCGGTTCTTCGAGGGCGAGGATGGTCTCGGTGTAGGCGGTCTTCAACTCCGGCGCCAGCGGCATCATTGCCTCCGTGAGCACGCGTGCGACGGCAGCGGCGAGTTCCTCGCCATACTGTTTCGCCAACGGAATCGTGCGCCTGGGCAAGGGGTTCTGGTCGGCGCCGCACCCGGCGAAAAACATGGCCGTGGCGCCGGGGTATTCACGCTCGAGGGCCAACTGTGCGAAGCCCGCCCAGTCGCCGCACCAGTCATAGCCGCTCAAGGTCGTGTTGTGGCAGGCGTAGCCGAAGAGGATCGCTTTGGCTTCGCCGTCTTCGCCGGTCACCTTCAGCACGGGCGCGGCGTGGTCCACGGGCCCCTCGAAGTCATACGTTTTCAGAATTTCGCGTTCGTTGTTATTCCGCCGGTTGACCGCGAATCGGCACACACCGTTGCCCGCGGCAAGCTGCGCGGGCGCAAGCGCATCGAAGGCCGCCTGTGCCGCCGCCACCGCATGGTCCTCGAGCTGAGTGGTATACGCCTTGACCTTGGCGAGACCGGCGTCATCGAGGGGATAGATGCACAACAAGGATTCATCAAGCACCGGCCCGGAATGCGTATGTGAGGCGCTCAGGATGACCTGGCCGCGCGTGAGGTCATGTGTGCGCTCGATGCGATTGCGTATGCGGTCACTCGCCGGCTTCGGAAAACCCAGCACATCCGCGGTGATGAGGAGGGCGCGGTTACCCGCAGCGTCTTCGAGGGCCAGCGCCTTCAACCAGAGCGGGTGCAGTGTGCTTTCGGCCTCGTGGTCACGCGCGGCATAGCCCGCCAGCCACATGGGCTCGTGCGGGGTGATGTCCACCGTGGCGGACCCGGCCATCCAGCCGCCGCCCGCGGCGCTCTGTACCATCGCACTGCTTACCAAAGCCAACATACCAATCCACATAATTGAAATCCTTTTCACTAGAAAGTCAACGTCCCGCGTGCGATGGTACGGCATGCCGCTCCGCCATTCAATCCGATTGCCGGCGTGGCGCTTGATAGTGCGGCGGCACCGGGTTATGATAAACAATACGAAAACAATTTCGTGGGACCACATACAACGGGGATTGCCGACACGAACCCAAGGGGATACCAGTCATGTCATCGAAAGACCAATCATCCAGCCAATGGCGGCCCTCGCGCCGCGATTTCCTCTACGCCAGCGGCGCGCTGTCTGCCGGCGCTGCGCTTAGCCAAACCCGAACCGCCCATGCCGCCACGGAAAAGCTCGCGCTCAATGGCGGCCCGAAGGCGGTAAGCATGAGCCACGGTGACGCCAGCCACTGGCCGCAGTACGGCAAGGACGAGGAAAAGGCCATCCTCGACTTGCTCCACAAACCCTCATACAGCCCCATCGACGCGTTAGAGAAAGACTGGCGCGAGCATTTCGGCGTGCCCTACTGCAAGGCGCACTGCAACGGCACAAGCGCCTTGGCCGCCATGTTCTGCGCGCTGAACCTGCCGCCGGGCAGCGAGATCATGGTGCCGAGCTACACCTTCTTCGCCACCATCACGCCCATGCGTTTCTTCGGGCTCGTGCCGCGGTTTGTCGATATCAACCCGCGCACGCTCAACTTCGATCTCGAAGATGCGAAGAAACGCCTCACGCCGAAGTGTAAGGCGGTGCTGCCTGTGCATTGGATCGGCCTGCCCGCGGACATGGACCACATCTCCGAGTGGGCCAACGAGAAGGGACTTATCGTGCTCGAGGACGCCGCCCATGCCCACGGCGCCAAGCTCAAGGACAAGTACATGGGGTCGTGGGGCCGCATGTCCATCTTCAGCTATCAGCAGTCGAAACCGCTGCCGGCCATCGAGGGCGGCATGGGCGTGTATCAGAACGAAGACGACTACGCCCGCGCCACGGCCCTCGGCCATTACAAGGTGCCGGGCATTCCGGAGGACAACCCCTACGCCAAGTACGAGGGCTCCGGGCTCGGACTCAAGTTCCGCATGCACCCCTTCGCCGCGGCCCTGGCACGCTGCCAACTCAAGGGCCTTGAGGAACGCAACGCCGCCGGCGCCGCCCAGGTGCGCCGCATGAACGACCAACTTCTCGAGTTGCCCGGCCTGTACGACCAGTCGAGCGGCCGCAAAGACCTGACCCGCCTGCACTACGCCTGGAACATGCTGTTTATCGATGAGAAGGAAGCGGGCGTGTCGCGCGCAAAAGTGGTCGAGGCGCTGAAGGCCGAGGGCGTGCGCGCGCGGGCCCACTACTACCGGCTCCAGCACGAATGTCCGCTGTACGCGGAAGCCGAATGGTGGCATACGCCGCCGGAAATCCCCGATCTGCCCGGTTCCCACGAGGCCAACGCCACCGGCATCTCTTTGCCGTACTTCACGAACGAAGTGCCGGAACTCTGCGATGCCTACGTGAAGGCCTTCCAGAAGGTCTGGGCACACCGGAAGGAACTGTAGGGCGTACCCGGGGAGGGCGAGCGTCCCCGCGAGCCGAAAAGCGAGGGTGAGCGTACCCGGAAGGCTGATAGCCAGCAAAACCGGGACTGACGCAAGCGAGCGAGTCCCCGAGCGAGACGGGTCTGTCCCTGGTTTTGCGGACCCGATAGAAAATGCCGTGACATTTGCACAAGGGTCCGCAAAGAAAGGGACAGTCCCTGCTCGCGGACTCGCGAGGACAGTCCCTTTGTTTGCTTCACTTATGCTGAAATGCGGCAGTCCCTGCTCGCGGACTCGCGAGGACAGTCCCTTTGTTTGCTTCACTTATGCTGAAATGCGGCAGTCCCTGCTCGCGGACTCGCGAGGACAGTCCCTTTGTTTGCTTCACTTATGCTGAAATGCGGCAGTCCCTGCTCGCGGACTCGCGAGGACAGTCCCTTTGTTTGCTTCACTTATGCTGAAATGCGGCAGTCCCTGCTCGCGGACTCGCGAGGACAGTCCCTTTGTTTGCTTCACTTATGCT
>CAZMVU010000297.1:0-3392 GCA_964569295.1 uncultured Nitrospirales bacterium
CTTTTTGCTTCACTTTTTCACCAACAGCGCGGTAGTACAAAAACTGCACCCTTTGCTAATCACAAGTCGCCCCGAACCCTGAACCCTGAGCGCCCAATCCCCAGTCACGTAACCCGCCGTCCCAGCCTCGGGGTTGTGGGCGCCGCCCACGTTCGCCGCGATGCACGAGGTTTCCCTGCGCTTGTTCGCGCTATGCGCCGGGTTCGTGCTGCGGTGTAACCACGATGTCGCTTATCTCAGCACCGGCGGGCATGGTGAGCGCATGCAGTACGGTGCGGGCCACGTCTTCTGGTTGGGGAAAGAGATCCGGGTTGTAGTGGTGGCCAGCGGCCTTGTGAATTCGCTGTTGTAGCGGCGTGGCAATCTTGCCGGGGTACACGCTGATGACGCGTACGCCATCGGCGCTGACTTCCGCGCGCAGGGTGTCGGCAATAGCGCGCAAGGCGTATTTGCTGGCGCAGTACTGGCTGAGCTGCGCATGAACGTGCAGGCCGGCGCGGGAATTGATAAACACCACTTGGCCGCGGCGCCGGCGCAGGATGGGCAGGAAAAAATGGGTAAGGGCGTAGGGCGCAATGGTGTTGACCTCGAGTTGGCGCAGGAGTGTGCCGGCCGGGGATTCCTCGATGCGGCCTTTGTAGCAAATGCCGGCGCAATGGACGAGCACGTCGAGCTGGCCGAAGTCGTGGTCTACGGAGGCTTTCACACTGCCCCGGTCTCCGGGGATAGTGAGGTCCGCCTGGTACGTGTGAACAACAGCGGTGTGGCGGCGGGCCTCGGCGGCGGTTTCTTCGAGGCGTGCGGCGTCGCGGGCGACGAGGCCGAGGTGCATGCCTTCACGCGCGAGGGCGAGGCTGATGGCGCGGCCGATGCCACTGTTGCCCCCCGTGATGAGCGCTATTCTGTCGCGTAATTCCATAGAATCTGCTAAGAACGTTGGTGTGTTCTTTCGTTGAAAGAGCGAACGGCCCGGCGCGCTTGCTTATCTCGCGACGCATTTGTGCAGGTTGCGCGTGCCACCCGCTGTGTAACGCTCGAACCCTGGGCAGTTGCGGGCGTCAGATGTGATCAGCCGCATTTTTGACGCAGCCGCCGGGTGCATGGGTTTCGCAGAAGACCGCTGTGTTCCCCCCCCCATGAAAGTTTGGCGCCCGTGTTTTCGTGATGGATCAGGGTGCCTGGAGCCAGGTGCTGCTATTTCCCTCTTCACGCACGGCATTATAAAGGACATGCGCGTGCATATCCATGGGGACGGGCTTGTCTTGGAACAGTGGGGAACAGGTTGCTTATGAACCGGCGCGGCCCATGGGCGCCTATACATGCCGGTTTGGGCTGGGCCGGGGAATGCGGTGGCGGAAAACGCATCCCCCGGTTACAGCGTTTCATCGAGCTTCTTGATGAGATCGCGTTGTTCTTTGGTCAGGCTTGCCGGTACCTGCACGCGGACCGTTACCAGCAGGTCGCCCTTTTTCCCGCTTTGCATGGATGGCATGCCTTGGCCACGCAGCCGGAAGGTCTTGCCGGACTGCGTACCGGCGGGAATCTTGAGGGCTGCCTTGCCGGTGAGGGTGGGCACATGCGCCGTGCCGCCGAGCGCTGCCTGGGTAAAGCGGATGGGCGCCTCGCACCGGAGGTTATCGCCTTCCCGGGTGAACACCGGATCGGGCTGCACGCGCACGGTGGCATAGAGGTCGCCCGGGGGTGCGCCTTGTTCGCCGGCATCGCCCTGGCCTTGCAAGCGCAGACGCGTGCCGGTGTCGGCGCCGGCCGGGATGGTCACGGTGACCGTCTGTGGTTGGCGGACGTGCCCTGTGCCGCCGCATGTGCCGCACGGGTTTGAAACTACGCGGCCTTCGCCGCGGCAACGTGGACAGGCCTGCGCCATGTACACGGCGCCCTGGCTGCGCTGCACGCGCCCGCTGCCCTGGCATTCGGGGCAGGTTTCCGCCTGTGCGCCGCCGTCGCCGCCCGTACCCTTGCAACCGGGGCACAGACTTTGGCGGTTGAGGCGCACGGTTTTCTTTGTGCCCGTGGCGGCCTCACGCAGAGAAATATCGAGCGTGATCTTGAGGTCATTGCCGGGATGCGCCGTTCGGGGGCGGTGTGTGCGTGCTCCCGCAGTAGCGCCGCCGCCGAACAAACCTTCGAATAGATCGTCCAGCCCGCCACCGAAGCCGAAGCTTTCACCGCCCTGGCCGCCGCCGAAAGTGAACCCGAAGCCCTGTGGCCCGCCACCACTAAAACCACCGCTGAAGCCACTCCCCCCGCCGCCGCCGCCTGCAAATGGATTCTCCAGTTCGGCGTCGTACTGCTTACGTTTCTCGTCGTTCTTGAGCACGTCGTAGGCGGCATTGATCTCTTTCAGGCGTTCTTCCGCCTCCTTGTCGCCCCCCGTCTTATCCGGGTGGTTCTTCTTTGCGAGCGCAAGGTACGCTTTACGGATTTCATCCTTGGACGCATTCTTCGATACGCCGAGAATGTCGTAGTAGTTCTTTTGTGCCGCTGCGGGCATGTTGTTCTCCCTCATTCTTTAGCTTATCGTGTTTGTGCGCGCCGCGCCCGCTGTTCATGGGCGCGATGGTTGAAACTGGGGGCATGGCGCCCCGGCAGTGTCGTTACCGGGACGCCATGCACAGGGAGCCTTTTGCACGCGTATTACTTGTTCTCGTCTTCGTCGACGACGGTGAAGTCGGCATCGACGGTATCGTCCTGCGGTTGGGCGCTATTGCCGCCAGCGTGGGCATGGGCGTGTTCCGCGCCCGCTTCACCGCCCTGGCCACCGGCCGCGGCCTGCTGGCCCTGCTGGTACATGGCGGCGCCGATTTTCTGTGCGGCTTCGTTGACCCGCTGCATGGCACTTTCCATGCGCGCTGTGTCCTCACTCTTGATGGCGTCGCGCAGGTCATTGAGCGCGCTCTCGGTCTCGGCGCGCTGGGCCTGGTCGACGTTCTCGCCATGCTCGGAGAGCATTTTCTCCGTGGTGTAGACGAGCTGATCGGCCTGGTTGCGCACCTCGATCTTGCGGCGGCGCTCCTGGTCTTCCGAGGCGTGCTGTTCGGCGTCCTTCACCATCCGGTCGATCTCATGCTCATCCAAACCGGAACTCGACTCGATGCGGATCTTCTGCTCCTTACCGGTGCCCACATCGCGTGCGGATACATGCAGGATGCCGTTGGCGTCGATGTCGAAGGACACCTCGATCTGCGGCATGCCGCGCGGCGCTGGTGGAATGCCCTCGAGATTGAACCGGCCCAGCGTGCGGTTGTCCGCCGCCATCTCGCGCTCACCCTGGAGCACGTGTACGGTCACCGCCGACTGGTTGTCTTCGGCCGTCGAGAAGACCTCCTTCTTCGTCACGGGAATGGTTGTGTTACGCTCGATGAGCTTGGTCA
>CAZMVU010000298.1:0-3301 GCA_964569295.1 uncultured Nitrospirales bacterium
GTGCCCGAATAACTTCTTGTTGTTCTTTATACGAGTCAGTGCCTAAGGCACTAAAACATTTTAGTGCCTTACACGCCAGCTTGTGCACCAACGTGGGCAGTGCCCACATTGGGTCTATTCGTGGTTCTGTCTTTCTTCCTCCGCCTCGGGAACAATCGCGCTTCCTTCGCTGTTGTTTGCAGGGGATGGTGCGCTTTCTCGCACTTTTCACAAAACAGCCGAAGGAGGCTCTATAGTATGGCCGAAGGTCACGGCGGCAATCTGGTGGCCCGCACGCTGAAGGCGGCGGGGGTGGAGTGTGTGTTCACACTGAGCGGCGGGCATATCATGCCCATATACGACGGGTGTATCGACGTAGGTATCCGGATTATCGACGTGCGCCACGAGCAGGCCGCGGCCTTCGCGGCGGATGCGTGGTCGCGCGTGAAGCCGGGCACGATCGGCGTGGCCGCGGTGACAGCCGGCCCGGGCGCGACCAACGCCGTGACCGGCATCGCGAATGCCTGGCGCGCCAATTCGCCCACGCTCATCATCGGCGGGCAGGGGCCGTTCGCAAACCTCGGCAAAGGCTCGCTTCAGGAAATGGACCACATCTCGGTGATGAAACCGATCACCAAATGGGCAGGCGCCTGCTACGAGACGGAGCGCATCCCGGAGTACATCGAGCTGGCCATGCGCCACGCGGTCTCCGGCATGCCCGGCCCCTCTTACCTCGAGATTCCCATGGACATTCTCGTGGGCAATCCGCGCTGGGAAGTAGTTATTCCAAAGCTGCGCACCGCCCCGCCGGTCATCGGGCCCGAGCGGGCGTCGGTGCTCGAGGCGATCGAGATTCTCCAGGGCGCGCAACGCCCGATGCTCATGGCCGGCACGTCGGTCAAGTGGTCGCAGGCACAGCCCCAACTCAACGCTTTCCTCGAGAAGACAGATATCCCGGCCTATGAGAACGGCATGGGGCGTGGGAGTATCCCGCGGGACTCGAAACACAAGTTCTCGAGTACGCGGCGCCAGGCCATCGAAAACGGCGATGTCATCGTACTCGCCGGTGCGCAACTCGACTTCCGCCTCGCCTTCGGCCAGACCATTCCAAAGGACGCAAAGATCATCAAGCTCGAGATGGACAACACGCTCGTGGGGCACAACCGCTCCGCAGACGCCGCACTCGTCGGGAACCTGTCGGTGAGCTTCGATGCGTTGCTGAACGTGATGGAGGAGGAGGGCATTGACCTCGACTTCTCGGCCTACGCCAACGAACTGCGCAAGCAGGAAGCGGCAAAGCGCGCCCAGGCCGACGATGCCGCCACAAGCGACCAGACGCCCATTCACGCGAAGCGCCTTTGCAAGGAGATCGCGGAGTACGTCGATGACGATATGATCATCATCGGCGATGGCGGTGACATCGTGGCGGCCGCGGCCAAGGCCATCCCGATTCCCAAGAATGGCTACTGGCTCGACCCAGGCCCCCTTGGCACGCTCGGCGTGGGCATGCCCTTCGCCCTCGCCGCACAACTCGCCCACCCGGAAAAGAAGGTGCTCGTGGTCTACGGCGACGGCTCGTTCGGGTTCAATGGCTTCGAGTTCGACACGGCGGTGCGGTTCAACCTGCCCATCGTGGCGATCATCGGCAACGACGCCATGTGGGGGCAGATGATGCGGCCGCAGGGCGCGCTCTTCGGCGAAGACCGCGTTGTCGCCACCGAGCTTGGTTACACCCGCTACGACAAGTTGGTCGAAGCGCTGGGCGGCCATGGCGAGCATGTCACCCAACCCGGCGATATCCGGCCCGCCCTCGAGCACGCCTACGCCTCCGGCAAACCCGCCTGCATCAACGTCGAGATCGAGCAGGACAAAGTGTACAAGGGCGGCAGTTATATGTAGCGTGTATCCAATCCGGTAGGGATATTGCCCCCAACGTCCAGAACGCTCTCGCCGATGCGTACGGCATCTTTCTGGAAAAAGCGAACTTCGACATCTGCCGACGCGCCGTACCCCCCGAGTGCGTGCGAAGCACGTGCGCATGGATTACACACCCGTGGTCCAGGCCATGCCGGTCTCCAAGCTTTCTTACCGCAGCCGCCGCGCCAACACCATGGCCTCCGGGAAGAAGTGCTCCACGTAGCGCTCGACCACGCGGCCGGCGAAGTCCGTGAAGCCCTGCGAGCGCTTGCCAGCAATCCTTATCCTTGGCGAGTTCCACGCCATCATCGATCATGCGCGATAGCATGAGGTTCAATGACGGCGGCGGGGGCAATCAGCTTGCCCCACGGCCCTCGAAGCATTTCGAACGCGGCGAAGACTTCTCTCACACCCGCGTGAGTTATGTACAGCACTGGACAGGAGCGCGCCAGCGCATCGATCAGACTTGTCGCTATCTGGACTGCCGAACGATTCCATTCCCCAGTTTGTACGTCAGCCTCCCGCAATTTGCTGGCCAGTGCCTCCGCTACTTGCTTCTTCTTACCCCTCAACCGGACGATAGCTTTCAATCCCGACCTTATTCTCGACAGGATATCCGTTATGTGCTCCCCGGCGGGAGAAAGGGTAGTCCGATGACCGCGCCGGCGCTGCTCAAGCCGCAAGAAGAAATCGCGCAGACCGTGGGCTGTAAGCATAAGGACGGTTACGAACACGGTTTCGGGAGTTTTGGAAGATGTGCCGAAATTCCCAAAACCCGCCGCTCGGTATGCCCCATATGGGCGCGCTTGGCGCCTGTTTCCGTGGTATGTCTCCCCGGATGGTGTGGCCTATATGCGGCCTGGAACGCCCACGGCGGAACATGCGCGAAATGGCCGAGCCTCTAAACCCTTGCCATATAGCAACTTAAATGGTGACCGGGGTGGGGCTCGAACCCACGACCACCGGATTAAAAGTCCGATGCTCTACCAACTGAGCTACCCGGTCACGCGGGGCGCGGCGTCGAGAAGGGGCCATGCGGGACATGGCAGACGCTACGCCTTGACGTCCTGGATCATACACGCCATCATGCGCACGCCGCAAGGTTTTCAGCGAAAATGGGGACGGTACCAAGCGAGTCCCCGAGCGCGTGGACTGTCCCCGTTTTCGCTTCCCCAGATTTGCCACCCCCGCGCGCATCGCCCGCGGTCCCCGAGAGCGTCGCGCGCCGCGGCACGCCGCCCGCCCTGGCGATGAAACCCGAGGTGCCGCAAACGGACCGCACGGTGACTGAAGAAGCCTGATACCCTCTGCTTAAACCGTACGGCTTGCTCAGTATAATAACCAGGGACAGTCACCGCATAACCAGAAACAGTCACCGTTTATCTGAGCCTGTTGGCAACCCGAA
>CAZMVU010000299.1:0-3276 GCA_964569295.1 uncultured Nitrospirales bacterium
CGCTCCGCCAGCACCTTGAGGCGCAACGTCTCGAGCGTGGACTCGATCACACGCAGTTTCTGTGCGTGAACGGAGCTCAGAGCGCGTTGAAAGCGCTTCTTCAACATCTTGCTTTCGTGGCCCCATACAAGTACGCTCATACTTACTATCTCCCAATTGCACAGCCCCGGCACATGGTTGCTGCCGGATACGTCTTGTGGGGGGGCAAGCGGCGTGCCATGCAGCGAGTACCGCTTTCGCCGGCTTGCGGCTTCGGATTTGCCGTTCTTGGAATCCGTTTCGAACGCTGCCCGCCTTTTCTCCTTGAAGTCGGTGTCGTAGAAACCCGACGCCTTGAAGATAAAGCCGGCACCGGCGCTCAGCAGACGCTCGGTGCGCAGACTCCCGCATTCCTCGCACCTGATCCGGGGCGAGGCGGACATGGCGTGGAACACGTCGCAGGCGTGCCCACACTTCTTACAGTTTCAGGTGGGCACGTTTCATTGTCCTTCGTTGTTAGCAGTCAATGCGGACGGGTGCAAGAAAAGCCGCCCGGAAGGGGGAAATTTTAGCAAGTTCCCGGTGGTATTGCAATCACATTTCCCTGCTAGGTAATTCTTTCGCCGTATGGCGCAACGCGGCGCACTCAATTCGCTGATTTGTTCCGTGACAGCGCATACCAGCGTGACACATAGAGACCGCGGGTGGGCCAGCACCGCTACCCGCGCTCGTACCGGGAAGTTCCAGGACAGCGTGGAAATAATCTCTGGCAGCTGTCTACTGAAATACCCTGCCAGGAGCGGCAGGACCAACCAAGGGTGGGACGTTGCCCCCTGCCTCCTGCAGCCTATAGCCCCACGACAAAGCTCACGCAGGTGGTGGCGCTGCCGCCGATGTTGAGCAGGGCGCCGTTGCGCGCGTTTTCCACCTGGTAGCCGGCGGCCTGGCCGGTGACCTGTTTGGTGCAATCGAGCAGCATGCGCACGCCGGATGCGCCTACCGGGTGCCCTACGCCAATCAGCCCGCCACTCGGGTTCAATGGGCATGCCCCACCGCGGTCCACAGCGCCACTGTCGATAGCGCGGGCATTTTCTCCGGGGGGTGTATAGCCGAAGTGATCGATGGCCATGTAGGCCGTGGGTGAGAAGCAGTCGTGCGTTTCGACGAAATCGACCGCTTCGACTCCCGGCATCTCCGCACGGCGAAAGGCATCCTGGATGGTTTCGCGCACGTGGGGAAATACATAGGGGCTGTCTTTTGCGTGTTCCATCTTGTCATCGAAGCGGATACGTGCGGTCTTGTGTCCCCAGCCCTTGATGCGCGGCACCTGCTCGAGTGCGATACCGCGCTTGGCCGCCCATTCCGCGGCAAACTGTTGCGACGCCAGGATTACCCCCGCGCCGCCGTCGGTGACTTGGCTGCAATCGCGCCGGCGCACCCAGCCGTCGATAACCGGGTTCGCCTGGTCGTCCTCGCCGAAGCTGTTCGCATCGAACTCCCACACCCGGGTCTGGGCGTTCGGGTTGGTGCGGGCGTTGTTGTAGGCATTTTCCGCCAGGTGCGTGAGGTGGGCGCGTTCGAGGCCATAGCGCTGGTGGTACTCCTCCGCGAGCCGGCTGAAGAGATGCGGCCACGGATACGCCACGCCCGTACACTCCTGCTCGTACCACGCGGCAAGGCCGAGGTGGCTGGCGGTCTCCTTCGACGGTTTGTTGCGCTCCATCTCGACGCCCATGGCGCACGTGCATGCGTACCGGCCCGCCTCGATATCCGCCATGGCCGAGAGCACGGCGATGCTCCCCGAGGCGCAGGCCGCCTCGTGGCGCGCAGTCGGGAGGCCGTAGAACGTCTCATCCACCTCGAGAAAGAAGGCATTCAAATGCGCCTGGTAGCACATGTGCTCCCCAATGAAATTGCCCACATGGGCCACCTCGATATCGCCCGGCGCGACATCCGCCGTTTCGAGCGTACCGGACACCGTATCCTTGAACAGGTCGACCAGATCCTTGCCGTGGCGGGTGTAGTGTTCTGCGTAGTCGGTCTGGTAGCCGCCGAGAATGAAAACCGGTTCTGTGCGCATGGGAGCCCCTGTGTCTCGTGTGAATACTGCGGTAAAGGCTGTGCATAGCATAACATGGCGCCCGGCAAAACGCATTCCCAACCGTGACCAGGGGGATACGTCCGGGAGCGGCCGGGGAATGCGCTTTCCCCCGGGTGGGGTTGCCGGGTAGAATGCGGCCGTGCGCCGGCCCAACGCCGTGCCACGGAAGGAGTCGCCCATGGACCTGGAAAAACTTAAGCGCTTGCTGACAGCCCTCGAGGCGGGCGCGGTCTCGGTCGACGATACCCTCGACCGGCTGCGCAATCTCCCCTTCGAAGATTTGGGTTTCGCGAAAGTGGACCACCACCGCCCGTTGCGCAAGGGCTATCCGGAGACGATCTTCTGCGCGGGGAAGACACCGGAGCAGGTGGCGGGCATCGTGACGCGGATGCGTGAGCACGGCTCGAATGTGCTCGGCACGCGCTGTACGCCGGACATTGTCGAAGCGGTGTGCGCCGAGCACCCGGACACCGTGTACCACGCCGCGGCGCGTGTGTTCCAGATCACGGTCGAGGCGCCGGAAACCCTGCCCGGCTACGTGGCGGTGGTGTGCGCGGGTACGAGCGATATCCCCGTGGCGGAGGAGGCCGTGGTTACCCTCGAAGCACTCGGGAACCGGGTCGAGCGGGTGTACGACGTGGGTGTGGCGGGTATTCACCGGTTGTTCGGGCGGCGTGCCCAGTTCGACGCGGCCAACGTGGTCATCGTGTGCGCGGGTATGGAAGGCGCCTTGCCGAGCGTGGTCGGCGGGCTCGTCGAACGGCCGGTCATCGCCGTCCCCACCAGCATCGGCTACGGCAGCGCATGCGGTGGCGTCACCGCATTGTTGGGCATGTTGAATTCCTGCGCCACGGGCCTCACCGTCGTCAATATCGACAATGGCTTCGGCGCGGCCGTCGCCGCCGCCACCATCAACTGCCTCGCCGCCGGCAAACCGGGGGCGTGAAGGTGCGGTGCGAAAAAAAGTCCGCGCCACAGTAGTGTCCAAGACAGTCCAAGGGCGAACCCTTTGCGAAAAGGAGCGTTCTGCGGCCTTCTTTCACCCAGCCCCCCCCGGTTGTTTTCAACGTGGTAATTCTTTAGCCGTTTGCCGTGAGCCGTTTTCCATACGTCATACAACTCCCTGGTATCAGCGCGGGTCGCGGTTCTGGCCCACCCGCTGTTTCTATCAGTCAAGACGTAGGCGCACTTTGGAC
>CAZMVU010000300.1:0-508 GCA_964569295.1 uncultured Nitrospirales bacterium
TTGCTCACAACTGGCACGAAGGAACCAAAACATCGGTAGTAGAAGAACGGCACCCATAAGAAAAGGCACGCAGATAAACGGGTGGTCTGCGTGCCGATGCATTACCTATCGGGGATAATTTACTTGCTGAGGCAGCAACCGCGGTCGGCCGCGCTTGTGGCGTCCGTTTCCGATTCCGACGAGGCCGCCTTGGCCAAGTCCGCACCTTCTGCCTGCGTGAGCGTGGCCATGGGGTCTTTCGTGCCCATGCGTCCGAAAAAGGCGGCTACCTTCGCGAACGTTATATAGTCACGCTCGGCAACCGGCGTCATCGCTTCCCCGGGGCATTCGCTCTTGTCGGAGCACGTGTCCTTGGCCTGCTTTGCCTGGCTGGCCTTTGCACTAGATTCCCCCTTCTTCGCCAGCGCCGCCTGTACAGCACCCGTCACCGGGCAGGTGGCCTTGGCCTGTGCCGCCTGGTTGGCCTCATCACCGTCGTCGCTACAGCCGGCCTTGTCTGCCTTGGCCT
>CAZMVU010000300.1:608-3273 GCA_964569295.1 uncultured Nitrospirales bacterium
GCTTGTCGCAATCCTCTGCCTGCTTGTCGCAATCCTCTGCCTGCTTGTCGCAATCCTCTGCCTGCTTGTCGCAATCTTCTGCCTGCTTGTCGCAATCCTCTGCCTGCTTGTCGCAATCCTTGGATTCCCCTTCACCTGCAACGGCTTTGGCCTGAGTCGCCTTTTCCGACGGACAACATTCGCCGCCGTTGTAAGAAGCGAAGTCTTCTGATGTGGACGCTTTCGCCTTCGTTGCACTGCATGCGCTCTTGGCCTCGGTATTGTTCGCCATGGCGACAGACGACAAAATGCCGGCCACCCCCACGAGCGCGAAGGTCAGCACTCCCACCACGAGGCCCCGGTAGCGCACCGGCTGCGTGCTCTGCTGTTGCTGGATGCTTTCATTGCGATCTTTGTCCATGCTCGACACCCTCCAAATGTTTGTGTGTTTGTTTCGCCGCGTTCAATATGCTATACAAGCGTTCACGCAACTAAACAAGGCCGCCGCCATCCCTATTCCCAAGCCGCCCAATTCCGGCTGGCAGGGACGCGCTGGCAATCCATGTCCATTTCCCCCGGAAAGCCGCGCTGGCTCACAGGCCGGGCTTCCGTCCCGAAGCATAGGGCCCGTGCATGGCTGTCGCCCAATTTTCACGCAGTTGCGCGGTGTGCCGAGCTGGCGTTACCATCGCAACCATGGCGGATAACCTTTTTGAACATGCCGCGGCGGACCGCATCCAGCGTGAGGCGCCCTTGGCGCGCCGGGTGGCACCACGCAAGCTTGACGATATCATAGGCCAGGAGCATATACTGGGGCCAGGCAAGGTCTTGCGCCGTGCCATCGAGGCTGATCGCATTACCTCGCTGGTGCTCTACGGCCCGCCGGGTTCGGGAAAAACCGCTCTTGCCCGCCTTATCGCGATGCGCACAGCAGCAATCTTCGAGCCGTTGAACGCGGTAACCTCGGGGGTGAAGGATTTACGTATCCTCATTGCCGCTGCGAAGGACCGGCGTGTCCACGAGAACCGGCGCACCATCGTGTTCGTGGATGAAATTCACCGGTTCAACCGGGCCCAGCAGGATGCGTTGCTGCCGGATGTCGAAAACGGCAATATCATCCTCATCGGTGCGACCACGGAGAACCCTTTTTTTGCGGTGGTGGCCCCGCTCCTGTCGCGCTCGCAAATCTTTGAATTCAAGCGGCTTACGGACGACGATGTCCTTCGGCTGCTCGAGCGCGCCCTGGCCCATCCCGCGCTGGGAATGGCCGATGTCACCATCGAGACCGCCCCCGATGCGCTCGAACACATCGCCCGGTATGCGGAAGGCGATGCCCGGCGTGCACTCAATGCCCTCGAGATCGCACTCCTGACCACGCCGCCGGAAGCCGGTATCCTCCGCATAACGCCGGATGTAGCCCAAGAGTCCATCCAACGCAAGATGTTGCACTACGACGGGACAGGCGACGCGCACTACGACGCGGCCTCGGCCTTCATAAAGTCCATGCGCGGCTCGAACCCGGACGCGGCATTCTACTGGATGGCGCGCATGCTCGAGGCGGGGGAGACGCCGCGGTTCGTGGCGCGGCGTATTTGCATTTGCGCCTCGGAAGACGTGGGCAATGCGGACCCGCAGGCGCTGGTGGTGGCCAATGCCGCGTTCCAGGCGTGCGAGGTCATCGGTATGCCGGAGGCGCGGATCATTTTGGCGCAGGCGGCGGCCTACATCGCGTGCGCGGCGAAGTCCAACGCGGCGTGCGTGGGCATCGATGCCGCGCTGGCGGATGTGCGCGAAGGGAAGACGGTGGCCGTGCCCGAGCATTTGCAGGACACCCATTACGCGGGGGCCAAGCGCCTGGGCCGCGGGGCGGGCTATGCCTATAGCCATGATTACGCGGAGGGCTATGTCCCCCAGGATTACGGCGTGCGCCGGGGCGCCTACTACCGCCCCACGGACCGCGGGGCCGAGGCGGCTTTCCGTGCGCGTATGCAGCACTTCGACGCGCGCGATCAGGAAGCCGCGGCCCCGGGCAAAAATTCAGAACCGGACACGAAAGAAGAGGGCTGAGTCATAGCGACAGGACGCCGCACATTTCTATTGGGTTGCCTCACCGGCATCAGCCTGCTCGTGTTGCTCTTTGTGGTGGGGGTCGTGGCGGCGTATCTGTTGCGCGCCCACCTCATCAGCATGAAAAGCGAGCAACTGAATCCTCCGCCCGTTACCCATGGACTGGAGGCCGGCTATGACTGGCGTCTTGCACCCATCGACGGGGAACCGCAGGATTTCGCACAGTGGCGCGGACGCCCCGTCTTCCTGCACCTGTGGAGCCCCCGGTGTATGGCCTGCCTTGCCGAGATTGGCAGTATCCAGCGTCTGGCGGACAAGATGGCGGACACGGACATCGCGTTTGTGATGCTTACCATGGCGTATCCGGACAACGCGCCGGCCATCGCTGCGGAGTACGGGTTGACCCTGCCCCTGTACAAAAAAGCCGGGCCACTGCCCACGCTCTTCAACACGGAATCCGTGCCCGTAACGTTTGTTATCGCGCCCTCGGGCGCTGTCGCCTTCATGCACCGGGGTGCTGCGCGGTGGGACGATGAGCGTGTTGTCACCTGGCTCACCCGGCAATGGGGCTCGGCGGAAACCGAAGGAGCGTCCCAGGGAGGGCGCGCGTCCCCGCGAG
>CAZMVU010000301.1:0-3091 GCA_964569295.1 uncultured Nitrospirales bacterium
CTCTGTGGTGAGTTCTCTTTCTTCCCGGCTCGCGGGTACGCTCGCCCTCCCTGGGCTCTCTTGCGGCTCGCGGGTACGCTCGCCCTCCCTGGGTACGCCACCGTGCCGGCCGTCAGGTCTCCTCTTCCCTCTGTGCCTGCACGGCCTGTAGACGGTCAATGTGGCTACTGCCATGCTGCATCGGCGACGTGCAGCCGCAGGCCGAGGGCGCGCACGACCTTGAGTACGGTGGCGAATTCCGGATTGCCCTCGGGCGACAAGGCCTTGTAGAGGCTTTCCCGGCCGAGGCCGGTGTCACGCGCTATCTGCGCCATGCCTTTCGCGCGCGCGATGTCTCCCAGTGCTGCCGCAATGAGCGATACGTCGTTCTCCTCGAGGGCGGCCTCGAGATAGGCCGCCATGTCTTCCGGCGTATCGAGGTGTTCAGCCGCATCCCACGGTTGTGTGCTCGCCTTCGCCATTGTCTATTCCTCCAGTTCTTGTGCCAGCCGAAGCGCTTTTCGGATATCCCGCTCCTGGCTGGACTTGTCGCCCCCGGCGAGAAGAATCACAAGGCGCTCCTTCTGGCGCAGGAAATACACCCGGTAGCTATGAGGTAGGGCGTCAAACCATTGGGCATACTCCTTGGTTTGGCGTATTTCGACCATGGCTCGATTGTATCCCAAAAGATACCCGATAGCAAGCCCACGCCGGCCGTCCGGTCTCCCTGGTCTGCTGTCGTGGAGGCACGCATTCCTCCCCCTTGGCACCTCGCTTGCACTTCTCTGCCGGCGGCCGTCGTGTTGGGACGATGGTGTCCCGGCCAGGCCGTTGCAAAGGAGGCCTTGCTATGTTGGCACTGGCGGGAATCGGAAAACTGGTCACTTCGCGGCTGGGCCTGGTGTTGCTGGCGGGTTTCCTGGTATTCCAGGCATGGTGGTGGATCACGCCGACCACGCCCCCGCTCGATCGGGCCCGGGCGGATGCCGCGGCGCACGTGGCGGAGGACATCGCAAGCACGCTGGGCGAGGCGGCGGGCGTACAGTGGTCCGGGCGCTATGTGGCTGTGGCGCCGCTGGCCGGCGACGACACGGGCTACCTGCGCAACCGGCTCGAGGCGGCCCTCACCGCGCGCGCGAACTGCCGCGTCATCACGGACACGGTTGTCACCGACCTGCGCGAACACGCCGTTAGCAAGCTCGCACGCCTCGGCGCCGTGAGCCGGCCCACGGCGGACGCGTGGAAACCGGCGCCCGTGACCACGTTGTCCCAGGCGCTCGATCGGGGGCGCCGCACCCAGGCGGATTTCGTGGTCTACGGCTATGTGCCGGCCTTCCGGCTCGCGGAGACGGGCGTTGCCCTCGCGGTCGATGTGGCCGTGGCGGATGTGGCCGCGGGCGGGACCATCTTCGAGCAGCGCTTCGAATACGGCGGACCGCTCACCCTGGCCTCGGGGAATCCCGGCGCCGGCAATGTGGGCGCGGGCTGGCGCCTCCTCGGGTGGCTGTTCTTCGTGTTGCTGCTGCCGCTGGTGACCGGCGGCGCCTGGCGCAACCTCCTCGATAACGAATCCCTCGCGGCGAACGCCGCCGCCCTCGGCTTCCTCACCACGCTCGATGCGCTGCTCGCGTGGGCGTTGCTGGGTTTTTCCATGCCCACCCTGTGGGTCAAGGCCGTGTTTGGCATTGCCTGCCTCGCCGCCTTCACCTGGAATCTCGCGGTCCTCGGGTTCTACGAGCAGCACCGCTGCGAGACCTGGTACGGGGTGTGAGTGCATTTACTGAGGGTCCACCTGTGCCACGGCGGCTGCAGGCGCCTACGCGATAAGGGCCCAGACCGGGGGCTGTGGCCTTGCTGGACCCACGAGGTCGAAGAACACCTGCCGGTGCACCATCGAGGAACTCCAGTTTCTATCAGTTTGCAGGACAATACCCGAACTCAGCACTATACCGGAGAATTCCTGAGCCCTCGAACTGCGGTTTGAGTATGCATTATGTCGTTGAACAATTCCTTGCTATCACTTTTTTCATTTGGAAGCAAGACACATTGCAATGTGTTCTGGAATAAGCAGATGAAAGGCGTGGTCATATAGTAAATGTGCTCGGATGTTGACATCGCGCTGCGCGATAGCGGAAGATGGTTTCTGGCATGGCAAACTGAGCAGCACGGGGCAAGTTACGGGGTCTGTTGCTCTGGAGTCAAAGGGAGGGCCGAATCGGAATGCAGTGTATGCACTGCGGTGCTGAGAACGACGCGGCTGCACAGCTCTGTTCCAAATGCGGGACAATGCTTGCGGCTGACGAGGCCTTGAGTATCGGGGACAACACCACGCAAGCGGACGCCGGCGCAGGAATTGCCGCGGAAGAGGTAAACCCGGCCATGAGCCGTGGCGACAGCGCCACGCAGGTGGATACTTTCGGGGTCACTTCGAAACTGCGTGAGCGTTTTGAGTTGCTCGAGGAACTTGGGCGGGGCGGCATGGGCGTGGTGCACAAGGCGCGGGACCGCCAATTGGGGCGCCTTGTGGCCCTCAAGCGTCTGAACGCGGACTCGTCGGAAAACCAACGCGCCATCAAACGGTTTAGGAAAGAGGCTCGCAGTATTGCCGCGCTCGACCACGCGAACATCGTGCGTATCTACAACCTCTTCGAGGATGACCTGGGTATTTGTATCGAGTTGGAGTATGTAGAGGGCGGCGACCTCGAGTCATTAGTTGAGCGGGAGGGGGCATTGCCGCCAGAGCAAGTGCGCGAGGTGGGGGCGCAGTTGTGCGACGCGCTGGCGCTCGCACACGAGAAAGGAATTATTCACCGGGATATCAAGCCGGCCAACGTCTTGCTCACGCCGCGGGGCATGCCGAAGCTCACTGACTTTGGCCTTGCCCAGGACCAACACGGTACGCACACGATGACTGGCGCGCTCTTGGGCACCCCGCTTTATGCCGCGCCCGAGCAGTTGAAGAGCGGTAAGCATGTGGATGGGCGCAGCGACCTCTACGCGCTGGGGGCAACATTATACACGCTGGCGGTGGGCGAAATGCCCCGCCCTATTCGTCTGGACAGGGCAATCGCATTAAAATTCACATCTGGAGCAGGATCTCTTTGAGATAGCT
>CAZMVU010000302.1:0-3012 GCA_964569295.1 uncultured Nitrospirales bacterium
GATGATGCAAGGCGGTACTGTCAGGGCTGTATTCTTAAGTTAACGCGTATGGGTTCTGGCCCCAGGGAGGGCGAGCGTCCCCGCGAGCCGAAACAGTCCCTGCTCGCGGACTCGCGAGGACAGTCTCTTCGTTTGCTTCACTTATGCGGACATGCAGTAGTGGCAGAACGGCACCCGAAGTAAAGAACGGTCAGCGCCTTGGCGTGCCCGTGAGGTAGCCGGCCCATGACGGTGTTTTTTCAAGAAGACCAGCGGTTCCGAGGCGGTTGGATGTGGGTGGGGGTGGCCATCGACCTGCTCCTGGTGGCCGCTGTTGTGGCAGGCTTGACCTATCGCGTGGCGCATGGTGGCATGTTGTCGGACACGCACGGTCCGGGCGGTTGGATCATGGTGGGCGCGGCGGCGGTGGTGCTCGTGGTGAATGCGTTGTTTCTCGGGCTCTTGTTCGCGACCCGGTTGCAGATCGAGGTGAACACGCAAGGTGTGTTCATGCGGTTGCAACCGTTTCAGCGGCGCGTGCGCCAGGTGGACCGGGCGGGGTTGGCGGCGATCCGCGTGGTCAATGTGAGGCCCCTGCGCGACTATGGCGGCTATGGCCTGCGGGGCCGCCGGAACGGGAAGGCGTACCTCGTCGAGGGCGAACAGGGGGTGCGGTTCGACTATGAAAATGGGTTTCACATACTGCTGGGCAGTCCCCGGGCCGAGGCGCTCTATGCCGCGATCCGGCAAGCGCACCCTGCAATGACTGGCGATAGCCCGGCACAGGACGGGCGCGAGAAAGATGCCCCGTGCCCGTAGGCACGGCATACGAACCAGGAGTATTCGAGATATGCGGCTGGTACGAATCGGCACGGCGTCGGTTTCGGTCAAGGTGGGCGATTTCGCGGGCAACAGTGCGCGGCTGCGTGCGGTGGCCGAGCAGGCACGTGCGGCCGGGGTGCATCTATTGGTCACGCCGGAACTGGCGCTGTCGGGCTACAGCCTCGAGGACCGCATTCACTGGCCGCATATCACGCGGCAAAGTTGGGCGGCCCTTGCGGACCTGGCGGCGCACAGCAATGACATGGCGGTGTTTGTCGGGCTGCCGGTGCGCATCGATGCGCTCATGTATAACGCAGCGGCCCTGCTCTACGACGGCAGAATCCTGGGCATGGTGCTCAAGAAGTACCTGCCCGCCTATTCGATCTTCTATGAAATGCGCAACTGGACGCCCTGGCCGGGCGGCGTCACCGAGGTGAATGGCGTGCCCGCGGGCGATCTCGTGTTCGAGTTGCCTTTCGGCAAAGTGAGCGCGGAAATCTGCGAGGATCTGTGGGCGGCGAATTCGCCGGCCCAGGCGCGCGTGGCCGCGGGAGCAGAGATCATCTGTAACCCGAGTGCCTCACCGTTTACCCCGTGCAAGAATGCCGAGCGCCGCCGCCTCACGCTCAACGCCGCCAGTCACCTCAAATCCGTCTACGCCTATGCCAACTTACTCGGGTGCGACAGCAGCCGCCTGGTCTTCGATGGCGGCGGCTTCGTCGCGACGCCCGAGGGACTCGTGGCGGAGGGGCCCATCCTCGGGGCGCAGTCTTGGTCGCTTTCCTCGGGGGTGGTCGACCTCGACGATATCACCCGGGTGCGCGCGGAAAACACGACGTGGCGCACCGGTGCGGCGGAACGAAACGGCGCCGGCGATGCGTGCCTTGTTCGTGCGCAGGGCGATTGGAAGCCCGTGCCGCTGAAGGACTATGTGCAGCAGATGCCGGGTAGTTTCTATCTGCCCGATGAGCGCGTGCCGGAGACCAGCGAGGTGCATGCCTATCTCGATGAACTCTTCGAGGCGCTCGCGCTGGGCCTGCGCGACTACTTCGAGAAAGTGGGCGCCTTCAAGCGGTTTCTCGTGGCGCTGTCGGGCGGGCGCGACAGTGCGCTGTGCCTGCTGCTCGCGGTGAAGGCGGCCAAGATGCTCGAAGAGGGCCGTGCCGCCGCCCGCTTTGCCGAGCATGTGAGCACGGCCTACCTGCCGCACAGCACCTACAGCAGCCAGGGCACGCAAGAGGCGGCGCGTGCCTTGGCGGAGGAACTGGGCGTTCCGTTCCAGGTGGTGACGATTCAGAAGGAGGCGGAGATGGCCTTCGAGAAGGCGGCGGAGATGGCCGGCGGTCCGGAGCAGGTGGCGCCCATGGCGCGCCAGAACCTGCAAGCGCGCATCCGTGGTGCGATGATGCTGAACTGGGCCAACAGCGCGGGCGGCCTGCTCCTGGTCACATCGAACCTGAGCGAGGCCGGCGTGGGCTATACCACCACGGGCGGCGACAACGAGGGCGGCTATTCGCCCATCAACAACGTACCGAAGACGTTGGTTTCGCGGTTGCTCGCGCACATCGCCGAACGCGACGGCATCGCGGCGCTCCAAGCCGTGCTGGCGATACCGCCGAGCGCGGAACTCGCGGCGGACCAGACCGATGAAAATGATCTCATGCCTTATGCCGTGCTCGACGACCTGCTCTACCTCTACGCCAAGCGCCGGCTGTCGCTTCTGGACTGCTGGCGAATCATCTGCCTGCGCCACACGGAACACGACCCGGAATTATTGCGCACATGGACCGGCCGCTTCGGGCGGCTTTTCGCCTTCCACCAGTGGAAACGTGATCAGCATCCGGTGAGCCTGAAGGTTATGGATCTCGACCTCGACCCGAAAACGGGCTTCCGCTTCCCGGTGACCCAGAGCATCGACGAAGAACTGCGCGAACTGGAAGACACCGCCAGCGACTGACGTGGGTTTGGCCCACAACCCAAGGATCGAAAGGCGTGTCCCCTGGTTGTTGGTTCGTGGTTTGGGGCGCTTCGGGGTGAGGGGCAGGGACTTGTTTCCGGTTTCCGGAGCGCCGAAGGCGCGGTTCTATACCAGCCTGGGCCAACGGCCCATACGCGTTAACTTAAGGATGCAGCTCTGACCGTATCGCCTTGTATCATCACTTGAGCAAACAAAGGGACTGTCCTCGCGAGTCCGCGAGCAGGGACTGTCCC
>CAZMVU010000303.1:0-2755 GCA_964569295.1 uncultured Nitrospirales bacterium
CGCCTTCTTCGTCACGGGAATGGTGGGGTTACGCGCGATGAGCGTGGCCAGCGCGCCGCCGAGGGGCTCGATGCGGAGACTGAGGGGCGTTCCGTCGGGCAGCAGCACATCCTTCACGCCGCCCGTAAGCACACCCGCCTGAATGGCCGCGCCGACGGCGACGACCTCGTCCGGGTTGACGCCGCGGTGCGGGTCTTTGCCGAAAACGGACGTCACTTTCTCGACCACCGCAGGGGTGCGGGTCTGCCCACCAACGAGGATGACCTCGCTAATGTCGGACGCCGAGAGGCCGGCATCCTTCAGCGCCTGTTCACAGGGCCCCTGCGTGCGCTCGACGAGATCCTGCACGAGGGACTCGAACTTGGCGCGGGTGATGCGGATGTTCAGGTGCTTCGGCCCTGAGGCGTCCGCCGTGATGAACGGCAGGTTTACGTCGGTCTGCATGGCGCTCGACAACTCGCACTTGGCCTTCTCGGCGCCTTCCTTCAGGCGCTGAAGGGCCATGGCGTCTTTGCGGAGATCGATGCCCTGTTCTTTCTTGAACTCCTCCGCCAGGTAGTCGATGAGCTTCTGGTCGAAATCGTCACCGCCGAGGTGCGTGTCGCCATTGGTGGACAACACTTCGAAGCTGCCCTCCGCCAGCGCGAGAATCGAGATGTCAAAGGTACCGCCGCCGAGGTCATACACGGCGACCTTCTGGTCCTTCTTCTTCTCGAGGCCATACGCCAGTGCGGCGGCTGTCGGCTCGTTGATGATGCGTTTCACCTCGAGCCCGGCGATGCGCCCGGCATCCTTCGTGGCCTGGCGTTGCGAGTCATTGAAGTAAGCCGGCACGGTTATAACGGCCTTGTCCACGGTGTCACCGAGATAGGCCTCGGCGGCCTTTTTCATTTCTTGCAACACCATCGCCGAAATTTCCGGCGGCCGGTAGCTCTTGTCCTGGACCTCGATCTGGCAGTCGCCGGACTGCGACTTCGTGACTTTGTACGGGACGAGCTCGATTTCGTGTTGGACCTCGTCGAACCGGCGGCCCATGAACCGCTTAATCGAGAACACGGTGTTCTCCGGGTTCGTTACGGCCTGCCGCTTCGCCGTGGCGCCGGCTAGGCGTTCGCCGTCTTTCGTAAAGGCGACTACCGAGGGCATGGTCCGGTTGCCTTCCGGCGTCGGGATGACCGTCGCTTCGCCGCCTTCCATCGCGGATACGCACGAGTTGGTGGTACCCAAGTCAATTCCAATTGTCCTGGCCATAATCACTTTCCTCCTTCTTGATGGGCGCCGGTTTGTATAGCGGCACCCCGCACGATTTTTTCGTTCGTGCGGACGAGATTGTTCTTTGCGGTTTTCCTTGTGCCTGTTCGCCCATTATGATGCACGTGCCGTGCCAAATTGCCCATGGCAAGACGCAATATGCGCCAGAAATGCGCAATGAATGTGTAAGTTATTTATAGACAGTCAGTTACAATTCGTTCCGGCACACAGTTTTTCGATGGCCGCACGCGCCGAATGCTGTGTGCTGTCACACCGCGTTTCAAAATGCAGCAGACGAAGTTTCAAGATGAAAAGGGGCGGGGGGTACCCGGAGGCTTGACATGCCGCCGCACGACAACGCAGCATAAGTATTCGGAACACACGCTGGAGGTCCATGCACCATGCATCTGTTAACTTTCGCAGTGGCGGCCGCGATTACCGTGGGTGGCTTGGGCGATGTGTCCGATGCGCCGGCAGCGGACCACCTGCGCGTGGCTTTGCTTCAACTGCTGCCGGACAGCAACGATATCGAGGCGAACGCGGAAAAGGCGCGGGTGCATCTCGAGGAAGCGGCAGAGGCGGGCGCGGACATCGCCCTGCTCCCGGAGATGTGGAGCATCGGCTATACCCGCTTCGACCCGGACAAGCCGGGCGACAAGGAGCATTTCTACACACTGGCCCGGGCGAAGGACAGCGAATACGTGCAGCAGTTTGCGCGCCTCGCCGGCGATCTCGGCATGGCGATCGGCTTCGCCTACCTCGAGGCGCACGACCCGCTCCCACGCAACACGCTCACCCTCTTCGACCGGCACGGCGAGGAGGTGCTCAGCTATTCCAAGGTGCACACGAGCGATTTCAAGTCCATGGAGCGCTCGATGACCCCGGGTGCGGATTTCTATGTCAACACCCTCGATACGGCCAAAGGCCCCGTGGCCGTTGGCGCCATGATCTGCTTCGACCGGGAACAGCCGGAGAGTGCCCGCATCCTCATGCTCAAAGGCGCCGAGATCGTCCTCACACCCAACGCATGCCGCCTGCGGGACATACAAGTCGATCAGTTCAAAGTGCGCGCTTTCGAGAATGTCATGGGCGTCGCTATGGCGAATTACCCCTTCCCACAGCACAATGGCCGATCCGTGGCCTTCGACGCGGAGGGCAATGAGTTGGTCGAAGCGGGACCGCGCGAAGGTATCTACTACGCTGACTTCGGCCTCCAGGCCCTGCGCGCGCGGCGGCGTAAAGTTATCTGGGGCAACGCCTACCGGCGTCCACACCGCTACGGCATCCTCACCGAGACCGAACGCGACCCGGTCTGGCACCGGATCGACGGCATCGGCAAGTCCTACGACCCGAGTGTGCGGTGAGGTCATTTGTTGGTTTATGCAAAAAACCTTAAGTTGTGGCGGGTCTGTGACCGCGCCACCGTGGCTACTATCAGGGCTTCTTTTTTGGGTGCAGTTCTTCTACTACCGATGTTTTGGTTCCTTCGTGCCCGTTGTGAGCA